>NZ_JBVVOT010000036.1:0-69604 GCF_055807455.1 Bradyrhizobium sp. Kon58
GTGCTGCGGCTCGCCGAGGACGGCATGGAAGAAAACCCCGTCAATCTCGACCCCCGCATGGCCAAGCTCGCCGGCGGTGTCCACCGTCTCGACGGCCAGCTCATGGTCGTCCTCGACGTCGATCGCGTCCTCGAGCTCAAGACCGAAGTGCAAATGGCTGCGTGAGCCCCGAAAACATCGAAGCCGGAGAACCGAAATGAAGACGTGTTTGGTGGTCGATGATTCCAGCGTCGTGCGCAAGATCGCACGCCGGATCCTGGAAGGCCTGGAATTCGAAGTCACGGAGGCCGAGGACGGCTCCAAGGCGCTCGAGGTCTGTCAGCACAAGCTGCCCGACGCTGTGCTGCTGGACTGGAACATGCCGGTGATGGACGGCTTCGAGTTCATGGGCCACATGCGCCGACTGCCCGGCGGCGACCAGCCCAAGGTCGTGTTCTGCACCACCGAAAACAACGTGGCTCATATCGCTCAGGCGCTCAGCGGCGGCGCCAACGAGTACATCATGAAGCCCTTCGATAAAGACATCATCGCCGACAAATTCGCTGAAGTCGGCTTGATCCCGGTCGGACAAGCCATGGTCTGAGTTATCTGGCGGAGTGTTCCGGCCAGAGTGTTCCCAGTACAGCTTCCGAGAGGCCTATCAGTGACCCCGACCGAGTATGAGTATCTGCGTAAGTTCCTGAGGGATCATTCCGGGCTCGATCTGTCCGCAGACAAGCAATATCTGATTGAAAGCCGGCTGTTGCCGCTGGCGCGCAAGGCCGGGATCTCCGGCATCGGCGAGCTCGTGCAGAAGCTGCAAGGCGCTGGCTCGGGCGCGCTCGTCACCAGCGTGGTCGAGGCGATGACCACCAACGAGACCTTCTTCTTTCGCGACAAGGTCCCGTTCGATCATTTCCGTGAGACCATCATGCCGGAGATCATCAAGGCGCGCGCCGGCCGCCGAAGCGTGCGCATCTGGTGCGCCGCCGGCTCGACCGGGCAGGAGCCCTATTCGCTGGCGATGAGCCTGAAGGAGATGGGGGCGGCCCTGACCGGCTGGCGCGTCGAGATCATCGCGACCGACCTGTCGCAGGAGGTGCTCGAGAAGGCCAAGGCCGGCATCTACAGCCAGTTCGAAGTGCAGCGTGGCTTGCCGATTCAGATGCTGATGAAATATTTCAAGCAGACCGGCGAGACCTGGCAGATCAATCCCGAACTGCGGGCGATGATCCAGCACCGGCAGCTCAATCTGCTGCACGATTTCGCTCAGCTCGGCACCTTCGACGTCATCTTCTGCCGCAACGTGCTGATCTATTTCGACCAGGACACCAAGATCAACATCTTCAACCGCCTGGCTCGCCAGATCGAGGGAGATGGCTTCCTGGTGCTGGGCGCCGCCGAAACGGTGGTCGGACTGACCGACACGTTCAAGCCGATTCCGGAGAAGCGCGGTCTCTACAAGCCGAACGACCCGCGTGCCGCGGCCGCCAAGCCGGCTCTTGCCGGCGCCGCGCCGCGCGTAGCGGTCATGGCAGGACGATAGACATGGCCGAGGATGGCAAGGGCGTGGAACGCGTGACGTTCAGTCGCGGCTATGATGTCTGCATCATGGCCATCGACGGCACTTGGCGCCGTGACTGCAAGCTCAACGCGATCTCCGACACCGACGCCATCCTGACGGTGGAAGGCTCGATTCAGGGCCTGAACCTCAAAGAGTTCTTCCTGCTGCTGTCGTCCACCGGCCTTGCCTACCGCCGCTGCGAACTGGTGCGCGTCAACGGCGTCGAAATGGACATCCAATTCCTGCGTGGCAAGAACCGGAAGAAGCGGGCCGCCGGTGGCCGTGACGAGGCGGCGTGATCTTCACCTGGTCTCGTTGCCGTGTTCCGCGAGGTTGGTTCACATTTGCTGAAACAACCGACTGAATTTGCCGTCGCGGCTTTACGTCGCCTCAGCGCGAACCGTGTATCCATTGCCGGTCTCAATCTCAGGATACCGCAATGCCCAGAAGCTCTTTCTCACCTCTCCCGTCAAACCTGCCCGACGGCGCCGAGCGGCGTGCACTTCAGCTTCTGGTGGTCGATGACGACGCCACGCAGCGCAGCCTGATCACGGTCGCGGCCAAGCAGGCCGGCCACGAAGTCACCGTGGCGCCGTCCGTGGCCGAAGCGATCGAAAAGCTCCGCGCCGCGCGCTTCGACTGCGTGACACTCGATCTCGTGCTGGAGGATGGCGACGGTGTCGACGTGCTGGGCGAGATGGCGAAGGCGAAATTTGGCGGCGCCGTGATCGTCATCAGCGGCATGGACGGCAAGCGCCGCAGCGCCGCCCGCAGCTTCGCCCGTTCCGTCGGGATCGAGCTCCAGAGCCTGCCCAAGCCGCTGGATCTCGCCGCGTTGCGCATCAGCCTCGCCAATCTTGGCAAGACCGCGATGGGCCTGCCGGCGATCCACACCTGGGGTGGTGTCGCCACCGACGCCATCGTGGAGCGGCACCGCGCCTGAGCCGCCATGCGATGAAAGAATGCGGTCGCCGCGTCGCCGCGATCGCGATCTACACCGTGCTACCGGCTTCCGACAGGCGTTCCAGGGCGTGGCCAAGGCCGGCCCGGCAGGCGTCGAGCGCGTCGATCGCCGTGGCGCACCGCGGTGTGACATCGTCGAGCACGAAGACGTCGACGGAACCTTCCGGATCGCTCCCGTGTTCTTGCTCCATGGCTGTGGCGGTCCGGCGCATGCCGGTCTCGATCTGCGAGATCAGCATGCGAAGGTCAGCCGCAATCAGCTTACGGCTCTCGACCTCGGGCATTGCCACGAGAGGCGGCATAGCGGCCAAATTAGCATGGATATTCTCCGTCCCCTGCAATTAGGCGCCTCGCCGCTACTTGTGCGTTAAGTCCATGTCCCGTACAAATACGGTGGGCCGAATCCGCGCCGAACGCCATAACGGTTGGGGCGGACGCGAGTCCTTCATGCCAACCGGATGTGTGGCACATGGCCGAACAAAGCTCTCGCGGTGAAATCTTCGTGGTCGACGACGACGCTGCCGTTCGCGACACCTTGTCGATGGTGTTGAAGGCGGCGGGCTATGAGGTGATCTGTTTTGCGGACGGTGCAGCATTGCTCTCCGTCGCGCGAAGCCGCACACCTGCAGCGGTCCTGCTCGACGTGCACATTCCCGGAAAATCAGGCCTCGATATTCTCAATGAGCTGCACGGCGAGGACTATCCGGCACCGATCTTCATGATCTCCGGACAGGGCGATATCGCGATGGCGGTGGGGGCCATCAAGAGCGGCGCGCTCGACTTCATCGAGAAGCCGTTCCGCGGCAGCGAGATCGTCGGCCGGCTCGACGAGGCGATCGGTGCTTATGCACGCAGGCAGTCGGAGAACGCGGCGCCGAAGTTCGGCTCGCTGCATTTCCCCGGGCGCGAGCCGTTGACGCGCAGGGAGCGGGAGGTGCTCGAGCAGTTTGCCGCCGGCGCCTCCAACAAGGAGGCCGGCCGCACGCTGGGCATCAGCCCGCGTACCATCGAGGACCATCGCGCCAACATCATGAAGAAGCTTGGCGCGCGCAATGCCGCCGATCTGATCCGGATCGTAATGACCGCGGCCCAGCGCGCGTCGTAAATTCCGTGGGTGACATGTCGTAGCCCGGATGAGCGAAGCGACATCCGGGACTTGGCTCGGAGTGTTCCCGGGTATCGCTTCGCTCCCCCGGGCTACGGGTTCTCACCCAGCCCGATGCGCTATCAACTGCTCAGCGCCTTGCGGATGGTCCGGGCCAGATCCGATTTGCGATAGGGCTTCGCCAGCAGCAGAACGCCCGAATCCAGCCGGCCGTGATGGATGATCGCGTTCTCGGTATAGCCGGACGTGTAGAGCACCCGGAGATCGGGACGCGTTCTCTGCAGTTCGTCGGCGAGCTGACGTCCGTTCATCTTGCCGGGCATGATGACGTCAGTGAACAGGAGGTCGAACGGCTTTCCGGCGGCGACGATTGCGAGCGCCTCCGCGGCGTTCGCAGCCTGCAAGGTGACGTAACCGAGCGAATGCAGCTGCGCCAGCACGTAGTCGCGCACCAGCCGGTCGTCCTCGACCACAAGGATCGTTTCGTGTCCGCCCTCAATGCTCGCCGGCGTCACGCTGTCGCCGACCAACGTCGGCGTCTTGCCGGGCGGCAGATACATCTTGATCGTGGTGCCGTGGTCTTCTTCGCTGTAGATCTTGATATGGCCCGCGGACTGCTTGATGAAGCCGTAGACCATCGAAAGCCCGAGTCCGGTGCCCTTGCCCGGTCCCTTCGAGGTGAAGAAGGGGTCGAACACCCTGGCCAGCATGTTGGCGGGAATTCCGCTGCCGGTGTCGCTCACGGCAATCATCACGTAGTGACCCGGGGGGACGTCGTTGACGCTGGCATAGACCTCGTCGAGATAGGCCGCCCCCGTCTCCACGATCAGCTTGCCGCCACCGGGCATGGCATCGCGGGCATTGAGCGCGAGGTTGAGGATCGCGGTGGTGAGCTGGCTGGGATCGACGATCGCGACGCAGTTCTCGTCCTCGAACACCGATTCGATGTGGATCTGCTCGCCCAGCGTCGGCCGCAACAGTTTCGCGGTGTCGATGATCAGCGCGTTGACGTCGATTTCGCGCGGCTGGAGCGGCTGCTTGCGCGCAAACGCCAGCAGGTGCTGCGTCAGCTCGGCGCCACGCCCGGCGGCCTCGTCGATCATCTTCGTGATCGCGGCGAGCTCCGGCTCCTTGGCCACCGCGTCGGCCAGGATCTCAATCGTCCCGGTGATCACGGTGAGGATGTTGTTGAAGTCGTGCGCCACGCCGCCGGTGAGCTGGCCGACCGCCTCCATCTTCTCGGCCTGGCGGATGCGCTCGTCGGCCGCGATCTTGTCGGTCAGGTCGCGGTAGAACGAATTGAAGAGGACACCTTCGCGTCGCCGGAGCGCCGTGACGCTGAGCTCGGCCCTGAATTCCTTGCCGTCGCGCCGCCGTACCAAAAGTTCGCGCCGTGGATTGGCCAGCGATTGCTGCTCGGACTCGAGAAAGAGCTTCAGTCTGGCCCTGACGCTTTCGCGCTCACTGGGGGCGACGAAAAGCTCGATCGCATTCTTGCCGATTGCTTCCTCACGCGTCCATCCGAAGAGCTTCTCGGCTTGCGAGTTCCAACTCAGGATGGCACCGGCCTGGTCGGTCTGGGTGAAAGCGTCGAGCGAGGTCTCGACGATGTTGCGCGCAAGCTGTTCGCTCTCCCGCAAGGACTCCTGTGCAAGCCTCGCCTCCGTCATGTCGCGGCCGACAAAGAAGTAGCGCTGGGCATGGTCGGACCAGCTGCCGAGCCAGGAGAGCCACACCTCGCGACCGTCCTTGTGGAAGCAGCGGGTGTCGGCAAGCTTCAGCCGCTCGCCGCGCCTGAGCGCGCGCATCTCGTCGCGCGACTGGTCGAGATGGCCGGGATGAATGAAATCGGCGCCGCTGCGGCCGATCATCTGCTCCGGCCGGTAGCCGATAATGGCCTCGCTGCTCGGACTGATCTGCGCGATGTGGCCGCGCGCGTCCATCACCATGATCAGATCCTGAGAGGTCTCGAAGATCTGCCGCCGTTCCTCGAGCTGCTGTTGCAGCGCCCGCTCGGCCCGCCGCGCCTCGGTCAGACTGCGCGCGGTGCCGGAGGCGCCGATGATCTCGCCCGACGGGCCCCTGATCGGCGACAGGCTGAGTGAGATTTCGACCGGTGCGCCATCCTTGCGGAGGCGCACCGTCTCGAAGCGTTCGATCGCTTCACCTCGGGCGAGCCGCTGCAAATAGTCCTTGCCTTGCTCGCGTCGGTCGGGCGGGACGATGATCGAGGTGGATTTCCCGATCGCCTCATCCGCCGAATAGCCGTAGAGGCGTTCGGCGGCGGCATTCCAGCCGGTGATGACGGCGTCGAGCGATTGCATCACGATCGCGTCGTCGGAGGATTCGACGGCGGCGCTGAACAAGCGCTCGCGCGCTTCATGATGGCTTCGCGCGGCCTCGGTGCGGCGATGCTCCTCGATCTCGCGTTCAAGAGCGGCTGTCTTCGCTCTCGTTTCTTCGACCATCTGGGCAAATGCCCGCGCCAGCACGCCTGTCTCTCCGCTCGCATCGACGGGAATATCGGCGCGCCGTCCGCTGCCGATCGCCTCCACCGCTGCGGTCAAACGCCCGATCGGCCGCGTCAATGAGCGCGCCAGCAGCACCGCAAGCAAGGCTGCGGCAAGGATGGCAAGCAGCCCCACCAGCGAGGAGGTTTTTTGAATGGCCGCCGGAACGCGGCTGAACACGGATGCGGGGGCCGTCTCGATGATAGCCAACCACTCCTTGCCAGCAAGCAGTGCCGGTGCAATCGCCGCTCCGCTCGGCCGGCCCGCTTGGTCGCTCGTAAGCTGGGTGGATCCTTGCGGCAGGCCGGTCCGGGCTGCAAAGAAAGGAAAGTCACGGCGCCAATCGTTGCCGTTGCCGTGCAATGTACCGAATTCCCGCGCGCGATCGGGATGGACGAGATAGTCGCCACGCGAATTGACGACATAGATGTCTCCTCCTGCACTCGCGGTCGAACGAACGCGGTCGAGCGCGGGACGCATGTCGATATTGGCGATGATGATGCCGAACGGCTTGCTATCAGGCGTGAACAGCGGCGTTGCGACGCGCAACGTCGGAATGTGAGGGTCCGTGGTTCCTCCCTGCCGGGTGGCGAGATCGATGGGCGAAACATAGATGTCGCCCGGCGCCAGTCGAATCGTCTCCTGGAAGTAGGTTCGTTCGCTCTTGCGTTCGAGTTCGCCGTTCGGAACAATCCGTGCTGCTCCGTTCGGGCCGGCGCGATCGACGCGGACCAGTTCGCGCTGGTCGTCGTCAAGGCCGATGATTCGAAATTGCCCGTAGCTCGGTTTCGCGTCGATCTCGGCTGCGAACCGCGCTGCGATGCGCTCGCGCCAGGTCTGCTCCGAAACGCCGTCGACGGCATCGATGCCTCCACCGACATGGGCGCGGATCAGGCCATTGATGGCAGCGGCGGAGCGATAACCGAGCAGATCGCCACGGGCGCCGGCAACGTAGGATTCAAGATGGGTGGCCAGCAGGCTCGACTGGGCTTCGATCCGTTCCAGGACCCGCGGAATGACGGCCTGGGTGATGTTGCGATAGCCGAGCCAGCCGACCGCGGCCACGGTGACCGCCACCAGCAGGATCATCGCGATAGCGAGCCGCGTAGCGAGCGTCATGGCGAAATTTGCACCGCTTCCTGAATGGCGCCCGTGTTCGGTTGGAACAGAATGAAGGTTCTTGTCATCGGCGGCCGGTGCTGACATCCGGATTCCTCACCGATGCCGTCCGCGCCGCGTCCAGGCAGCCAGCGACCGCGGCGAGCAGCGCGTCGGCCCGGAACGGCTTCTGCAGGCTCGCCACCGCGCCGAGCTTGGTCGCCATCTTGAGGAAGTCCGGCTCCGCATGGGCGTCCGGGGTGAACGAACGGCCGGAAATGACGACGATCGGAATCGCCGGCTGCAGCGCCCGGATGTGGCGCATCGTCTCCAGGCCGTCCATGCCGGGCATGAAGATGTCGAGAAACAGCAGGTCGAACTCGCCGGCTTCGAACAGCGCAAGTCCCTTGCGGCCGTCCCCGGCGACGGTGATGTGATGACCGGCCCTCTCCAGGAGCAGCCGAATCGTCATCTGCACGGCCGGGTCGTCATCCACGATCAGGATGTTGGCCACTTCTGGTATCCTCCGGGCCGGATGGGGTTTCCCAGCGACCGCAAATCAAACCATCAACTCTGAAATTGTTGCGCGGATTGCATCCGGCCTGCAAGCACTTCGCCATCGATCCGACGATTGCTCGCGAAAGGCGAATTGGCTGCGTCAACTTATGCACGGTGACGTGCACAAGTGCTCGCGACGACCGCGCGCCATAGGCTTAGTCGGTCAAATATTCCGGATAGTGGCTCCGGATCTTATCGAGCTCGCTCAGCGTGCCCGACAGATGCTTGCGCAGATGCTGTTGCGCAGCATCGGCGTCGCGGGCCTCGATCGCGCGCGTGATCAGCTTGTGGTGGCGGACGATGTTCTGGGCCTTGCCCGGTGAGGGCAGATGCAGCCGGCGCAGCCGGTCGATATGTCCGCTGCGGCTGCGCACCAGCGTCCAGAGTTCCTGCTTGCCGGCCGCGGCATAAAGCTGCGCGTGAAAATCATTGTCGCCGGCGATGAAGCTCTCGAAGTCACCGGCCTTGGCGAATTGCTGCTGGAGCGCGATCGTATGGTCGAGGCGGGTGACCAGAGCGTCGTCATGTTGCTCCGCGAGCAGCCGGACGATTTCGAGTTCCAGTGCCTGGCGCAGGAAATGGGCCTGCTCGGCCCGACCGACGTCGACCCGGCTGACGACGGTGGCGTGCTGCGGAAACACGTCGACCAGCCCTTCTTCCTCCAGCCGCATCAAGGCGTCGCGGATCGGCGTCGAGCTGACGCCGAATTGCGCGGCGAGATCGGTGCGCGACAGCGGCGAGCCTGGCGGCAGTTCGAGCGCCAGAATGGCGTTGCGCAGCCGCTCGAACACTTGCGGTGCGGCCTGCCGAGCCCGGTCGAGCCGCGTACCGGGGCGGGCAGCGCCGCGGGATGCGGGGTGGGCTGTTTCCATGCGAAGGGCTCCGGCCGGCCTTGCCTTTGATGCACTAATGCATTAGTGCATCAGTAAGATCGCTCGTCAATGGCGACCGGAGGAAACGAACAACAATGATCAAGCAATTGCAGTGTGGCCTCAGGGCCGTCGCCCTGATCGCCGCCACGGCGCTGACGGTTTCGTCCGCGAACGCGCAGCAAAAATCCGAGATCTCGCTGTCGCGCCAGCCCGGCATTTTCTACATGCCGAGCCACATCATGGAAAAGCAGAAGCTGATCGAAAAGCACGCAGCTCAGCTTGGGGTCGCGGGTGTCACCACCAAATGGGTCACCTTCTCCGGCGGCGGTGCGCAGACCGATGCATTGCTCGCGGGCGGCGTCGATATTCTCAACACCGGCACCGGCAATCTTTTGTTGCTGTGGGACCGCACCCGCGGCGGCGTCAAGGGCATCGTCGCGACCTCGGCGCAGCCGATGACGCTGATCAGCCGCGACGCCAACATCAAGTCGATCAGGGATTTCGGCCCCGGCGACAAGATCGCCGTGCCGACGGTGAAAGTCTCGACCCAGGCGATCGTGCTCCAGATCGCCGCCGCCGAGGCTTTTGGTGCCGACCAATGGTCGAAGCTGGACGTCAACACGGTGCAGCTCGGCCATCCCGATGCCTATGCGGCGCTGTCCAACGCCAAGCACGAGGTGCACACCCATTTCTCGATCCCGCCGTTCACCTTCCTCGAGCTGAAGAACGTGCCGGGCGCGCATGTCGTGCTGTCGTCGCCTGACGTGATGGGCGGCCCGCTCAGCCAGGCACAGTTCTTCACCACCACGAAGTTTGCCGATGCCAACCCGAAAATCATCCAGGCCGTGCGCGATGCGACCAAGGAAGCGCAGGATCTGATCCGCAGCAACACCAGACAGGCGGTCGAGATCTACAAGGAGATCACCGGCGACAAGACCTCGGTGGAAGAGCTGCTCGATCTCCTGAAGGAGCCAGGCATGATGGAGTGGAATCTCGAACCGCAGGGCACGATGAAGTTCGCCGCGCATCTGTTCAAGACCGGGACGCTGAAGACCCAGCCCAAGGCCTGGACCGATTACTATCTCCCCGTCGCCCACGACCTGAAGGGCAGCTGATGGCGCTGCTCGACGTCAGCTCCGTGACGCTGCGCTACAAGACCTCCAGCGCCGTCGTCACCGCCACGGAAAGGGTGAGCTTCACCGTCGACAGGTCCGATCGCTTCGTGCTGCTCGGGCCGTCCGGCTGCGGCAAGTCGACCCTGCTCAAGGCCGTCGGCGGCTACATGGCGCCGAGCGAGGGCCGCATGACCATCAACGACCGCGAGATCCACGGTCCCGGCGCTGATCGCATGATGATCTTCCAGGAGTTCGATCAACTGCTGCCCTGGAAGAGCGTGCTTGCCAACGTGATGTTCCCGCTGCTGACCGCGCGAAAACTGTCCCGCAAGGACGCAGAAGTGCGGGCGCGGGCCTATATCGAGAAGGTCGGGCTGACACGCGTGGTCGATGCCTATCCGCACACGCTCTCCGGCGGCATGAAGCAGCGCGTCGCGATCGCGCGCGGCATGGCGATGGAGCCCGACATCCTGCTGATGGACGAGCCGTTCGCCGCGCTCGACGCGCTGACGCGGCGAACCTGTCAGGACGAGCTGCTCCAGCTCTGGAGCGAGACCAAATTCACCGTGCTGTTCGTGACCCACTCGATTGCGGAAGCGATCCGCATCGGCAACCGCATCCTGCTGCTGTCGCCGCATCCCGGCCGCGTCAAGGCCGAGGTGGTCGACGTCGACAAGGTCTCCAATGGCGATGGCAGTGCCGGCCGGCTCGAGAAGGAGATTCACGATCTCCTGTTCGCCTCCGAAGCCACGGCGCATTGAGGGAGCCTCTCATGGGCGAAGCCAGAATCCTGCTGCGTGAGGCGCCGGTCGCCGGCAGCGCAGCCGAAGTCGAGCGCAAGCTGAGCGTGCTCGAGCTGTTGTGGAACGATGGTTTTGTCCGCAAGACCGTCATCATCCTGTTCCTTGCGGCGGTCTGGGAGGCCTACGGCCTGACCCTCGACAATCCCCTGCTATTTCCGACGCTGCACGACACGATCCTCACGCTCTACGATCGCGTCAAGGACGGCACGATTCCCCTGCGGGCCTGGGCTTCGCTGAAAGTGCTGTTTATGGGCTATTCGGCCGGCATCGCGCTCGCCGCGATCTTCACCGTGCTCGCGATCTCGACGCGGATCGGCACCGATTTCCTCGAGACTGTCACGGCGATGTTCAATCCGCTGCCGGCGATCGCGCTGTTGCCGCTCGCTTTGATCTGGTTCGGTCTCGGTAACGGCAGTCTGGTGTTTGTGCTGATCCATTCGGTGCTGTGGCCAGTCGCGCTCAACACCCATTCTGGCTTCAAGAGCGTGTCCAACACGCTGCGCATGGTCGGTCGCAATTACGGCCTGCGCGGATTGCCTTACGTAGCGAAAATCCTCATCCCCGCGGCGTTCGGCTCGATCCTGACCGGCCTCAAGATCGGCTGGGCCTTTGCCTGGCGCACGCTGATCGCCGCCGAGCTGGTGTTCGGCGTATCGTCCGGGCAGGGCGGGCTCGGCTGGTTCATCTTCGAAAACCGCAACCTGCTCGACATACCTGCGGTCTTCGCCGGCCTCTTGACGGTGATCATCATCGGGCTTTTTGTCGAGAACCTGATCTTCCGCGCCATCGAGCGGAACACCGTGCAGAAATGGGGCACCCAATCATGACCAAGAAGAAACTAACGCCCGACCAGCTCCGCAGCGCGCGCTGGTTCGCACCGGACGATCTCCGCTCGTTCGGCCACCGCTCCCGCACCATGCAGATGGGCTACGCGCCGGAGGAGTGGAAGGACCGCCCGATGATCGCGATCCTCAACACCTGGTCGGACGCGCAGCCATGCCACATGCACTTCAAGTCGCGCGTCGACGACGTCAAGCGCGGCATCCTGATGGCCGGCGGCCTGCCGCTGGAGCTGCCGGCGCTGTCGCTGTCCGAATCGCTATTGAAGCCGACCACGATGCTCTATCGCAATCTGCTGGCGATGGACGCCGAGGAGCTGCTGCGCAGCCATCCGGTCGACGGCGTGGTGCTGATGGGCGGCTGCGACAAGACCACGCCCGCGCTGCTGCTGGGCGCCACCTCGATGAACATCCCGGCGATCTATCTGCCGGCAGGTCCGATGCTGCGCGGCAATTGGAAGGGCAAGACGCTCGGCTCTGGCTCGGACGGCTGGAAATACTGGGACGAGCGCCGCGCCGGCAAGATCTCCGACAAGGACTGGCTCGACATCGAAGCCGGCATCGCGCGCAGCTACGGCACCTGCATGACCATGGGTACGGCTTCCACCATGACCGCGATTGCCGAGGCGATCGGCATGACGCTGCCGGGCGCCTCCTCGATTCCCGCCGCTGATGCCAACCATATCCGGATGGCCTCCGAATGCGGCCGCCGCATCGTCGAGATGGTCTGGGAAGATCTGACGCCGAAGACGATCCAGACCCGCAAGGCGTTCGAGAACGCGATCGCAGTGGCGATGGCGATGGGCTGTTCGACCAACGCCATCATCCATCTGATCGCGCAGGCTCGCCGCGCCGGTCTCGACATTGGCCTCGACGATTTCGAGATTGCGAGCCGCAAGGTGCCCGTCATCGCCAATGTGCGGCCGAGCGGCGATGCCTATCTGATGGAGGACTTCTTCTATGCCGGCGGCTTGCCGGCATTGATGGGCCAGATCAAGCCACATCTGCATCTCGACTGCATCACCGTCACCGGCAAGACCGTGGGCGAGAACATCGATGGCGCCGAGGTTCACAACGACGACGTGATCCGCTCGATCGACAATCCCATCTACAAGGAAGGCGCGCTCGCCGTGCTCAAGGGCAATCTCGCGCCCGACGGCTGCGTCATAAAACCCTCCGCCTGCGCGCCGCGCTTCCTCAAGCATACCGGGCCTGCGCTGGTGTTCGACGACTATCCGTCGATGAAGAAGGCGGTCGACGATCCCGATCTCGACGTCACCGAAGACCACATTCTCATCTTGCGCAATGCGGGGCCGCAGGGCGGACCGGGCATGCCGGAATGGGGCATGCTGCCGATCCCGACCAAGCTCGTGAAGCAGGGCGTGCGCGACATGGTGCGGATCTCCGATGCGCGCATGAGCGGCACCAGCTACGGCGCCTGCATTTTGCACGTCGCCCCCGAATCCTATGTCGGCGGACCGCTGGCGCTGGTGCGGAACGGCGACCGCATCACGCTCGACGTCGCCGCGCGCACCATCAATCTCGATGTGTCAGAGGCCGAGCTCGACAAGCGCCGCGCCGCCTGGAAGCAGCCCGAGCGCCGCTTCGAGCGCGGCTATGGCTGGATGTTCACCAAGCACATCAAGCAAGCCAATGACGGCTGCGACTTCGACTTCCTCGAGACCGATTTCGGCGCGCCGATCGGCGAGCCCTCGATTTACTAGAGAGCGTGACATGACCAAACTTACCGAAGCCACCCGCAACAAGCTCAAATCCGTTTCCACCGCCACCGTCGCAACCGCGTTGTTCAAGCGCGGCCTGCGCATCCAGATGATCCAGGATGTGCACCCGCTCAGTGCCGGTCAGCCGACCATGGTCGGTGAGGCCTTCACCCTGCGCTATATGCCGGCGCGCGAGGATCTCAACACCATCGAGGTCTTCAAGGATCGTTCCCATCCGCAGCGCAAGGCCGTCGAGGATTGCCCGCCAGGCAGCGTGCTGGTGATGGACAGCCGCAAGGACGCGCGAGCAGCTTCAGCCGGCGCGATCCTGGTCACGCGCTTGATGAAGCGCGGCGTCGCCGGCGTCGTCACCGACGGCGGTTTTCGCGACTCGGCCGAGATCGCCAAGCTGGGGATCCCCGCCTACCACCACCGCCCGAGCGCACCGACCAATCTGACGCTGCATCACGCCATCGAGATCAACGCTCCCATTGGCTGCGGCGACGCGCCGGTGTTTCCAGGCGACGTCATTCTCGGCGATAGCGACGGCGTGATCGTGATCCCCGCGCATCTCGCCGAGGAGATCGCCAACGAGACCTTCGAGATGACCGCGTTCGAGGACTTCGTCACCGAAGAAGTCAACAAGGGCCGCGGCATTTTCGGTCTCTATCCGGCGACGGACCCGCAGACGCTGACCGACTTCGCCGCATGGCGGAAGGCGAACGGAAGGTAAAGGCCGACAACTCGTCCCACAATTTCCGCCGTCGTCCTGGCGAAAGCCAGGACCCATTACCCCAGGGAGGAGTTTGGCGAAGACTCGGAGTCGTCGTGTTTTCGCGCGGTACTGACACCGATCTTTATCGGATAGATCACGCGGTATGGGTCCTGGCTTTCGCCAGGACGACGATGGAGAGGCATATGAGCGCCTACACCCCGGCCTCCGCCATCCCGGCCGCCCACAGCGCGAACGCATAGACGATCGCGACTTCATCGAGCCGGTTGAAGCGTCCCGAGGCGCCGCCATGGCCGGCGCCCATGTTGGTGCGGAGCAGGACCGGGCCGCCGCCACTCATGGTCGCGCGCAGGCGCGCGATCCATTTGGCGGGCTCCCAATAGGTGACGCGCGGATCGGTCAACCCGCCCATCGCCAGGATCGCGGGATAGTCTTTCGCCGCGACGTTGTCGTAGGGCGAATACGACAGGATCGTGCGGAAATCCTTTTCGCTCTCGATCGGGTTGCCCCATTCCGGCCATTCCGGCGGCGTCAGCGGCAGCGTGTCGTCGAGCATGGTGTTGAGCACGTCGACGAACGGCACTTCGGCGACGATGCCGGCGAACAATTCGCCGGCGCGGTTGGCGACCGCGCCCATCAGCATGCCGCCGGCCGAGCCGCCGTGGCCGACGATGCGCTTTGCGCTGGTGTACTTCGTATCGATCAGTGCGCGGGCGCTGGCTGAGAAATCGTCGAACGAATTCGTCTTCTTCTCGCGCTTGCCGTCGAGGTACCAGCCCCAGCCCTTGTCGGCGCCGCCGCGGATATGGGCGATGGCGTAGACGAAGCCGCGATCGACCAGCGACAGGCGGTTGGCGCTGAACGAAGCCGGCATCGCCATGCCGTAGGAGCCGTAGCCGTAGAGCAGCAGCGGTGCCGCGCCATCGAGCGTGAGCCCGCGACGATGGAGGATCGAGACCGGCACCTCGGCGCCGTCCTGCGCCTTCGCCATGATCCGCGTCGTGACGTAGTCGGCCGCATCGTGGCCGGACGGAATCTCCTGCCGCTTGCGCAGGGTGCGCGTGCGCTTGACCATATCGTAATCGTAGACTTCCGACGGTGTCGTCATCGACGAATAGGAAAAGCGCAAATTCGTCGTCTCGAACTCGTAGGAGCCCATCGTGTCGAGCGAATAGGCCGCTTCGTCGAACGCGATGGCGTGCTCTTCCTTGGTCGCGAGGTCGCGGATCACGATCGACGGCAGCGCATTGGCGCGCTCCAGCCGCACCATGTGGCCGGCATAGAGATCGAGATCGATGATGTAGATGCCGGGACGATACGGGATCAGATCGCGCCAGTTCTTGCGCACGGGTGAGGCGAGCGGCGCGGTGACGATCTTGAAGTCGATGGCGTCGTCGGCGTTGGTGAGGATGAAGAGTTCGTCGCCACGGTCGGCCAGCGAGTATTGCACGCCCTCCTCGCGTGCCGCGACGAGGCGCGGCGGTGCGTCAGGATGGGCGAGGTCGATCAGCCGCTGCTCGGAGGTCTCGTGGTCGCCGCCCGCGATGACGCAGAAGCGGCCGCTGGTGCTCTCTTGCAGATGGGTGAACCAGCCTGAATCCTGCTCTTCGTAGACCAGCGTGTCGTCGACCTGACGAGTGCCGAGTTTATGCCGCCACACCTGCATGGGCCGATGATTGTCGTCGAGCTTCACGTAGAAGAACGACGTGGCGTCCTTGCTCCAGACCACGCCGCCGTCAGTCTCCTCGACGACGTCGTCAAGGTCCTTGCCGGTCGCCCAGTCGCGCACGCGGATCGAAAAGTATTCCGAGCCCTTGGTGTCGGCGCTCCAGGCCTGCAGCCTGTGGTCGTTCGAGTGCCGGCTGCCGCCGAATTTGAAGTATTCATGGTCCTTGGCGAGCGCATCGCCGTCGAGCACGATGTGGCCCTCGCCGCCATCGCGCGGCATGCGGCCGAACAGCTCGTGCTGACCGCCTTCGCGGAATTTTCGGAAATAGGCGAAGGGACCATCGGGCGACGGCACGCTGGAATCGTCCTCCTTGATCCGCCCCCGCATCTCGCGCACGAGCGTCTTCTGGAGGGCTGCGGTATGGCCGAGCAGGCTCTCGGTGTAGCCATTTTCTGCGTCGAGATATTTGCGGATGTCGGGATCGAGCACTGCGGGGTCGCGCAGCACCTCCTGCCATTTCTCGTCCTTCAGCCAGGCATAGTCGTCGGTCACGGTGATCCCATGCCGCGTGAAGGAATGCGGCCGGCGCGGGGCGACGGGGGGCTGGGATGGTGTTTTGGCTTGGGTCACTCGATCCTCATCATGTCACGTTCGCGCGCGGCTTCTTCTTCACCTCGCCCCGCTTGCGGGGAGAGGTCGGATTGCATCGAAGATGCAATCCGGGTGAGGGGGGCTCTCCGCGAGTCTCGCTGTCACCGTCCTCGTGGAGACTCCCCCTCACCCCAACCCTCTCCCCGCAGGCGGGGAGAGGGAGAAGATGCGTCCTGCCTTATATCGTCCCGATTCCACGAATTGCCAGCGCCACTGCGCCAAGGACCGCGCCAGAATAGCGCCAGTCGCCGGGTTGTTGATCGGTCCCTTCTATGCTTTAGGCTTCCTAATCCCCGCCGCCGGTCCAGCCTGATGCTGTTCAATTCCTACCCGTTCATCCTGCTGTTCTTGCCCGCCGCGCTGGCGGGCTATTTCTGGCTCGGGCGGCGCAGCAATCTGGCGCCGGTGATCTGGCTGGCGGTGGCCTCGCTCACCTTCTATGCCATCGGCAATTGGCAGTTCGTGGCCCTGTTGCTGATATCGATCGCGTTCAACTACGGCATAGGCCACCTTCTCATCGTAGCGAAGCTCACTTCGCCGCAACGCAAGGCGGCCCTTGCCCTCGGCGTCGCCGGCGACCTCCTGGTGCTTGGCATCTTCAAATATGCCGGCTTCGTCGCCGAGAACGTCAATGCATTGGCTGGCACGCATTTTGCGGTCCACATCCTGCTGCCGGTCGGCATCTCCTTCTACACCTTCACCCAGATCGCGTTCCTGGTCGATGCCTGGCGCGGCCAGGTCGCGGCCTACGCGCTGCCGCACTACGCGCTGTTCGTGACATATTTTCCGCATCTGATCGCGGGACCGATCCTCCACCACAAGGACATGATCCCGCAATTCGAACGGGAGGAAACCAAGCATCCGCATGGGCATCTGATCCTGTGCGGCCTCATCATCTTCGCGATCGGCCTGTTCAAGAAGACGTGCCTCGCCGACGGCATCCAGCCGCTGGTCGCGCTCGCCTTCGATGCGCGCGCGCCGAGCTTCGACCAGGCCTGGCTCGGTGCACTCGCCTATACGTTCCAGCTCTATTTCGACTTCTCCGGCTATTCCGATATGGCGATCGGGATATCGCTGATGTTCGGCATCTTCCTGCCGGTCAATTTCAACTCGCCCTACAAGGCCACCAGCATCGTCGAGTTCTGGCGGCGCTGGCACATGACGCTGTCGCACTTCCTGCGCGATTATCTCTACATCCCGCTCGGCGGCAACCGTCGCGGCCGCGTGCTGCGCTATGTCAACTTGCTGCTCACGATGCTGCTCGGCGGGCTCTGGCACGGCGCGGCCTGGACGTTCGTCGTCTGGGGCGCGCTGCATGGCGCCTATCTCTGCATCAATCACGCTTTCAACGCGCTGGTGCCGAATGTTCCGAAGTTGCTGGCGCGCCCAACCCGCGTCGTCGGGGCGGTGCTGACATTTCTCGCCGTCGTTGTCGCCTGGGTCTTCTTCCGTGCCGAACGAGTCGATTGGGCCATGCGGGTCCTGAATGCGATGGCCGATCCCGGCAACATCGTGTTCGGCCGCGAAGAGATTGCGGCGTCAGTGATGGTCGCAATTTATGCCGCGCTGGTGTGGCTGGCGCCGAACACGCAAGGCATCATGGGGTATGACCACGCCAATCGCAGGGTCGGCGAGGGCCTGATGGCCGGACGGATGCGGCCGCTGGTGCTTTATGGTGCGTCGCTGGTGCTTGCGTTCGGGATTTTGGGAATCCAGAGCCACAGCGAATTCATCTATTTTCGGTTCTGATGCAAGGCGCGTTCACACATCCAGGGCGTCTTCTCCTCGCGAGCATCGCGTGCGTGCTGGGCGCGGCTGCGCTCACCTATGTCATCGATCCCCTGCAACTGTTTCGCCCCTCGCGCCTCGTCGCGCCGTTCTATTCCGAGGACACGCGGGTGCAGAATGCCGGGCTGATCCGCAGCCAGCCGTTCGACGCCGCCTTCATGGGCACCTCGCTGGCGATCCATTTCCGTCAGAGTGACATCGACCATGCGCTTGGCGTGCACTCGCTCAAGCTGGCGATGACCGGCTCCAATTCGCGCCAGCAGGGGTTTGTGCTCGAGCAGGCCATCGACCGCGGTGCAAAGCGCGTGATCTGGGCAATGGACGATTTCATCTTCGTCGATGCGGCCGACATCGAGACCGATCCTTATCTCTCCGCCGATCTCTACCGCGGGACGGCTAAAGGCATCGCGTCCTATCTGTTCAGCGCTGCGATGGCGAAGGAATCCCTGTTCGCATTGCTGCGGTCGGTTCCGCCGCTGCGGCAGCCGCTGACCCGGGCCGCGCCTTTTCTGCCCGTCAAGTTTGCGCTTGAAGACGTCGACGATATCTATGCGTTGCCGCGCGATATCGACGTCGCGCGCGCCTACAATGCGGAAAGGACGCTCGCGGCCTTCGCCTATATCACCGATCCCGTACGCAGCCGTTTTCTCGGCGAAGGCTATCGTTACGACGCGATGGTCCGGCATTTCGAGCGTGACGCCGTCGGCCTGATCGCGCGCCATCCGGACGTGACCTTCGACATCTACTTCCCGCCTTATTCGATCCTGCAATTCGTCGCGATGCGCGACGCTTCGCCTGCGACGCTGAAGATCGTCACCGATCTCACCGCCGTCATGGCGCAGCGCCTGACGCAGCTTCCCAATGTGCGCCTGTACGATTTTCGGTCAATCAAGGACGTGACGCACAACCTCGACAATTACGGTGACGTCATCCACCATTCGCCGGTCGTCGATGCGAAGGTGCTGGCGTGGCTGGCGCACGGGGAATATCGGGTCGATCCCAAAGCGCCGCTTGCGTCGCTGAATGAGTTGAAGGCGCAGGTCGAATCGTATCGGATCCCGCAGCTGCCGTAGCCCGCATGAGCGAAGCGACATGCGGGGCCTCATGCAAGAATCCCGGGTGTCGCTTCGCTCACCCGGGCTACAAGATTGCTCCCAGAAGGGGAGAAGAAAAAAAGACGCCTACGCCGCCACCTCTTCGCCGAGATAGGCGACCGCCGCTTCGAGCCCGCCTTTGCCGTGCGGGATCTTCAGCGCGTTCAGCCCGACCTCGATCACCCCCAACGTGCCGAGCAGCATCGGGGCGTTGACGTGGCCCATATGGGCGATGCGGAAGGCCTGCCCCGAGAGATCGCCGATGCCGGTGCCGAGCACCACGCCGCACTTCTCCTTGCAATAGCGTTGCAGGATTGCCGGATCGTGGCCGTTGCTCATGGTCACCGTGGTGACGGTATTGGAGCGTTCGCTGGCTTCCGCGACGTTGAAGCCGAGCACCTGGCCTTCCGACCACGCGCCGACGGCGCGGCGCGCGGCTTCGCCGAGCAGGCTGTGGCGGCGGAAGGCGTTCTCCAGCCCTTCCTCGTGCAGCAGGTCGATCGCCTGGCGCAGCGCGAACAGCAGATGCACCGGCGCGGTGCCGGCATATTTGCGATAATGCTCGCTGCCCTCGCGCTCGCTCCAGCTCCAATAAGGCGTGCTCATATTGGCGGTCTTCTGGACCTCGAGCGCACGCGCGTTGGCCGCGACGAAGCCGAGCCCGGGCGGCGTCATCAGGCCCTTTTGCGAGCCCGACATCGCAACGTCGATGCCCCATTTGTCCATTTCGAACGGCATGCAGCCGAGCGAGGCGACAGTGTCGACCATGTACAGCGCCGGATGGCCGCTCGCCTTGATCGCCTTGCCGATCGCCTCGATGTCGTTCTGCACGCCTGAGGCCGTGTCGACCTGGACGACGACGACGGCCTTAATCGTATGCTCCTTGTCGCGGCGCAGGCGCTCCTCGACTTCGTGCGGCCGCACCGCGCGGCGCCAGTCGCCCTTGAGCACCTCGACCTCGGCACCCATCAGCGCGGCGGCATGGCCCCAGCCGATTGCGAACCGTCCGCTTTCGAGCACCAGCACCTTGTCGCCGCGCGACAGCACGTTGCTCAATGCTGCTTCCCAGGCGCCGTGACCGTTGGCGATGTAGATGTAGGACTTGCCCTTGGTCGCAAACAGTTTCGAGATGTCGCTGAGCAGGCTCTCGGTCAGATCGGTCATCTGTTTGGAGTAGATGTCGATTGCCGGACGATGCATCGCCCGCAGCACCTCGTCGGGCATATTGGTGGGCCCGGGGATGGCCAGAAATTCCCGGCCCGCGCGAACGGTCATTGCTGTAGGTCCTTGTTGCCTGAGAACAGGATGGTGGGTCGCTGATTCACACTTTTACGCGGCGCTGCGGTGCAAGAAAAGGCCGGAAAACGCAGGTCTGACGTGGGTTATCTCTTAGTCTCGCGGCAGCCCGCATCTTCGGCTTCCTCCACCGAGCAGAACCAGCGCGTGCCCTTGCTGATCTTCATCTTGATCTGCGCATACCAGCGGCTGGTCGGCCGGTGATAGATGCATTCGCCGGCGGAGTTGACGTTGCCCTTGATGGTGCAGTCCGGCGAGGGAGCGATCGGGCCCGAGGCCGAAGCGAGCAGGATCGCATGCGCGCCGTCGGGCGGCTTGGTGGCGCCGAGGATGGTGGTCTTCTTGTTGCGGACGCGCCAGTCCCAGGGCGCGATGAAGGCGCCCTGCCACATGCCGGCCTTGGCCTCCCGCGCGGCCTTCTCGTCCGCCTCATAGTCGTGCGACATGCGGGTGTAGGCCAGCGCCCAGCCCGCGCGCACCAGCCATTTCTGGATGTCCTCGCCGCCGACATCGCAGCGCGCCACGGTGCGGCCGCGCCGATCGATCGACCTCGCATGGCAGACCCAGTTCTTGCCGTCGGCGTATTTGGCGAGCTCGTCGCGGGCCGCGATGCCGCAGGTCCAGCGCTCGCCCTTGTTGTTGAGGCAGAGCTGGTCGACCGCGGGCGCGTCGATGCCGCCGAGCCTGATCCGTGTGTTGCCGATCATCACGGCGTCGCCGGCGCGAACCTTTGCGGTGCCGGTGATGTCGGCGGCCTCAGCCGGCGACGGCAAACCGGGCAAGGAGAAGCCAAGCAATGACAGCGCAATCAGGAATTTTCGCAACATGCCGGTCCGCGTGTGATGAAAACTGCGATAGACCTCGCAATTGTGGTCGGCTTTTGTCCGCCCGGCCAGCATATGCCTGGCAGTTGGGCTTTCAACTTCCCGTCATCTTTCGTCTTCACGGCGGCAGAAGTGGTGGGTTACGCCGAGCGGACTGCGCTTCGCGCAGCCGCAGGGCTAACCCACCCTACGAAACCTATCCCCGCGCCATCGCCCGCTTGGCCACCGCCAGCCCCATCAGCACGAACGCCGACGTGACCTCCGGACCGCCGACCAGAATCCGCGTCGGCGTCTTCATCTTGTTCCATTCATAGGCGCGGAACGGGCCGCGGCGCCCGCCTTCGCCGAGGCTCGCGACGATCACGTTCAGCGCCGGCGCAAAGGCGCGAGGGTCGGCGCCGAGATGGCCGAGCGCGATCAGGGCGAGCGCTGCGTCGAACACGTTCATCTCGGCGGCCATCAGTTCGCCCTTGACGTAGGAGAGCACGCGGTGGCGGATGAAATCGAAATCGCCGTCGGGATCGATGATCGCCTGCGCCGCCAGCGGCAGCGCCAGGAACGCAGCATAGCAGCGGCCGAAATAGGCGCTGTAGAGCTCCGGCAGATAATAGATGTGCGAGCGCGGATTGGCGAAGGCGCCGCTCGCCGCCAGTCGCTTCTGGAAGCCGATGATGCGATGAACGGTGGCAAGCCGCGCCGGTGTCTCCAATACTTTCCAGCGCGCGAGGTTGCGGAAGCTGACCTCGAGAATGTCGAGATTCAGCGTCGGATCGAGATCGTTGCCATAGGGCCGCTCGCCCTTGAGATTGTCGATCCAGGTCGCAACCCCGCCTTCATAGTCGATATTGTCGTTGAGCGGCACGGTCACGCGCGGCTCGTTGACGCCGGCGCGCACCTGATAGCCGGCATAGAAATCCAGCAGCGGCTGGTCGAGGATCGGATCGGTGCAGCCGGCTTGCGTCGCCGCGGAGATCGAGCACGCCGTGGTGTCGCAATCCGGCACGTAGACGCCGAAACCGAGGTCCTGCTTGATCTGGGCGAAGTAGCGGGAGAAGCGCGGATGCGGCGCCGGCGCGAGCGCGGTGATGACGTTGAACCGCGCCCCGTCGACGCCCTCGACCTCTTCGCGGCTGATGTTGACGCAGAAATCGACCATGTCCGCGACCGCGCGTTCCGCCGCGATCTTGTCGGCCAGCGAGGCCAGCCCGGTCTCGACGTAACTCAACAGCGCCTCGATGAAGAACGCGTCGTAATAGGCCGAGCGGTGGCGGATCTGCACCGGCTCCCACATCGGTTCGGCAACCCCTCGCCAGGGCGGATTGACGACCGCGCGCGCCGGCGATCGCGCGATGAAGACGCGGGCGAGGTTGAACAGGAGCGAGGAGTTCTTGTAGCCCCGCGCGTTGAGGCCCGTGAGCGCCATGGTCAGCTCGCGCCCGCGGAAATCGGGATCGCCGATCAGGTTGAACGCGGCGTAGGTCGGCAGAAAGCCATTTTTGCGGTACGAGCCCAGCAGATGCTGGGCGCAGTCGCGGATCACGCCGTCGATCTGCGATTGTTGCGGCATGGCGCCGGTGAACATGGCCGGCGGCGGCTTGGGATGATCCAGCGCGATGCTGTCGACGAGATCGGCAACGGGCTGGCCGACCGCCGCCCAATCGGGCTCGGCCTCGTCGCGGGCGCGCACCAGCGCCTGGCGCAGCCGGGCCAGTTTGCCTTCGTCGCGCAGTTCGGGCAGCCCCGCCCGGCGGAGCAATACCCGCAATGCGGGATTGCCGAGCGCGGTCTTGTAGAACTTGGCCAGATGCGGATCGCCGCTGGCCGCAACGGACAGTACGGGATCGCAGACGTCGTAAAGCGAGGGGCCGTCCTTCCGCGCCGTCAGCGCCCGGCAGGCGGCGCCGGCAAAATATTGAAAGCTCATGAAATAACCTGGTCGCGGGAATTGGCCGGGGGGCCGGCCGGCACGCTCCCAGCCGCGTGCCACCCCCTGCAAGTCGTTGAAAAAGCTACCCGGATTCGCAGGAAATACAAATGTGATGACAGTCACAGAAAAAGCCGGCACGAAGCCTGCATAATCAGGCTCCGGAAGGCTACGGGGACGCAAAAAAATCACACTTTTGGCGGTGCAAATTAGCTCGTACTTCCAGTGACTTAGCTCAAATTCTCGGCGATCTATTGCGGGGGAGGCGATATCCGGTTAAGGGTTTGTTTGGTGCGGCGCCGCAAATTGCGCGCAATTCGGGGGCACACCCCCGGCCAATCCCTCAAACCCAACGACGCTCTCGCGCTACTCAAACAGTGTGCGCGTGCTTGGCTGGTCTTTGGCACTGACAGGAATGACGCGAGATGAATGTAACGCAGCTCGACATTTCCCGACGCACGATCGCGGTGGCCGCAGCCCTCATCGGCACGGTCTCGCTCGTGATCGGCGCCCATGCTGCCCTCAACATGCGGGCGCTCGATGCCGCCAAGGCCGTTTCGACCGACCAGGTCACCGGCTCGATCGGCCAGGCCTCGCGTCTCGCCCTCGTCATCGGCAATGGACACTACCCCGACGCCAGCGCGCCGCTGACGCAGTCGATCAACGACGCCCGCGCGCTGTCCTCGTCGCTGCGCAAGAACGGTTTTGACGTCGACATGGTGGAAGACGCCACCAAGGACGACATGGTTCGCGCCGTCAATCGCCTGAAGTCCCGGATCAAGCGCGACACCGTCGTCATGCTGTTCTTCGGCGGCTACGGCGTGCAGGCCGGCCGCGAGAGCTACATGCTGCCGGTCGATGCCGTGATCTGGAAGGAAAGCGATGTCCGCCGTCACGGCGTCTCCATCGAGGGCGTGCTCGACATGATGAAGGAGCAGGGCGCCAAGGCCAAGCTCGTCGTGGTCGACGCCTCCCGCCGCAATCCCTATGAGCGCCGCTTCCGCTCCTACAGCCACGGCCTCGCGCCGATCAGCGCGACCGACAATGCGCTGATCCTCTCCTCGGCTTCGCCCGGCAAGGTCGTCGACGACGGCAAGGGCGAGCACAGCGTGCTGGTCAGCGAGTTCCTCAACAACTTCAATGCGCAGGGCAGCGCCGAGAGCGTCTTCAACAAGACCCGCCTTGCCATCTCCCGCGCCAGCGAAGGCGACCAGGTCCCGACCGTCTCCTCCTCGCTGCTCGAGGACGTCCATTTCGGCGAAGCCGGCGGCTAGTTTTTCTTAGCGCTGGTAGGGTGGATTAGCGAAGCGTAATCCACCACTTCTCTCGTCAGCATGGAAAGCAAAGAGGTGGATTACGCCTTCGGCTAATCCACCCTACGATTGACGTGCTCAGCGCACATCTGCCTCTCCACCGTCATTGCGAGCGTAGCGAAGCAATCCAGAATCTTCCCGCGGAAAGATTCTGGATTGCTTCGTCGCTTTGCTCCTCGCAATGACGATCGTGGCGATTACTTCGCCGCTTCCGCGGCCATCACCGTGCGCACCGGGTCGCCTTCGCGCAGCAGCGCGCCGGCGCGGGCGACGACGATATCGCCTTCGTTGAGGCCGTCGCGGATCTCGATATTGCCGCCCGACATCAGTCCGACCTCGACGCGCTTGGTCTCGACGCGGTTGCGGCGGATCACCTGCACGACGGTGCCGGCGGAGGAATACTGCACCGAAGTCAGCGGCACCGCGACGTTGCAGCTCTGGCCCGACTTGATCAGCGCGCGGCCGCTCGCATTCAGCAACAGCCGCTTCTGCGAGGAAATGCCGATATAGACCATGCCCTGCTGGATGTTCGGCTCGACCGTCGGGCCGATGCGGCGCACCTTGCCGTCGATGTCGCCCGCGCCGGCGATGCGCACGGTCGCCACCTGGTTGACCGCGAGCTTGCGCATATCGCTGGTCGCGACCAGGGCGACGAGATCGTACTCGCTGCGCGCCACGATCGTGAACAGCGCCTCGCCCTTGGCGGAGGCGAGATTGCCGATCTGCGCGGTCGACGTCGC
Organism: Bradyrhizobium sp. Kon58; assembly: GCF_055807455.1. NCBI lineage: Bacteria > Pseudomonadati > Pseudomonadota > Alphaproteobacteria > Hyphomicrobiales > Nitrobacteraceae > Bradyrhizobium > Bradyrhizobium sp. Kon58. Next base: position 25,160 of record NZ_JBVVOT010000036.1, read on the forward strand.
GATCACGCCTGCCACGGGGGCGGTGACCTGAAGCGTGCCGCCCTCAGGCAGTGCCAGCCGCGCCAGCACCTGGCCGGCGGTGGTGGTGTCGCCGGCTTCCGCCAGCACCTCCGTCACCTTCAGGCCGGGCCGCTCCGGCCGCACCGAGCTTGCCTCGCGCGCGATGATCGTGCCGGTGCCCTCGACGATGTCGGAGAAACAGGATTTTGCGACCTTCAGCACCGTGACCGCCGGCCCCTTGGGCGCGTCGTCATCGGCGGCGGCAGCGGGCTGGGCCGACAGCAACAGCAGTCCGGCGAGCGCAACGAGATGTCTGGAAACAGAACGCGCAGGCAATGAACGCATGGGTCATTCCGGTTGGGGCCTTGGCGGCCTCATCGTTAGCAGAAGCGATCGCTGCGAGCCAATGGCACATCAGGGCCGGCCGGATGAGAATGCCGCCGCAGCACGGGCGGCGCGATGCCGCCCGTTGATTTAGTCTTCGGGACCGGCGCCAAGGTTCGTTGTCTTCCACCGTCCCGGCGGCCATCCTTCGAGACGCCCGCCTGCGGCGGGCCCTCAGGATGAGGTCAGGCTTGGCGGCGCGATATCAGACCCTCATGGTGAGGAGCCCGCCAAAGCGGGCGTCTCGAACCATGCAGGCCGAACTCGTCCCGCAGTCTCCAAAGGGAGCCCCCTCACGGCAGGCTCAAGAACTCCACCCAGTTCGGCTTCTTGCCGGTGGCGTAGGATTTCAGCTTGGTGAGCGCGCCGCTGCTCTGGTCGATGGCATAGACCGTCATGCTGTCGGAGAGCTCGCCCACTGCGGCAAGGTAGCGCCCGCCGGGATCGATGTGGAAGCCGCGCGGCTGCTTCTCGGTCGGCACGCTGCCGACCGTGGTCAGCTTGCCATTTGTCGCATCGACCTTGTAGGCGGTGAGCGTGCTGGTGGTACGCTCGGAGGTGTAGAGGAAACGGCCGTCGGGGGTGATGTGGATGTCGGCGGCCCAGGGCTTTCCGGTAAATCCTTCGGGCAGCGCGCTGGTGCGCTGGATCTCGTCCCATGCGCCGCCCTTGGCCTCATAGGCGAACGCCGCGACGTCGCCGTTCAGCTCGTGGAGGAGATAGACGAACTTGCCGTTGGGGTGGAATACGAAATGCCGCGGCCCCGATTTCTCCGGCACCTTGTGAGCCGGCGGATCGCTCGGCGTGAGCGTGCCGGTCGTGGCATCGAACGCGAAGGCCAGGATCTGGTCGGAGCCGAGATTGGTCGCGAACGCGAAGCGGTTGTCGGGCGAGGGCAGGAAGGCGTGCGCGTTCAGCCCGGTCGGGATCACCTGCTTCGGCTCGCCTGTGACGCCGTTGGCGAGCAGCGGATTCAGCGCGACCTTGTTGCCGCCATAGGAGGCGCTGAACAGGAATTTGCCGCTACGGTCGATGGCGATATTGGCCATGCTGTCGGCGAGTGGGCCGTTGCCGAGATGGCTGAGCTGGCCCGTCTTGGGATCGATCGCAAAGCTCACCGCGAGAAACGGCTGCGAGCGGACACCGGCGATCAGCACGCGATGATCGGGCGTGATCGCGAGCGGCGTCGAGGATCCCGGCTTTTCGACGCCGGTGAAGGCGGCCGTCTGCACGGGCGTCATCTCGCCGTTCTCGGCCATCTTGAACACGCTGATGTCGTTGCTGTCGGCATTGCCGACATAGGCGAAGGTCTCGGCCATGCCGGCGCGGACTCCAGAAATGAGAGTGAGGAAAGCAAGCGTGGTGGCGATCGCGGCGCGGGGTACGCCGGATCTGATGCGTCGGGTCGGTCTCAGCATGGGGTCCTCCTGGATGCCGGTGCGGCATTTGTCGTTTTGCCGGCGAGGATAGCGGCAGCCGCCCCGCCGCGCCAAACTCCAATTGGGATCGATCGATGCCGAAATGGTATCGGTGGGAGACCTACCGTATCGCCGCTGTGCGGGAGGGCAGATGGGGCCCGGGCGGGGTGTGGGGCGGCCCGAGCACGGTCCACACGGTGACCGCGAGCAACGCGCAGGTCAGGATCGTCCAGGCGACGAGTCGTTTCCGCATCAGGCCGAATCCGTCAGTCACATGAATGAGAATGCTCCCGGGGGCGGGCCTGGCGATCGTGCACTGCAAATCGCGGCGATCCTATGAACTCGTTCACAGCCGAAGCGAACCAATACCGCGCGAGCGCATTGAACCGGCATGCCCCGTGAAAACGATCTCGAAGGTAAGCCCGACATGGGCGGCAAGCATGGCGGTCAGGCCGGCCAGCCCAAGCTGCCGCCGCGCCCGCATCAGGGCGATCGCGACGAGGACGTCGTGGCAAAGCGCCACACCGGCCAAACCGATCCCAGCTCCGCGCCGACCAAACCAAAATAGCACCTCGCCCGCGCCGCCGCGCACTGGGAACGGCAGCCTCGCCTTGCCGTTACCCTGATCCCGCGGGCGGAGCAGATCGAAACGGAGGCTGGCACGTGTTTTGGATTTATTGGGACACCGCCTGGTCGCTCATCATCAGTGGCATCATGTTCGCCACGATCGTCGCCCATCCCGACTCAGAGTTCGTCGAGATCCACGCGGCCAAGCAGGTCAAGTGAGCCCGCGCCGGCCGGTTCAGCGGCGCATCATCGTATGCTGGGCCGAGCCGGGACATCAGAATTCAAAATCTCAAATCATGCTGCCCGGCATGAAGCAGCGGATCTTGGCGCGGCCGTTGACGTAATACGGCCAGACCATGGTGCGGCCGGCGCGGTTCGGCTCGGTGATCACGGTGTCGTCGGGCACCTCGATCCAGTCGCCCAGGAGTCGCACGCGATAATGTCCGTTGCTCGTGTCCCAGTCGACATCGTCCAGGGCGGTGCCGTCGGCGTCGGCGCAGCAGGGACCGCCGCCCTTGCTGTGCAGGCTCTCGAACCAGCCCTTGAGGGGAGAGTTCGCATAGCGACCGTCGTCGCGGGCCTGCACGGATGGGCCGATCATGGCAGCAACCGCTACGAGAGTGACCATCCTGAATGCCGCGATCGTCATATAGCCTCGCTCGATCTCGCGCGCGCACGAGCGCAGACGAGGAGCCGCCTGCGCGGCACGTGACGCAATGCTGGCTGGCGCCGCCGACCGGTTCCAGCCGTCTCAGCGGGGCGATAACCGCGAGGGTCGATGTTTGATCCTATTTTGGAGGGCGCGGACCTATCGAGTCCGCGCCCTGCTTCGGCTCTAACCCGGCAAGCGGTCAGTAGTCCCAGAACACCGGTACCCAACGGAAGGCGTCGCCGTCGGCAGCCACTCGGCCCACGGACGGGAACGGCAAGTGCGTCGCCACCAGCATCTCGCCGGTCTCGGCAAGCTGTCGCAAGAGACGAACGCGAACACGCGCGGCCTCCTCGGGGTCGTGCTCGAAACCGTTAAACCAGTCGGGTTGCTCGAACCCGACGGCAAACACCGCATCGCCGGCGAATGTCAGCGCGTCGTCGCCGGACGCCATGCGAACCACGCTGTGTCCGGGGGTGTGACCGCCGGTGCGACGGGCGACGACGCCAGGCGCAATCTCTTGCTCATCATCGAACAGCCGCAGCTGAGGGCCGTACTCCTTCAGGAACTGCTTGGCGGTCGATCGCAGCGCGTCCGGAAACCCTTCCGGCATGGCAGTGCGGGAGAAATCAGGCGCTTCCCAGAACTTGACCTCAGCGGCCGCGACGTGGATCCGCAGGTCCTTGCGCAGCTGCTGCTTCACGCCGTCGACCAGCAGGCCGCCAATGTGGTCCATGTGCAGATGGGTGAGCACCAGATCGGTTACCGCCGAAAGATCGATGCCCGCGGCCGCCAGTCGCCTGATCAACTGCCCGGCGCGCGGCAAGTTCAGGTTCGGGTCCGAGCCCAGTCCGGCGTCGATGAGGATGGTCTTGCCGCCGCTGCGAACCATGACGGCGTTCAGCGCCCAGTCGAAAGCATCCTGCGGCAGGAACATGTCGTGCAGCCAGGTCGCCCGCACGGCCGGGTCGGCGTTGTGCGCGAGCATCTTGGTCGGCAGCGGCAGCACGCCGTCGCTGACCACCAGCACGTCGATCTCGCCGATCTTCAGCGCGTAGCGCGACGGAACGAGCTCTTCGGGTCCCGATGACACGGGATATGAGGTGTTGTGCAGATTCATGTTGGTCTCCTGTTCGAGGGTAGAGGCTTCCGGCTGGTGGTTGAGCAGACCGCGCCGCCGGGGAGAGCGCAGCCCGTGATCGCCTTGGTGCGCTAGACGTCGGTCACGCGTTCCGGATCGGCCGACGCGAGCGCCAGGGCGCGCTCCGCCTTCGGCGGATAGATCCAGACGGTGTTGATCTCACGCTTGGTCTTCTTGGCGACGTCGGCGACCAGCTCGACCTTGCGCTCCCATCCGCGTGTGAACAGCGCGCCGGCTTCGCCGAGGTCGAGGCAGGTGACGTAGGCCTTCTGGTGGTAGGGCCTGGTCGGAACGCCGAGCAATTCGGCCGCGGCATTGTTGCCGGCAAAGGCGCCCATTCGCGTGGCGTGCTGGCACGACATCAGTGCGTAATTGCCCTCGTCGTCGCAGGCGGCGCGTGCTGCGTCGCCGGCAGCGAAGACACCCTGAACGCCTGGCACCTGCAAGCAGCGATCGACCAGCAACCGTCCGAAATTGTCGCGCTCGGCGGGAATCTGCCCGGCCAGCGGCGCTGCACGCATGCCCGCTGCCCAGATCATCGTCTCGGTTTCAATGTGCTCACCGCTGGACAAGGTGACGCCGCTCTCGTCGAGCGCGGCGACGCCGGCACCGAGCCGTGTCTCGACGCCGACCTTGCGCAAGGCTTCCTCGATGACGGGGCGGGCGCCTGCACCCATGTCGGGTGCGATCGCAGTGTTGCGATCGACGATGACGACGCGCGTCCTGGCATTGGGGCCCAGGATTTCGCGCAGCCGCGTCGGCATTTCGGTGGCCGCTTCGATCCCGGTGAAGCCGCCGCCGGCGACGACGACGGTGTCGCGTCCGTTCACGGCGGGCCGCTTCGCGAGACCGTGCAGATGCTTGTCGAGTGCAACGGCATCGTCGAGCGAATCGACGCTGAAGCCGTGCTCGGCGAGGCCCGGAATGTTCGGACGGAACAGCCGGCTGCCGGTGGTCACGACCAGGCGGTCGTAGGACAGCGTCTTTCGCGCGCCCTTCGATGGCGTGATCTGCACCGTTCGGGCCTCGGTGTTGATCGTCTCGGCGCTCCCCTGGATGTAGTCGACGTCGATCGCCTCGAGGACCTCGAGCAGCGGGGCCGTCAGAGTTTCCGGCTTCGGCTCGTAGAGCCGCGGACGGACCACCAGCGTCGGCTCCAGTGAGACGAGCGCGATCTGCAGATCTTGTGGCGAGACGCCCCGGATGTCGCGCAGCCGCGCTGCGGAAAGGGCGGCGTACATGCCGGCGAAGCCGGCGCCGATGATGACGAGTCGCATGGATTTTCTCCTTGGTTGCTGTTCGAAAGATCGCGCACGACCGCGCTGCTGCGTTGAGGGCAGCGTCCGGCGTCGGCGCGTGGGTGGGTTGGATCGCTGGCTTAGGGCCCGATGCAGCGTGCCATCACCGATCTCGGCGGCTGGCCGTAGCCCAAGACGACGGGCTGAGGCTCATTTCGACCCCAGTCCTGATAGGGAAGGCCGGCGCCATTTCGGATCACGATGGAAACGGGCGGCCGTGCCGGGTGCAGGGTGTAGGCCGGAATTTCCACTTCCTCGCCCGTCGCCGACGTGAAGCGAACGGCCAGCGAGAGTCCGTACAAGGTCGCGGTCGCGAGGCTTCGGCGGCGTGACGACATCAGCCGTCGGCTGACGAAGTTTTTCCAGGTCATCTTTGGTCTCCCTCGATTGGTCTGGACATGGAGATGATGTAGCTGACCCGATTTGCCGTTGCCCCAGCGCGATTGCCGTCGCTGTCGAGAGATTGCTGCTAACGCATGCGCCTGCGCCAATCGCTCGGCGTCTCGCCCGTCAGCTTCTTGAATGCCGCGGCGAAGGCGGTCTGCGAGGAATAACCAAGCGCCGCGGCGACCGAGACGATCGATTCGTCGCTGTCCCGCAGCATGTTCATGGCCTGCTCGAGCCGGTGCTGGCGCAGCCAGGCATGTGGTGACAGCCCGGTGCTCTCCTTGAAGGACCGGCAGAAATGGAAGCGCGACAGTCCGGCATCGGACGCCAGCGCATCGAGCGAGACGTCCGCTTCACTGTCTGAGCGCAATCGTTCGATCGCACGGAGCAGGACCTTCGGCGCCAATCCGCCCATGGTCGGCTGGAACGTGGTCGGCGATCCCGCATGCGCAGCCAAAAGGCGCGTGGCCAGAAGATCCGTGAGCTGATGCCGGAACAGCGTATCAAGGATGCCATGGCTTTCCAGCGAATCCGCCGCGCTCAGGAGCAGTCGGGACGTGATCGTGTCGGGATGCGCCGTTCGCTCGATCAATTCGGCGGTCCCGGCGGTCCCGGCCTCGCCGGCGATGCGCTGCAGCGTTGCGTCGGGAAGGTAGAGCTGCACGACGTCGACGGGCTTCGGAATGTCCCATCGGGAGCTCGACCCTTCTGGAACGATGTTCACGACCCCCGGACGAAACGTGCCGATCGCGATCGATTTTCCCGAGCGCCGCTCCATGCGCTGCATCACGCCTTTATGCGCCATGATCACGTGATGGCGCATGGGCTCGACAACGTCGTGCAGCGGATCATGCTTCCAGTGCGCGATACCGGCACCGGAGGAGTCCAGCGCCATGCGAAACGGCTGGGTCCTGAGCACGCGCGCCATCTCCCCGTCGGCGGCGCGCCGCTCGGACGTCGAGCGGTCGTCAGGCTGTGCGTCGGGTGCGGGCGGCAAGCCCTTGTGCGAGGGATTGCGCATGAGTGCAGTGTTCCCGGTCATGATGTGGCTCCTGCTGATCAACTCGGGCTTTCGATCAGTCGTCCGCATTTGTACGGAACGGCGCGTGTTCTATGCGCCGCGGTTGCGGTGCGTATTTCCTGAACCCGGCATGCTTTGTCCGATCCTGCTCCAAGCCGGCCCGCGCTTTCGCGAACGCACGGTGAGCGGGCGGGGAGGAGAAGTGCTTGTGAGAAAAGGGGGGCAGGCCGCCACACGGCCGTCACATCGATGTCGCGATCGGGCACGCTTGTGGCGCGGGATGGCCGGATTTCGAAGCGGACAAGCCTCGTCCGGAAATCCTCCAAAAGGAGGGGACCGGATGACCCGGGCGCTGCTAGGCTGCGGCCGCCTGTGCCGACAACAGCTGCTTCAGTTTCGTCGCCGGCACGGCCGGGCTGAACAGCCAGCCCTGCATCTGGCTGCATCCGAGCTGGAGCAGCACTTTGCGCTGGGCTTCGGTCTCGACGCCTTCCGCGGTCGTCACCATGTGGCGGGCGGCGGCCATGTGCACCACCGCCTGCACGATCGGCGAGGAATCCTCGGGTTCGCCGATGTCGCAGATGAAGCTGCGGTCGATCTTGATCTTGTCGAACGGGAAGCGATGCAAATAGCTCAGCGACGAATAGCCGGTGCCGAAATCGTCGAGTGCGATGCGTACGCCGAGCTCGCGCAGCTGCTGCAGGATCGTCAGCGCCTCCTGGTCGTCGCGGATCAGGACAGTCTCGGTGATCTCGAGCTCGAGCCGTCCGGGGGCGAGACCCGACTCGGCGAGGGCGGCGGCGACCTTCAGCGCCAATGTCCGCGAGCGGAATTGTACCGGTGAGACGTTGACCGCGATGTGGATATCGCCGGGCCAGGAGGCGGCCTCGGTGCAGGCCTGCCTCAGCACCCATTCGCCGATCTCGCCGATCAATCCGGTCTCTTCCGCAACCGGGATGAAGTCGGCTGGCGAGACCATGCCACGCTCCGGATGGTGCCAGCGCAGCAGCGCTTCGCAGCCGGTGACGACGTTGGCCGCGAGATCGACCAGCGGCTGGTAGTGCACCTCGAATTCGCCGCGGGCCAGCGCCTGGCGCAGATCGAACTCGAGCTGGCGGCGCAGCCGCGCCTTGGCGTCGTATTCGGGCGCGAAGACACGGAAGGTGCGGCGGCCCTCGGATTTCGCCGCATACATCGCGAGGTCCGCGCGCTTGAGCAGATCGTCGGGATTGTCGCCGTGGTCGGGCGCGATCGCGATGCCGATACTGGCATCGGTCGGGATTTCCTGGCCATTGTAGTTTACGGGCGCGCGCAGCGCCTTGAGGATCTGCTCAGCCAGCGCCGTCAGCTCGGCCACATCGCTTGTGCCGGCCTTGACGATGGCGAATTCGTCTCCGCCCAGCCGTGCGACCATGTCGTTGCCGCTGACGCAGGCGCGCAGGCGGTTTGCGACCTGGCGCAGCAACTCGTCGCCGACCTCGTGTCCGAGCGAATCGTTGACGCCCTTGAACTCGTCGACGTCGATATAGAGGATCGCGAACGGCTTGCCCTGGGCAAGCTCCGCGACGCGCCGCTCCAGATGGCCGCGCATCAGCACGCGGTTGGGCAGGTCGGTCAGCGCGTCGTAATGCGCCATATGCGCGATGCGCTCGTCGGCGCGGATGCGCTCGGTGACGTCGTCATGGGTCGCGAGCCAGCCGCCGGCGGCACCGGGCTGGTTCTTGATCTCGATCAGGCGGCCATCCGAGGTCTCGACGATCGTGCTCTGCGTCTGCCCGGCATTGCCCAAAATGTCGTCGCAATAGGCATCGACGTCGCCATGGAACGAACCGGTGTCCTGGCGATGCTGGATCACCTCGCGGAAATACGCGCCGGGCTTCACCACGTCTGCCGACAGTCCGTACATCTCGATGTAGCGCCGGTTGCAGACGATCAGCCGCTCGTCCTGATCGAACATCAGGAGACCCTGCGTCATCGTGTTCATCGCGGTGTCGAGCTGGTGCTTCTCCACGGCGAGCCGACGGGTCATCTGGCGGAAGATCAAATAGAGCGTGAGCACGAGCAGGCCGATCGAGAGCACGGCGACGGCCACGAAGAATTTGGTTTGGGTGTGCCATGACGCCAGCGTCGCATCCAGCGACTTGGTCGCGACCACCACCAGCGGCTCGCCGGCCAGGAGGCGTGCAGCGACGATGCGATCCTTGCCGTCGATCGGGCTTGCGAGCTGGGTCGTGACGAAGGTGCGCTCGAACACGGCCATCTGCTCGGGCGTGCCGTTGCGGAAATTCTGCCCGATCATCGCGTCCACATGCGGAATGCGCGCGAGCAACTGGCCGTTCTGGTGGTGCATCGCGATCGAGGAGTCCTCGCCGAGCCCGCTCGAGGCGAAGAAGGATTCGAGCTGGTCGGGTGCGATCGCGCGCGAGACCAGCCCAAGGAATTCGCCGTGAGGACCGGAGACGCGGCGGGCGAACACGATCGCCGGTCCGCTGCCCAACCGTCCGGGCACCACCTCGACCTCCTCCTGCGAGGCCGGATCGTTCTTGAGGCGATCGAAATAGCCGCGGTCGGAGACCGAAACATCGGCGACCGGCCAGCGCCGCGACGAGTTGATCAGCACGCCCTTGGCATCGAACAAATTGGCACCGGCGACGTCGGACCAGCCGCTGGCCTTGGCGCGCAGCACTTCGTGCACAGCGAGCGTGCCCATCTCGCTGCGGAAGACATCGGCGGATTCGATGCCGTGGCTTTCGAGCTCGGCGATGATGCTCTTCTGCAGCACCGCGAAGTCCTCGAACTCGCGGTCGAAATGGCGGGCGAGCAATCGGACCGCGCTCTCAAGGCTGTCGCGTCCGCTTTCGATCGCGTTCTGCCGGAAGCGGTCGACGGTGAGCGCGGTGCCGATCGCCATTGCGGCCATCAGCACGAAGCCGCCTGCGATCAGCCATGTCAGCGGCGCGCCGCGCCAACGGCGCAGCAACGCGCGCATGCGCGCGCTCCATCGGATCGATGTGCCCATGCAGCCCTCCCGTGGGATGCAAGATGCGGCAAAACCGACAAGGCCACGTTACCAGTAAGGGTTAGGAAAACATGAATCGGAGCGTAATCAGAGGGTTGGTTCCATCGCTTGTCTGAAGTCGCGGTGGCCCATGGTTCCCTCAGCGTCGGATCTCCCACCTCAGCGCTTCCGCATTGGTCCTGGCGAACATCGCCGGCACGTCGAAGGTCCCGGTCTTGAGATCATAGCGGCAGCGCCAGTCTGCCAATCCCTTCACGGCGACGTTCTTCGGATGCTTGTCCATTTCGCCCGACAGCGAGATCACGAGGTAACGGTTGTCCGGCCAGTGCACGCCGAGGCCGCGATAGGCCTGTTCGGTGCCTTTCACGAGATTGGCCGAGATGTGGTAGTCGAGCTTCATCTTCCCGGTGTCCGGCCGGCTGTGGAAATAGGCCCAGGCCAAATCGCTGAGCGAGGTCTTCGTCGCGCTGACGAAAGCACCCTTCTCGGCATGGTAGAGATAGAGGTCCTGCTCGCCGGAGCCGGTCTTCTGCATCCGCACCAGCCATTGCGAGTCGGGCGTGAAGCGGAAGCCGGCGCCGTAACCCTGCTCGGGCTTGAGCTCCGTCATCTGTTCGCCACGCCTCGCCCAGGCCTGCCATTTGACGTCGAAATCCCCGCCGTCCTTCATGTACTGCTCGATCCCAGTGGCGCCGTCGGGAGAGGTGAAGGCGAGATCGGCATTGTCGGTGAGGATGTAATCCGGCGGCGGGCCGGACGCGGCGAGCCCTGGAGTTGCGGCCATTGTCAGGGCAAGCACCAGCCCAACAAGCAATTGTGCGGGACGGCAAAATGCGTTCACGGGACAATTCCTCGAGAAAAATGCCGCGATGCGGCCTTGAGCATTTGACACCGGCGGGGGTGCGTCGGTTCATCTCCGTGCCGGCTCATCATCCTATCGACCGTCTTGCTGCCGTGGCCAAAACGGCGCAACTTGCCGGCTCCATTGATTTGCAAAGTTCTTCCTGATCAAGGTTCGTTTCCGATGGTGACCGCATCCAAGGCCTTCATTGCATTCTGTGTGCTCGCGGTGGGCGGCACCGTGCTGGTGATCGGCCCCACCGAGCTGCGTCGCCTGCTGCCGATGGGGGCGAAGACCGACATCGCCGCCAAGCCGGAACCCAAGGTCGAGCCCAAGGTCGAACCCAAGCCGGAAGAGCCCAAGCTCGCCGCGGTCGCGCCGCCGGCACCAGCTGCATCTCCGCCGCCGGCCCCCGAGCCGAAGGCGGGTGCATTGGCTGAAACCCAGAAGCAGGTCACGGCCGCGCTGGCCGATCTTGCACCGGTCAAGCCGCCGCCGGCGGTTGCCGATAGCGGCCCCCGTTTCGACGTCGCGCGCGTCGACGATCACGGCGAGGCGGCGGTGATCGCGGGCCAGGCGACGCCGGGCGCCAAGGTCGAGCTGCTGCGCGACGGCAAGCCGCTCGACAGTGTGGTGGCGGATGCCTCGGGCCAATTCGTGATGACGCCGCCGCAGCTTCCCGCCGGTTCCTATGAGCTGACCCTGCGGGCGAAATCACCTGACGGCACCGTCACGCAATCCGGCCGCAGCATGCCGGTGGTGATCGCCCAAGCCGCGCCGCCGCCCGCGCGCCCTGCACCGGTCGCGCGGCAAGAGACGAAGCAGGAAGCGAAGGCCGAGAAGCCCGACGACAAGTCGGATGTCGTGGCATCTTTATCGGACAGGCCTGCGGCCCGGCCGAGATTGATGGGCGCACCGAAACCAAAGGGCGGGTCGGGGGTCATGGCGCGGGCGCCCGCGGCCACGACCGTCGCATCGGCCTCGCCGGCGGACGCCATCAGCGGTGCATCGGCGGAAACAGGCGGCAGCCGGGTGATCTCCCGCGGCGACAGCCTGTGGGCGCTCAGCCGGCTCGCTTACGGCGACGGCGCCCGCTTTGCCGTGATCTACAACGCCAACCGCGCCAAGATCCACAATCCCAATCTGATCTATCCCGGTCAGACTTTTGTGGTGCCGCAGAAGACGGAGTGAGGGCGACGCTTCGCCGCGGCGCCTGCATTCTTGTGCATTCTTGCAGCCAAGAGCGCTGTTGTTCTCCCTCGCCCCGTTCTTACGGGGAGAGGGCGGGGTGAGGGGCTCTCTCCGCGAGGACGCACCCAGTTGGCACTCCCGCACTCCGCGACGCTTTGCCCTGTGCGCTTCCGGAACATTTGGTTCCCTCGCGCGTCATTGGGATGCGACGCGATGCGCGCTTGGCGCCGGAGGAGGGCCAAGGTGGACAGGTCAGTGGTCATGTCGAGATCACGCTTGGGGCTCAGGCCAAGGCTGGGGCTGGCGCTATCAGGCGCAACCCTCGTGATTCTGGCGGTGCTGTTGCCAGGTCGCGCCGAGGCGCAGTTCGGCTTCCGCGGCGGCCCGCTCGGTGTCGCGCGCTTTGCCGTCGGCCACATGATCGGCATGTCGCGCTTGCGCCATGCCCGCATGGCGGTGCGGGGCAGCCGATACCGCTCCGCAGGGTTGAGGTCGCAAGATCCTCGCGGCTCAGAGCGCGGCCAGCCTGCGAATCCTTACGTGCTTCGTGCCGCGATGACGGCGCAAGCTGCGCTGTCGGGCTGGCGCGGCGGCCGCCGTCCGCAGGGCTGGTGGCGCCATCCCGACGGCAGCTACGGCTGGGTCGGCCCGGTGTTCTGGCCGTTCGCGCATGACGATCTCACCACCGCAATCATCCTCGGCGATACGACCAGCCTCTCGCTCTATGGCTATGGCGACATCTATGCCGCGATCTTCGCGCCCTATGCGGCCACGGAGCTTGCCGCCTACACCGCGCCGCACGGCCGGCGCGGACGGCGAGTCCCGACCGCGGAGACGGTCTGCGATGCCAGCGACACCGGCGGCCTGCCGGTCAATCGCATCGCCGCCATCGTGCAACCGAATGAATTGCAGCGCACAGCGCTCGACGAGCTCGCCGCCGCCTGGGCATCCGCGCGCGACACCATCCGCGCCGCCTGTCCGACGCAGGTCCCCGCGACGGCCATCGAGCGCCTCGGCCTGATGCGCGAGCGCATCGAGGCCATGATCAAGGCGACGGACGCGGTCGCGCCGTCGCTCGCAAAATTCGTCGATCTCCTCGACGACGACCAGAAGGCCAAGCTCGACGGCCTGGCCAAGGAGCGCCGCGCCGCGCTCGCGTCGATCCAGCAAAAGAATCCCCAGGCGGCATCGGCCTGCCAGGCGGACAGCGATCCCCGCTACGACGAGAAGCTGCAGCGCCAATACGAGCAGCTCATTCAGCAGCAATGGCCCGCGGCCGAGATCGCCTCCACCCTCAAGCTCGACGACACCGCCCGCGCGCGTCTCGACGTGCTCCAGGACACCACGCTGCGCACCATGGAAACGCTCAGCGCCTGTCCGTCACAGGCCGCACCGACACCACAGGCACGCCTCACGGCGGTGAAGGCGCGGCTGGAGATGATGCTGCAGGCGGTGAACGGCGTTAGTGACGCGCTCGACGATTTCGAGGCGGATTTGAGCGACGAGCAGAAGGCGGGGTTCGAGGCGATGGGGCCGAAGCGCGGGGCGTGATCACCCGCACGCCCACTCGAACTTCATGTCCTTGAAGTCGAGCTGCGCGTTGCCGCTGCCGAAATTGTAGCCGCCGAAATATTCCTCGAACTCGATGTAGAACGGGCTCATCTCCGGCACGGCCTGGCAGGGCCGCATGGTGCCGCCGAGGTGGTTGTGAGCGTGGTCCTTGCCCCAGTCATGCGAGCGGAAATTTTCGGTGCTCGGGACGCCGTCGACAAAGAAGTAGTAGGACTGATAGTCGCTCGGCGGGTTGCGCGGGAAGTGCGGGTCCTGCGGGGCCTTGCCGGCATTGGGATCGGTCGCGCGCGGCATCAAGGCGATCGCGAGATTCTCCGCCAGGTCACCCCGCGGAGGGCCGGCGAACATCTTCTGCGCGAAGGGCGGGGCGGATTCGAAGAAAGCGCTGGCGCCGCCGACATCGAGCCAGCGCGGCCGCTCCACTGTCGCAAGCGGAAGCGGCGCGGGCGGCGTTGCGAACGGGCCCTCGTACTCATGCTTCGTCAGCAGCAGCGCGGCATACTCGTAATCAAGGATGTCGGTCATACGCGAAAGCCGCGGATGCGCTGGTCGCGCCAGCACGGCCTCGCGCATCTCGGGATCGTCGGGTGCCCCGCCGTCGTTGTGATCGGGCGGCGTGGCAAAGAACGACACCGCGACGATGTCCTCGCCATGCACGCGATAATCCTCCGGCAGCTTCAAGGTGAAGCCGTGCATCAGCGGAAACCCGGTGACTGGATCGAGCGGCCATTGCTCGCTCGTGATGCCCGGCGGCAGGCCGTAGACCCAGCCATGATCACGCGCGCGATCGGCGGGCCGGTCCAGCATCTGCAAATCATACGCACGCGACGGCAAGGCAAGCGCCACAGGTCAGCTCCATCCGAACTTTCGCCTCAACGCGGAGGCGATCGTTAGTCGCGAGGACGAGAGATGTGGTTCGTGGGGATAATACCATCCTGCCGGTGTTTTGCCCGACGAGTCAAACCGCCTCCAGCCAATTCCGTACCCGCGTAACCCATTGATTTTGCAGGCCCCGGCTACTGTGCATGGGGTTGTTTTCGCAGTTTTTGTTTGGGCTACCCGCGCCGCCTTGCCGCCGCGGCATCCACCACATTGTCCACCTCCTCGCGCCACGACAGGATCTCCATCGCGAGCACGGGGTGGTTGAAACCCTTGAGCACGAGATCGTCGAGCGCGCGGGCTTCGACCCAGGGCTCGACCATGCCGTAGACGCGGCGGCTGACGACGACCTGGCCGGCCTTGGCTTCGTCGCAGAGGCGGGAGGAGAGATTGGTGACGCTGCCGATCGCGGCATATTCGAGCCGCTGCTCGAAGCCGATCTGGCCGAGCGTGGCGTAGCCCATGGCGACGCCGACACCGAAGCCGAGCGAGTGGCCGCGGTTCTTCCACTTCTCGGTCAATTGGCCAATCACATCGCGCATCTCGACGGCCATCTTCACCGCGCGCTTGGTGTGGTCGGCAAATTGAATCGGCGCGTTGAACAGGATCATCACGCCGTCCCCGGCAAAGCGGTCGAGCGTGCCTTCATAGCGGTGGATCAGCTCGCCGAGCGCGGCGTGATATTCGCGCAGCACGTTCATCGCCTCTTCCGGCTCGGTCGCCTCCGTGAACGAGGTGAAGCCGCGCAAATCGCAGAACACGACGGTGACCTCGCGGCGGTGGCTGTCGAGCAGCGCGTCGTGGCCATCGGACGAGGCGATCAGCTGCGCGACCTGCGGGGCGAGGAAACGCTCGAGCCGCTTGATGCGGCCGATCTCGCCGAGTTGTTTCTCGACCCGCTCTTCCAGCGAGCGATTCCAGTTGCGCAGCTGCTCGGTCTGCTCCTGGAGCTTGGCGGCCTGCTGCTGCACGGTTTCGTGGGCCGCCGCGAGCTCGCGGCCCTTGTGGTCGACCTCGGTGAACAGCCGCGCATTGCGCATCGCCAGCACGGCCTGGTTCGCAAAGGTGCGCATCAGGCCGATGATGCTGGCGGCGAACTCGCCGCTGGCGCGGCGCAGCACCACCAGCGAGCCGAGCGTGCCCTGCTGGTCCACCAGCGGCACCACCAGCACCGAATGGAAGCCGGCCGCGATCGCGACATCGCGCAGCGGCTGCTCGGAGGCCTGTTCGAGATCGGCGATCGCGATCGGCTCGCCGCTCCCGGCCGCATCGCTCAGGATATCTTGTCCTTCGTCGATCGTGACATGGGCGCCGTCGGCGGATTTGTCGATGCCGTTGGCCTCGACCAGATTGAAGCGGCGCACCTCGGCGTCATAGCCGTAGATCAGCACGGCGTCGGCATGGGTGATCTCGATCGCGCGCGCGGCGATCGTCGGCAGCACGGCGTTGAGATCGAGCGAGGCGGCGACCGCGCGGCCGACCTCTTCCAGCACCTTGAGCTCGTTGATCGATTGCGCGAGATCGCGGGTGCGCTCCTCGACCTTGGTCTCCAGGTCCGAATAGGTCTCCTGGATCTGGCTGGCCATGCGGTTGAACTGGCCGGCGAGATCTTCCAGCTCGTCGGCGGTGTGCACCTCGATGCGATGGCTGAAATCACCCTCGCCGAGCTTGTGCGCGCCGTCGCGTAGCGCCGTGATCGGAATGATCATGCGGCGCGCCAGAAGCGTGCCGGCGAGGATCGCGACCAGCAGGCCCATGCCGATCAAAAGCGCAATGCGCACCAGCTGGTCGCGGATCGGCATCAAGGCCTGCGTGGTCGGCTGCTCGAACATCACGCTCCAGCCGAGCTTCGGCACGGTGCTCGCCGCGCTCATCACCGCATGGCCGTTGAAGTCGGTGCCCGAACTGTCGGGCGCGTGGCCCGGTGCGACCGCAGCCGCGACCTGCGGCAGCTTCGACAAATCCTTGCCGATCTCGGGGCCCTTCGACGACGTCGCCAGCACGCGGCCGCGCGGATCGACGACATAGGCGAAGGCGGCTTTGCCGACCTGGGCGTCGGAGAGGTACTCGGAGAGAAAGCTGAGATCGAGCTCGGCCACGGTGACGCCGGCGTTGAAACCGGAATGCGCCACCGAGATCGACATGAACGGCGTTCGGTCGGAGAACCAGGCCGGCGCGTAGCTGACGCCGCGGGCGACGGTGTCGGTGAAGCGCATGTCGCGGGAGAGGTCGGCGTTGCTGCCGGTCGTGGTCGACTGGCGCGAGACGCGCAGCACCTCGCGGCCGTCGCCGTTGAGCTGGAACAGCTGAGTGACGACCGAGACCTGCTGCAAGAGCTGGGCGTAGTCGGCGCGACGCTTCTCGAGCGTGTCGCGGCTGGCCGTCGTCACCCAGCTGATCTGGCGCTCGAGCTCGGAGATCGACTGCTCGATCCGCCGCGCGGCGGCCTGCGCCTTGTCCTCGAGACCGTCGGTCAGCTGTGTTTTGGTGGCGCGGTAGGAGATCCAGCTCTCCATCGCGCCGTTGACGGCGAGCACGAACACGACGAGGCCGACGAGAGAGACGACGTATTTGGCGAACAGACCTTCGCGCAGAAACCGTGTCTTGTCGTTCGCTCCTGCCATCCCGATCCTCTCGCGCCGCCATCGGCGCCGGCGCTACGGGCCGCACGGACCCTGCGAGCCTTCTAGCACAATTTGGTCCAACGGACTGTGAAGGGACTGGTCGGGGCCGCCTGACCGGCCGGTGTGGTTACCCGATGTGGGCGTCGGGGCAGGCGGAAGCATGGTGAATTGTCGCAGTCTCATCCGTTTGGGGGAAGCCGCCGCCGGGCCAGCCGATGTAAGGGGGTAGCCTTGGCAAGGGAGGGCTGGGAGTCCAGCGCTTTGGTCCTGCAATCATCGATTAAAGAGCTGCCGCAGCACGTCGTTCATCGGTTGGCTGTCCTGCTGCGCCGCCGGCGGGTCCTCCAGGCCGGGGGACGCCGGCGAAGCTTGCGGCATCAGTGTGGATGGCGCTGCAGGCAGGCTGCGGCTGCGGCCGGTGGCAGTGCCTGTGCCGGTGGCAGTCCCAGTGCCGTTTCCCGCGCCACCGGAAAGTCCCTGCTGGATCAGATTGCCGAGCGCCTCGCCCAGGGGGCCGCCGAGCAAATTGTTCTGTCCGGGCTGCTGGGTTTGCGGATTGGCATTGCCGGTCGCATTGCCGCCACCCGGCGCGCTGGCTCCCCCGAGGCCAAGGCTTCCCAGAATATTGCCGAGCCCGGCCCCATCAGCGCCGAACAACCCCTTGCCCATCTCGCGCAGCTTGGCATAGGCGGCGTCCGGATTGTCCAGCATGCCGGCCATGTCGGGATAGATTCGCGGCTGCGACCAGGTGCCCTGGATCATCACGGGGATGCCGAAGCCGACCGGCTCGGCGGCGCGGCCCTGGCCTTCGGTCGTCATCACCAGCTTCGGCTCGACGCGAAAGCCCATCATCTTGGTGTCGAGTGCGATCGTGCCGGCGCCGGTGACGCGGACCAGCGGTCCGGTCAGGTTGAGATCGGTGGTCACCGCCTGGCCCTTGTCGATCCGGAACGACGCCGAGAGCTGCGACAAATCCGTGCTCTGCTCCCGACCGTTGTCCTGGTTTGCCTGCCAGCCGGACAACGTGCCCGAGGTCAGCGAGCGGATCATCTGCGCGACGTTGATGCCGCGAATGGCGCCGTCCTGGAAATTGACGAAGGCCGTCCCTTGCATGTTCGCCATCAGCGCGCGCTGGCTGGTGCCGGCGCTGCGCAGCGCGAGCTTGGCCTGCAGCTTGCCGTCGATCCGGTCGAATTCGGCGAGGCCCTGCAGCAGCGGCAGCGCGCGCACGCCGGCGAGGTCGGAATGCATGGCAAAGCTCGGCGCGCCGCTGGTCGCATCCAGGATCAATTCGCCCGAGACTTGGCCGCCATAGGCGCCGAGATTGGCGGTGCCGGCCTTCAGCACGCCGCCGGCGAGTTTTGCATCGACCGCCAGCGGCGCGAGGCGTGCCTCGCCGATCACCGCCTCATGCGCGGAGATCCTGATTTGCGCATCGACATAGTTGAGCCCGGACACGTCGATCGGCGCATCGCTCCAGGGTTGCCCGGACGCGCCTTCCGGCGATTTCGCCAGCGGGATCGCGAGCCGCTGGAAGTCGAGATCGACCTTGACCAGAGGCTTGCTCGCGATATCGACCGAGGCCCAGCCGTTGAACGCGCCATCGCCGAGCGTGCCGCTTACGCCGTTGATCATCACGACATCGCCGCTCAGCCGCATCTCGGCATGGCCCGCGAGCCGGGACTTCAGCACGTCCGGCATGTCGATGGCGAAATCCACCGGAATGGTCGGCCGGTCGGCCGGCGGCGCCGGCGTGGTCGCCTTGATGTCGAACTTGGTCGGATGCTCGCCGACCCGTGCGGTGCCGGTGATGCTGATCTTGCGGTCGCGGCCGACGATCGCATCGGCATTGATGGCGCTGATGCGGCTCTCGACGCGATCGCGCACCCGCGCGAATGCGATCTCGCCATCGGTGACCTTGATGCGTTCGATGGCGGCGCCGTCGGTATCGAGCGCGACCGGCTTCGACGTGCCGCCGGCATTCGGCAGGCGCTCACGCAGCAGCGGCTGGTAGAGCACGGGATGGGTGACGACGAGCTCGCTGATCTTCGGCCGGCCCGACCAGACGCTCGCGAGCGACATGTCGGCCTGCACGCTGTCGATGGCCAGGCGGGTGATGCCGCTGCGGTCCTTGGGGTCGGCAAGCGTGAGGTCGTTCAGCGTCACGTTCAGCGTCGGCCACAAACTGATTCTGATGGTGCCGTCGATCGACAGGCGATAGCCGGTCGCGCTCTCGACCCGCGAGGCAATCGTCGACGTCAGGAAGCCCGAGGGGATCCCGACCACCAGCAGGAGTGCGATCACGATGACGATCGCGGCCACCGCCGCGCCGGCGAATTTCACGGCTCTCATGTCGATTTTCCAGCGGCGAGCGATCGGCGTCGAATCCGGCACATGACCGTCATTTCCACCCGTCCTTTGCGCCTGAGTTTATCCCGGGACGGGAAGCGGCTCCAAGCACGTAAAAATAGTCTGGGGGTGCTGCAAAGTTATGTGACTTATGGCACACTTCCCCGGCGCGGTTTTACGCGATCCTGATGTTGATGGTTCCAAGCGATTTGCCAACGAAATTCACAAGGACATTGAAATGAGCAAGCAGGCCGAATTTGCGGTCATCCTCAAGATGAATGCGATGTTCGCCGATCTCGGCGCAGACGAACTCCAGCGGCTGGCGAATCTCTGCCACACCCAGCATCTGGGGAATGGCGAGGTGCTGTTCCAGAAGGGCGACGCGGGCGATGCGCTGTTCGGCGTGCGGCGAGGGCAGGTCCGTATCGAGACCGGCGCCTCCGACGGCAGCCGCCTCACGCTGAACTTCATGGGGCCGGGCGACCTGTTCGGCGAGGTTGCGGTGCTGGACGGCCAGAGCCGCACTGCGGACGCGACCGCGGGCGAAGCCAGCGAGCTGTTCGTGCTGCGGCGCGAAGACTTTCTCGCTTTCCTCGAACGCGAGCCGAAGGTCGGGATCAAGATCATCGCGCTGCTGTGCCAGCGCATCCGCTGGCAGAGCGAGCGCATGGAAGAGTCGATGCTCCAGCCGCTGCCGGTTCGCCTCGCGCGGCGCCTCTGCGCGCTCGCCGCCGATTTCGGCTCGGAGGTGCACATCTCGCAGGAGCAACTCGGCGTCTTCGTCGGCGCCGCCCGCGAGAGTGTCAACCGCCAGCTTCAGGCCTGGCGCAAGGAAGCGATCCTCGATCTCCAGCGCGGCCGCATCCTGCTGCGGAACATGACCAAGCTGACGGCGATCGCGCGCAACGAGTAGGAGTTAAGTGATCGGGAGTCTGCGCCGGCGGACGCGATCCCGGTCGATGGTAATGATGCTGCCCTGTATCTCATCGTCGGTCAGGGCGGATAAAACCTCTGCCAGTCGTGTTCGGACGCCCGCCTCTGTCCAGTCGCCGCCTCGGAACAGAATGAGGCTGGGGCTATCGTTGCCCGCGGTTGCAATGAGGCGAGGATAGTCGAGGTCTGCCGTGACGACCGTGCGCACCTCCCTCCTGGCGCGATCGATGATCTCGACATCGCTCGCGGCATGAAGGCCTATCTCAGAGGCGTGGACGGCATCATGCCCCCTCTCTGTCAGCCAGTGCGACAACACTGGCGAGAGCGGCATATCGACGAGGAATTTCACTTCGCCGCGACGGCGGGGTGCAGCTCGACGGCTTCGTCCTCTGCGAGGAAGGCCGCGTAGCGCAATGCCTCATCGATATCTTCGCGTTCGAGATAGGGGTAGTCGTTCAAAACGGATTCGCGAGTTTCACCGGCTGCCAGCAGGCCGAGTAACCGTGCGACCGGAAACCGCAACCCGCGAATGCAGGGCTTGCCGGTGCAAACCGTTGGGTCGATCGTGATACGTGCCAAAGCCATCAGAGCAACATAGCGCCTGCCGACGACCTTCGCCAGTGCGCCCTCAGCCGGCTCGCCCGGAACCTACTCCGCTGCAGGGTGCACGATGTTCTTCGGTCCCGGCATCGCTTCGGCCGGCGCAGCTCCGTGATGACCGGCGCCCTCCGCATCTTCGCTGTGCACGACCAGCCGCTTGGCGAAGCGCCAGATCAGGGCGCCGAGATCGTCCATCACCATGAACATCGCGGGCACGAACACCAGCGACAGGATGGTCGAGAAGATCAGGCCGCCGATCACCGCGAGCGCCATCGGCGAGCGGAACTCGCCGCCGGCGCCGACCGCGAGCGCGCTTGGCATCATGCCCGCGGCCATCGCGATCGTGGTCATCACGATCGGGCGTGCGCGTTTCATGCCCGCGTCGATCATGGCTTCTTCGCGCGGCGTGCCGGCGTGAATGGACTCGATGGCGAATTCCACCAGCATGATCGCGTTCTTGGTGACGATGCCCATCAGCATCAGGATGCCGATCCACACTGGTGTCGTGAGCTGCTTGCCGGTGATCAGCAGGGCCGCGATCGCGCCGCCGATCGAGAGCGGCAGCGAGAACAGGATGGTGATCGGCTGCAGGAAGGTGCCGAACAGCAGCACCAGCACGGCGTAGACCATCATCAGGCCCGCCGTGATCGCGGTGGCAAAACCTTCGGACAGTTCGTTCAGGCTTTCGGCATCGCCCGAGGGGGAGACCTTCACGCCCTTCGGCCGGCTCTTCATGACCGGCAGGTCGTAGATCTTCTTGGTGGCGTCGCCGAGCGCGGCGGAGCCGACGAGATCGGCCGCGACGGTCGCCTGTCGCTCGCGATCGTAACGGTTGATGCTGGTCGGACCCTGGTCGAGCTTGACGTCGGCGATAACGGAGAGCGGCACGCCGCCCTTCTCGCCGTGCTCGCCGAGCGGCACGCGCAACTGTTCGAGCGTCTTCAGATTGCCGCGCGCGGCATCCTCGAGCTGCACGCGGATCGGCACCAGACGGTCGCCGACGTCGAACTTGGCGAGCGCGGGGCCGACGTCGCCGATGGTGGCGACGCGGATGGTCTGCGACAGGCTTTCGGTCGAGACGCCGAGCCGTGCGGCGAGATCGGCGCGCGGTTCGACGCGCAGCTCGGGCCGCTCCAGCGTGGTCTCCGAGATCACGTTGGAGATGGTGGGAATCCGCTTCATCTGCGTCGCGAGTTCGCTGGCGACGTTGTTGACGATGTTGGCGTCTGCGCCGGTCACGACCAGCGAGATTGCGCGCAGGCCGTTCTCGTCGAGGAACCAGAAGCGGATGTCTGGAATGTTCTCCAGCTCCTGGCTGATCGAGAACTCGAGCTCGCGCTGGGTGATGTCGCGGCTGTCCTTCGGCGTGTAGTTGATGATCAAGGCGGCGCGCCGGACTTCCTGGGTCCCTGGTGGAACGCGGCCGCCGTCGACGAAGATGCTCTTCACCTCGGGCCGCTTGCGCAGGCGCGCCACGATGTCCTCGGTGACTTTTTCGGTGTAGGCGAGCTGGGTGCCCGGCGGCAACTCGAGGGCAACCAGCGAGCGTGAGCTGTCCTGCGCCGGCAGGAAACCCTGCGGCAGCAGCGTGATGCTCCAGATCGAGGCGGCGAAGACGCCGAAGCCGGCCAGCACCGTGATGAAATAGTGCTTCACCGACCAAGCCACGAGCCTGTGATAGGACCGCAGCACGCGGCCGGGCGGCGGCTCTTGGTGATTGCCATGTTTGAGGAAGTAGGCGGCGAGCACCGGCGTGACGAAGCGCGCCGCGAGCAGCGAGAAGAACACCTGCACCGAGACGGTGATGCCGAACTGCTTGAAGAACTGTCCGGCGATGCCCGACATGAAGCTCGCGGGTGCGAAGATCGCGATGATCGTCAGCGAGATCGCGATCACCGCGAGGCCGATCTCGTCGGCGGCTTCCAGGGCGGCACGATAGGGCGATTTGCCCATGTTCATGTGCCTGACGATGTTCTCGATCTCGACGATGGCGTCGTCGACCAGAATACCCGTCGACAGCGTGATGGCGAGGAAGCTGACGAGGTTGAGCGAGAAGCCGAGCAGGTCCATCGCCCAGAATGCCGGGAAGATCGACAGCGGCAGCGAGATCGCGGCGATGATGGTGGCGCGCAGGTCGCGCAGGAACAACAGCACGATGACGACGGCGAGGATGGCGCCTTCGAACAGGGTCGAGATCGCCGCGTGGTAATTGCCATTGGTATATTCGACCGAGGTGTCGATCACCTTCAGGTCGACGTCGGGATAGGTGGCCTTGAGCGTGTCGATGCGCTTCTGCACGGCCTCGGCGACCTTCACGTCGCTGGCACCCTTTGAGCGCTTGATGCCGAGCGCGACGATCGGCTCGCCGTTGAAGCGGGCGAAGGTGCGGCGGTCGGCGATGGTGTCGGTCACGGTGCCGAGATCGTCGAGCCGGACCTCGCCGCCGCCGAACAGCGGAATCATGGTGCCGGCGAGGTCGCTCAGCGTCTTGGCGCCGGCGAGGGTGCGGATCGCCTGGTCGTTCTTGCCGATCTCGGCGCGGCCGCCGGCGACGTCGACATTGGTGCCGCGCAGGCTCTGGCTGACATTGACGGCCGTCAGCCCCATCGACTGCAGGCGGTCGGGATCGAGCGAGACCAGGATCTCGCGCTCGACACCGCCGATGCGCTCGACCTGGGCAACGCCGCGCACGCCCTGTAGCGCGCGCTTGACCACGTCGTCGACGAAATAGGAGAGCTGCTCCGGCGTCTTGCCGGGCGAGATCGCGGCGTAGGTGACGATCGGCAGGCCGATGACGTCGACGCGCTGGATCAGCGGCTCGGTGACGTTCTGCGGCAGGTTGGAGCGCACGCGCGTCACCGCGTCCTTGACGTCGTTGAGCGCGCGGTCGGTGTTGGTTTCCAGGGCGAACTGGATGGTCGTCACCGACAGGCCGTCGGTGATCTGCGAGGTGATGTGCCTGACGCCTTCGACACCGGAGACGGCGTCTTCAACCGTCTTGGTGACCTGGGATTCGAGCTCGGCGGGGGCCGCGCCGAACTGCGATACCGCGACCGAAATCACGGGAATGTCGGCCGAGGGTAGCCGCGTCACTGCGAGCTTGG
Source organism: Bradyrhizobium sp. Kon58 (assembly GCF_055807455.1). Taxonomy (NCBI): domain Bacteria; kingdom Pseudomonadati; phylum Pseudomonadota; class Alphaproteobacteria; order Hyphomicrobiales; family Nitrobacteraceae; genus Bradyrhizobium; species Bradyrhizobium sp. Kon58. The sequence goes on from NZ_JBVVOT010000036.1 coordinate 49,137, forward strand.
TGAACGACACCCAGCCGAGGATCAGGAGGATGATGGAAAATACGACCGACGGCAGCGGATTGCGAATCGACCATGCCGAGATATTGAGAGCCATCAGCGTACCCGCGTGCGATCGAGTTCATCGGCGAACATGGTCTTGATCTGGTCGCCGTCATGCAGCGAAGAGCCGGCGTCGGCGACGACGATCTCGCCGACGTTGAGGCCTTCCAGGATTTCCGTCGCGCTGTCCGACGACAGCCCGACCCGTACCTTGCGCGTCTCGACAATGTTGCCCTTGACGACCTGCACGGTGAGATGGTCGATCGCGGTCTTTGGAACCGCGACGCCGCAGCTTCGCTTGGCGTCGATCGAGGCGCGGGCGAACACGCCGACTTTCAGCGAGGGATTGTTGGTGACGCTGATGCGCACGCGGCCGAGCTGGGTGGCGCGATCGATTTCGGGCGCGACCAGCCTGACCCGGCCGATCAGATCGGGCGCGTCGTCGCGGCTGATGCGAACGGTCGCGCCGGAGCTGAGCTTGGCCATGTGCACCGCGGGCACCTGCGCATCCAGCTCGATCTCGTTGTTGACGGCGATACGGAACATCGGGCCGGCCTGCGGCGAGGCCGGCGCGCCGACGATGGTGCGGACCTCGGTGACGAGGCCGGGAGCAGAGGCTTTCAGCGAAACCGGTCCTTGCGGGCCGGGCCGCGGCGGCTGGCCCGGGATCTGGGGCGGTGCGGTCAGACGCGCCAGCTCCTGATTGTCGGTAACGAGGGTGCCCTCGGTGACGAAGAGGTCGGTGACCCTGGATCCCTCCTGGTCGGCGACGACCACGGCTTCGCGGCGCGGCACGAAGAAGCCGGTCACCCGGACCAGGTCGGAGAAGCAGGCATTGGTCGACTTGGTCACGATGACCAGCGCCTCGCTCGGCGTTTCCTTAGGCTCGGCGCGATGCCGGTGCTCGAACAGATAATAGCCGACGCCGAGTGCGACGACGAAGACCACTGTTCCGGCCGGCTTGAGATATTGGGAGAGGTTCATCGCCGGATCGTCCTGGCCTGGCTCACGGCCATCCGCGCGCGGCCCATGGAGAGCGTTTCCCTGAAATGAAGCAGCGTCCCGCAAGGCTGCGGGACGCGCGCTGGAAGCGAGACTTTACACCACATCACGACTTGTCACTTCAAAGGATTACGTCGTGCTCACTTCGATGCGGTGGTCTTGTTTTCCATGTTGACGACCTGCACGCGACGATTGACCTCGGCCATCGGCTGGGCCGGGTCCTTCAGCTTGCTCTTGCCGTAGCCGACCGTGACGAGGTCGGTCGCGGAGATGCTGTATTTGTCGACCAAATAGCGCTTGATCGAATCCGCGCGGCGCTCCGACAGATCCTGGTTGTAGCTCTCGCCGCCGGCGGCGTCCGTGTGGCCGGCGACCACGAAGGTCGAGCCCTTCAGGTCGGGGCTGGTCAGCGCGCGGCCGAGCGCCTGGACCGAGGCAAGCGATTTTGCGCTGATATTGGCCGAGTTGTAGTCGAACGTGATTTCCAGATCGATGTTCGGCTTGTCCTTGGCCGCCGACGCGATTTCTTCACGCTCGACCGACGAAAGCGAGCGCGTCGAGCGGCCGCGCACGGACTGGATCAGCTTGGACTCAGCCGCACTCGGTGCGGGATCGGCCTGCGGAGCGATCGAGAGGCCGCGCGTCAGGGGCTTTTTCGGCGGCGGCGCCAGCGCGCGGACGATCTCGTCCTCGGTGACGTTCTTGCTGTTGCCGTCGTCGCCGGCGAATGCCAGCGGGATCGTCAGCGACAGCGCGGCGCCGACGGTGATGATGGACAGGATTGCGGTAAGTCCCTTTGCAGCCAATCTCATAGCCAGTCCCTCCTGCGCAGCCAGCTGGCGCGGTTCGAAAATCCTGCAGTAAGCCGCCCCGAAAAGGCGGGCGGCGGCATCCGTTCAATTAGTCTTCGCCGGGCCGTCGCGGGTTCGAGGCACATCGGCCCCGATTCAAAAAAATATCAACGCACTCCGTAGCTTGCGAATTCCTGAACAATGTTCGGGTCCATCGCCTTGGCATTGGCGATGTCGAGCGCACCTTCCTGCGCCGAGCCGTTGCGCTGCTTGGCGATCCCGCGTCCGAACAGCGAGGAGGTCAGGCGCGGATTGATCCTCAGGGCGGCCTCGAAATCGGCGATGGCGTTCTTCACCGCTCCCGATTTCAGATTGACGAGCCCCCGGCTGTCCAGCGCGTCGACGAAGTTCGGCCGCAGCCGCAGGGCCTCGTTGCAATCCTTCAGCGCGCCCTGGAGGTCGCCGACGACGGTGCGGGTCCAGCAGCGGTTGTTCAGCGCCTCGACGTCCTTCGGGTTGATCCGGAGCGTCTCGTCAAAATCCTTGATGGCCAGGCTGTAGGCGCCCTTGCTGGCATAGACCTGACCGCGCCGGTAAAGCGCGTTCACGTCATCCGGATTGGCCGCGATCTTGGCGGTCAGCCCCTTGATGGTGGGGTCCTCGGCCAGGACGGCGGCACTCGGCCCGCTTTCCATGCTCGGAGCGGTGACGGGATCGGCCGGTAGCACAGGCGGTGGTGGCGGCGGCGGTGCCGGTGGCAAGGCAGCCTCGACCTGCGGCTTCGGTGACGGAGCGGGCGCGGCCACTGTGTCGGCCGGTTTCGGCAGCACAGGTGGCGGTGGCGCGGGCGGGGCCGGCGGCGGGTTGTTGGCGACGACCGGCGGCGGCGCGGGAGGCGGAGCCGTTGTTGGGCGCGACCCGCCGGCCCCTGGAATGAACGAGAAATCCTCGGCCAGCGACGAGGAGATCCACGGCACCTGCTCGCCCCGGGAGGCACGGGTGACGCCCATCTTGGTGCGGTTCAGCGTCTCCTCGGCCATCAGGTCGGGGACGCGGATTTCCTTGAGGAGTTCCTGGACGAACAGGCTGTGCTCGCCGCCGGCGTCCGAGACCACCGAGGCCAGCGCCGCCGAATACATCACCAGCGTGCCGTTCGGCGCGATGACGGGGGTCAGGCCGGCCGAGAAGCTGCGGAACCGGCGCTCGAACGGATTGCGCCTGGAGGCGTCGACCAGCGCGATCTTGACGCCGGCGCCGCGGGTGTTGAGCTCGCCGAGCACGGTTTCGAGGCTGATGCCGTCGCGCCGCACGTCGGATTCGGTCCAGATCTGCGCATCGATCGGCAGCAAATAGCTCTGCCGCGCGGACTGGATGCCGAAGCCGCTGAAGAACACCAGTGCCACCGACCCCGGCTTGATCTTGCCGTAAAGCTTGTCGAAGGCGCGGCGCATGCCGTCACCGGTCAGGTTCTCACCGGTCTCGACGGAAAAGCCGTCGCGCTTGAGCTCGTCGGCGACGTCGCGCGCGTCGTTGAGCGGTTCCTTCAGGGGCGCGTCGGCGTCCGGGTATTTGGCGTTGCCGATGACCAGCGCAAAGCGATCGCCGGCCGCAAGTGACGGAGCGGTCGGGATGAGCGACACGAGCAAGGACAGAACGAAAAACAAGCGAATTTTCATAATTAGCGCGATCCAGCCAAAAAGGCGCCGTTTCCAGCTTGCGCCGCGGCGACCTTAACTTACGCAATGTGCATTATCAAACCGGGGAAGGAGGGCGTCAACCGCTTGCGGATTCGGCGCTATCGCGACAATTGACCGCGACGCATGGGCATGTTGCGGGGGGAATAAACGGGCGGTCACGATTGCACGCGATGCATTCTGGTTGTCATTGCGGCTGCACATTAGGGCAGCCATGGCGACAACAATGTGATTGGTCTCACATTGCGGACGGGCCTCCTTCGCAACCTCAGGTGTTTGACCTTTGCGGTGGACGATGGCTTGGTGCGGTCGATCGCCCCTCAAGGTGCATCCACAAAAGAGCAAGATCAAAATCATGGGAAACGCCTACGAAATCTACGCACTGCGCTATGCGACGATGTCGCCTCGCACGCCCCAAATGAACTTCCTCGCGCCCGACCCGCATGACAGCGCGGCGCAGGATCTCGACTATTTCGTCTGGCTGATCCGCGGCAACGGCCGCGACATCCTGGTCGATACCGGCTTCAATGCCGAGGAAGCGTCCGCGCGGGCCCGCAAGCTGACGCTCAACCCGGTCGACGCGCTGGAGCGCTTTGGTGTCGCGGCGTCGAGCATTCGCGACATCATCGTGACGCATCTGCATTACGACCACGCCGGCAATCTCGACCGCTTCCCGAACGCGCGCTTCCATATCCAGGAGCGCGAGATGGCCTACGCGACGGGGCGCTGCATGTGCAACGGACTGCTGCGACATCCGTTCTCGGTCGAGCACGTCACCCAGATGGTCCGCCATGTCTATGGCGAGCGCGTCAATTTCTATTCCGGCGACGGCGAGGTCGCGCCCGGCGTCACCGTGCACCGTGTCGGCGGCCATTCCGACGGCTTGCAGGTGGTGAGGGTCGAGACCGCGCGCGGCCCCGTGGTGCTGGCGTCCGATGCCGCGCATTATTACGCCAATCTCCAGCGCAGGAGCCCTTTCCCGATCGTCTACAACGTCGGCGACATGGCGGCCGGCTGGGAGACGATCGAGCGTCTCGCCGGCCATCCCGACCGGTTCATTCCCGGCCACGATCCGATCGTGACCGAGATCTATCCGCGCGCCGGCGACGAGGGCGATGTCTGGGCGCTGCATTTGCCGCCGTCGCGATCGTTTGCAAAGTGATCAATACGCCTGCTTGGCGTCGGCCTCTTCGCTGGTCTGGATCAAATCGAGGCTCTGTTCGATCTTGCCGAGCAGCGTCGACAGCTGTTTGCGTTCCTGCGCGGAGAGGCAGGCGAGGATCTCGTCTTCCCTTCGCAGCAATTGCGGAAACAGCTCCTCGTAGAGCGTGCGGCCTTTCCTTGTCAGTCGCAGGCGGAATTCGCGGCGGTCGGCTTCGTTCTCGACGCGCTCGATCAAACCTTGTTGCAGCAACATGGTCACCGCGCGGCTGATGGTGGATTTGTGCGTGCGGGTGCATTGCGCGACGTACTGCGCGCTGCAGGCATCGTTGCGGAAGCCGAGCGTCGCGATCACGCGCCAGGCCGGGATGTCGAGGCCGTGACGTTCTTGATATTCGACCGAAAGCGCGGCGCTGACCTCCGCCGCGAGCCGGTTGAGGCGGAACGGCACGAACCTGAACAGGTCCAGCCGTGTTTTTGGCCGCGCTGAAGCCTCATCGGCCTCGCGTGTCTTCAGCGCGATGTCGCTGGATGTCCTCGCCAAGGAGAGCGCTCCGAATTCCAGTTGACGGCCGGCCGGCTCCGGTCCAAAATAGTTGCACGTGAGACTATCTAGCAGATCAGGCCTCTCCTGACCAGAGCCGAGGTTAGCGCATGGCGAAGGCCGATACGCATCAGGCCAAAACCCAGTTCGGCTATCGCCGCCACCCCGATCAGGATCGTCCCGGCCCGAGCGCGGCCGAGCATCCCGTGGTGGTCGTCGGAGCGGGCCCGGTCGGGCTGTCGCTGGCGATCGACCTTGCCCAGCGCGGCCAGCGCGTCGTCCTTCTGGATGATGCCGACCGCATTGGCGAGGGCTCCCGCGCGATCTGCTTCTCGAAACGGTCGCTGGAATATTGGGACCGGCTCGGCGTCGGCGACCGCATGGTCGACAAGGGCGTGGTCTGGAGCGTCGGCCGCATCTTCCACGGCGAGCAGCAGCTCTACCAGTTCAATCTGCTGCCGGACGACGGTCACAAGCGGCCGGCCTTCATCAACCTCCAGCAGTACTACGCCGAAGCCTATCTGGTCGACCGCATCGGTGATCTGCCCGAGATCAATCTGCGCTGGCGCAACAAGGTGACGGCGCTGGAGAGCCGCAACGATTCCGTCGCGCTGACGATCGAGACGCCGGAGGGCGCCTATCGCCTGCACGCGCAATATGTCGTCGCCTGCGACGGCGCGCGCTCCTCGCTGCGGCAGATGGTGGGCGCCGACTTCGCGGGACAGGTGTTCGAGGACCAGTTCCTGATCGCTGACGTCAAGATGACCGCGGAATTCCCGACCGAGCGCTGGTTCTGGTTCGATCCGCCGTTTCATGCGGGACGTTCGGCGCTGTTGCACCGACAGCCTGACGATGTCTGGCGCATCGACCTTCAGCTCAATCGCTATGCCGACCCCATCGTCGAGAAGAAGCCCGAGAACGTGCGGCCGCGGATTGCGCGCATGCTCGGCCACGACAAGTTCGAGTTCGAGTGGATCTCGCTCTACAAATTCCAGTGCCGGCGGATGGATCGCTTCGTCCATGGCCGCGTGATTTTTGCTGGCGATTCCGCGCACCAGGTCTCGCCGTTCGGCGCGCGCGGCGCCAATTCGGGACTCGAGGACGCCGAAAACCTGTCCTGGAAGCTCGACCGCGTGCTGCGCGGCGCATCACCCGCGAGCCTGCTCGAGAGTTATCATGTCGAGCGCAGCCTGGCGGCCGACGAGAACATCCGTGAATCCACCCGCTCGACCGACTTCATGGCGCCGAACTCGCATCAGGAAGCGCGGCTACGCAAGGCGGTGCTGTCGCTGGCCAAGGAGACGGAGTTCGGCAAGCGCATGGTCAATGGCGGACGGCTCTCGGTGCCGTGCAGCTATGACTCGCCGCTGTCGTCGCCCGATGCGGATGCGTGGAGCGCTGGCCCGCTCCCGGGTTGCTCGATGCTCGATGCTCCCGTTACGACCCGCGCGGGCGAGCAAGCCTATTTGACGGATGCGTTCCGCAAGGGTGGAACGGACTTCACCTTGCTGTCGTTCAGCAATGGCGCGGCGATCGAGGCGCCTGTTGGTGTGAAGGACATCTGCATCGGCGGTGAGGACGGGCTCGCAGATCCGGCGGGGCTCACCGCAAAGCGCTATGACGCGGAGCCCGGCTCAGCCTACTTACTCAGGCCGGACGGCTATGTCGCGGCGCGCTTCCGCCACCCCACGCGCGCTGGCGTCGCGGCAGCGCTGTCACGCGCGCAGGGCTTGAATTGAATTGAGGATTCGCATGCCGCTCTCCACCAGCTCCAACTTCGCGCGGCCCGACGACGCCTTTCGCGCCATCGTGGAGGCGCATCGTGGCTTCACCGACGAGCAAAGCGCGGACTTCGACGCGGCGCTGGTGCTGATCCTTGCCAACCATATCGGCGATATCGACGTGCTGCGGGAGGCGATCCTGCTCGCCAAGCGGCGCATGATCGACGGCCAGCAGCAGCAACAACAGCAACAACAATAGCCCCAAAGTCTTGAAGGATGAATTGATGGCGAAGAACTTCGCATCCACCGGCGATCTTTCCGAGAAGAAGATCACCTTCTCCGAGATCGGCACCGATCTCTACGCCTTCACGGCGGAGGGCGATCCGAACACCGCGATCATCGTCGGCGACGACGGCTGCCTGGTGTTTGACGCGCAGTCAACGCCGGCGATGGCCAATAAGGTGATCGAGCGCGTCCGTACCGTCACCGACAAGCCGATCAAATATGTCGTGCTGTCGCATTATCACGCCGTGCGCGTGCTCGGTGCATCCGCCTACAAGGCGCAGGGCATCGTCGCCTCGCAGGAGACCTATCGTCTGATCGAGGAGCGTGGCCAGCAGGATTGGGATTCCGAATATGGCCGCTTTCCGCGCCTGTTTCAGGACGCATCGAGCATTCCCGGCCTGACCTGGCCGACTCTGACCTTCGAAGGCGAGATGTCGATCTATCTCGGCAAGCGCGAGGTGCGCCTGATGCAGCTTGGCGCCGGCCACACCTCCGGCGACATCGTCGCCTGGGTGCCCGATGCCGAGGTGATGTTCTCCGGTGACCTGATCGAATACCACTCGGCCTGCTATTGCGGCGACGCGCATTTGCGCGAATGGCCGCTGACGCTGAACGAGATCCGCAACTTCAATCCCAAGGCGATCGCGCCGGGCCGCGGGGATGCGTTGAAGGGTGTCGCCACCGTGCGCGAAGCCATTGCGATGACGCGCGACTTCGTCACCTCGCTCTATGGCGCCGCTGAAATCTCGGTCGCCAAGGGCCGCACGCTGAAGCAATCGATGGCAGCGACGCGCGAGGTCATGGATCCGAAATTTTCGAGCTTCGCCATCTACGAGCACTGTCTGCCGTTCAACGTGTCGCGTGCCTTCGACGAGGCGTCGGGAATCGACGATCCCGTGATCTGGACCGACAAGCGCGACCAGGAGATGTGGGCGGCCCTGCAAGGAGGAGGATCATGATGAACATCAATACCTCGCCCGATCAGATCATTCGCAGCACGGCCCAGGTCACGCCGGGCTACATGTCCGGCTTCGGCAACAGTTTTGAAACCGAAGCGCTGCCCGGCGCGCTGCCGATCGGGCGTAACTCGCCGCAGCGCTGTGCCTACGGCCTCTATGCCGAGCAGCTTTCCGGCTCGCCCTTCACTGCGCCGCGCGGCAGCAACGAGCGCTCCTGGCTCTATCGTATTCGCCCGTCAGTGAAACATTCGGGTCGCTTCGAGAAGGCCGACGGCGGCTTGTGGCGCTCGGCACCGTGCCATGAAAACGATCTGCCGATCGCGCAATTGCGTTGGGACCCGGCGCCGATCCCGAAGGAGGACATGACGTTCCTTCAGGGCGTGCAGACCATGACCACCGCGGGTGACGTCAACACCCAGGCCGGCATGGCCGCGCATGTTTATCTCATCACCAAGTCGATGGTGGACCAGCACTTCTACAATGCCGACGGCGAGCTGATGTTCGTGCTGCAGCAGGGCAATCTTCGCATCGTCACCGAGTTCGGCCGCATCGACGCCGAGCCCGGCGAGATCGTGGTGATCCCGCGTGGCGTCAAGTTCCGGGTGGAGATTGCGAACGGACCCGCGCGCGGCTATCTCTGCGAAAACTACGGCGGCGCCTTCACGCTGCCGGAGCGCGGGCCGATCGGCGCCAACTGTCTCGCCAATGCCCGCGACTTCCTGACACCGGTCGCGCACTACGAGGACAAGGACACGCCGACCGAGTTGTTCGTGAAATGGGGCGGATCGCTGTTCAAGACGCAGTTGCCCCACTCGCCGATCGACGTCGTCGCCTGGCACGGTAATTACGCGCCGTACAAATATGATCTGCGTAGCTTCTCGCCGGTCGGCGCGATCGGCTTCGATCATCCCGATCCCTCGATCTTCACCGTGCTGACCTCGCCGTCGGAGACCGCGGGCACGGCGAATATCGATTTCGTGATCTTCCCCGAGCGTTGGATGGTCGCCGACAACACCTTCCGCCCGCCTTGGTATCACATGAACATCATGAGCGAGTTCATGGGGCTGATCTACGGCGTCTACGACGCCAAGCCGCAAGGTTTCGTGCCGGGCGGCATGAGCCTTCACAATTGCATGCTGCCGCACGGCCCCGATCGCGATGCCTTCGAGCACGCCAGCAACGGCGAGCTGAAGCCGGTCAAGCTGACCGGCACCATGGCCTTCATGTTCGAGACCCGCTACGCGCAGCGCGTCACCGCGCACGCCGCGAATTCCGCGACGTTGCAGGACGACTACGCGGATTGTTGGAAGGGCCTGGAAAAGCGGTTCGATCCGAGCAAACCGTGACGTTCTTCCCCTCTCCCCTTGCGGGAGAGGGTGGATCGCCGCGCAGCGGCGAGACGGGTGAGGGGTCTGTCTCCGCGACTGAACCTCTCTCATTCGGACACGCAGATACAACCCCTCATCCGGCGCTTCGCGCCACCTTCTCCCGCAAGGGGAGAAGGAAAAAAGGAACCGAGCGAAAAAGTGACAACCCACCCGAACGACCCCAGCCTCCGCTCCTTCATCGACGTCGATCCCGCCCCCGACTTTCCGATCCAGAACCTGCCTTACGGCGTGTTCTCGACCTCGGCCAATCCGACGCCGCGCGTCGGCGTGGCGATCGGCAATTATGTGCTCGATCTGTGGGAGCTCGAGCAGGATTCGCGGCTCGACGTCGGCCCGCTCGGTGTGTTCTCGACGCCGTCGCTCAATGCTTTCATGGCGCTGGGGCCAAAGGTCTGGACGAAGACGCGGGCGCGGATCAGCGAGCTGCTGCGCCACGATCATCCAGAACTGCGCGACAACGAGGAGCTGCGCAAGCAGGCTCTGGTGCCGATGCGCGATGCGAAACTGCATCTGCCATTCGCAGTCTCCGGCTACACCGATTTCTATTCGTCCAAGGAGCACGCCACCAATGTCGGCGTGATGTTCCGTGGCAAGGACAACGCGCTGCAGCCGAACTGGCTGCACATGCCGATCGCATATAACGGCCGTGCGTCGACCGTCGTGGTCTCCGGCACCAAGGTGAAGCGCCCTTGCGGGCAGCTGAAGCCGCCCAATGTGGAGGCGCCGAGCTTCGGACCATGCAAGCGGCTCGATTTCGAACTGGAGATGGGCGTCGTGATCGGCCAGCCTTCGCCGATGGGCGGGATGCTCACGGAGCAACAGGCCGAGGAGATGATCTTCGGCTTCGTGCTGCTCAACGACTGGAGCGCGCGCGACATCCAGCAATGGGAATATGTGCCGCTCGGCCCGTTCCTGGCAAAAGCATTCGCGACCTCGATCAGCCCGTGGGTGGTGACGCGCGAGGCGCTGGAGCCGTTTCGCCTGAGCGGGCCGGAGCAGGAGCCGGTGCCGCTCGATTATCTCAAGCAGGCCAAGCCGCAGAACTACGAGCTCGAGCTCGACGTCTCCTTGCGTGCCGCCGGAGCCAACGCGCCGGCCGGTATCAGCCGCACCAATTTCAAGTACATGTACTGGTCCTCGGTGCAGCAGCTGATGCACCACGCCTCCTCCGGCTGCGCCATGAATGTCGGCGACCTCCTCGGCAGCGGCACCATTTCCGGCCCGGAGAAGAACCAGCGCGGCAGCCTGTTGGAGATCAGCTGGAACGGCACCGAGCCGGTCGAATTGCCCGGCGGCGTGAAGCGCACGTTCCTGGAAGACGGCGACAGCCTCGTCATGCGCGGCTGGTGTCAGGGCGAGGGCTATCGCGTCGGTTTTGGTGAGGTCGAAGGGACGATTCTGGCAGCGGAGTGATTGCTGGGAGTGATGCGACGCTCTATCCACATTCTCCGTCATTGCGAGCGTAGCGAAGCAATCCAGAGTCTTTCCGCAGCGGCAGTCTGGATTGCTTCGTCGCAAGGGCTCCTCGCAATGACGTGGAGAGAGTTCATCGCCTCTCCGGCGCTACGTCTTTGACCCGAGCGCAATGCGCCGCGACGTCCTCCAGGCTGTACTTCAGATGTACCCGCTTGTCCGACGGCGCCTGGTTGGTCGTGCACACGCCCGGTCGCCATTCCTGCGTTGGCCTGATCGGGCGCGGCGCAAAACCGCCGCCGCAATTCGGGCAGACGTTGGAGAGTTTCGTCTCCACGCATTCCGCACAGAACGTGCATTCATAGGAGCAGATCCGCGCATCGGTTGCGTTCGGGGGCAGGTCGCGGTCGCAATATTCGCAGTTCGGTCGAAGCTGGAGGGCCATGCTCAGTCTCCGCAGTTTGGCCGGGATCATCTCAGATCGCGCGCGCAGCGCGAATGCCGGATTTCCCTCGATTTCAGCCGGGTTTGATTTCTTTCAGCGGCAGACGCGTGCTTTCCTTCAGCCGGTCGAGCACGATCGATGAGCGCACATGCGCCACGCTCTGGTGCGGCATCAGCACGTCGTTGACGAGATTGGAGAGACCCTTCAGGTCGCGCAGCACGGCTTTCAGCACATAGTCGGCGTCGCCCGTGAGCGAATAGGCCTCCTGGATCTCGTCGATTCGATTGACCAGTGTTCGGAAGCGTTTCGAATTGTCCGGTGAGTGGGTCGCCAGCGTCACCTGGATGAAGGCGACCACGCCGAAGCCCAGCGCCTCGCTGGAGAGATCGGCGTGATAGCCCGCGATCACCTTCTCCTCCTCCAGCCGCATCCGCCGACGCGAGCATTGCGAGGCAGACAGCCCCGCGAGATCGGCCAGTTCCTGGTTGGTGAGGCGGCCGTCGTCCTGAAGCGCGCCCAGGATCTTGAGGTCGAAGGCATCCACCAAAGTCATGCGCAATTGTCCGGTTTTATGCACAGATCGTGCGCAAGATAACCAAATGACATCCCATTTGCACGCTCATTGCAGGCGCCATGAAGGATAGTTCCTCCCAGCAGCAATTTGGGAGAGCGCCATGGGTCCGTTTCCGCACGATGCACCGCCGGCCACGATCAGTGCCGACAATCCGATGGGCACCGACGGGTTCGAGTTCGTCGAATATGCGCATCCCGATCCGGAACAGCTGCACGCCCTGTTCAAGCTGATGGGTTATGCGCCCGTCGCGCGCCACAAGACCAAGTCCATCACGGTCTACCGCCAGGGCGATATCAACTATCTCGTCAACGAGGAGCCCGGCACCCACGGTCACGATTTCGTCGCCGCGCACGGCCCCTGTGCGCCGTCGATGGCGTTTCGCGTCGTCGATGCGAGGAAGGCCTATGACCGCGCGATATCGCTCGGTGCCGAAGCTGCGGATGTGTCATCCGCGCAGAAGACGCTCGACGTCCCCGCGATCAAGGGCATCGGCGGCAGCCTGCTCTATTTCGCCGATCGCTACGGCGCCAAGGGTTCGCCCTATGACAGCGAGTTCGAATGGCTCGGCGCGCGCGATCCGCGTCCCGCCGGCGCCGGCCTGTTCTATCTCGATCACCTCACCCACAACGTCCATCGCGGCCGCATGGACGTGTGGACCGGCTTCTACGAGAAGCTCTTCAATTTCCGCCAGATCCGCTTCTTCGACATCGAGGGCCGCGCCTCAGGCCTGTTCTCGCGGGCACTGACGAGCCCCGACGGCAAGATCCGGATTCCGATCAACGAGGACGCCGGCGATTCCGGACAGATCGAGGAATATCTCAATATCTATCGCGGTGAAGGCATCCAGCACATCGCCTGCGGCTGTCGCGACATCTACCGCACCATCGAGGACTTGCGCGAAGCCGGCCTGCCCTTCATGCCGGCGCCGCCAAACACCTATTTTGAGCGGATCGACGCGCGGTTGCCGAAGCATGGCGAGGACCTCGCGCGCCTGCAGAAAAACGGCATCCTGATCGACGGCGAGGGTGTCGTCGAGGGCGGCCAGACCAAGGTGCTGCTGCAGATATTCTCGGCCAACGCGATCGGCCCCATCTTCTTCGAGTTCATCCAGCGCAAGGGCGACGACGGTTTCGGCGAGGGTAATTTCAAGGCGCTGTTCGAATCGATCGAGGAGGACCAGATCCGGCGTGGGGTGTTGAAGGTGGATGCGGCGTAGGCCGTTAGTCGCGCTGCCGTAGGGTGGGCAAAGCGAAGCGTGCCCACCACTTAGCAACGAGATCACGGAGAGATGGTGGGCACGGCGCAAGAGCGCCTTTGCCCACCCTACAGGATCGTGCGCCGGGGTTACTTGGCCGCCTGCCAAGCCTTCGTCACTGCGCCGATCTCCGCCCCTTCCGGCTCGCGCACCGTCGACGGCGTGCGCGAAAAGCGCGGCGCCGGCGCGGGCTGCTTCACGCCATGGCGTTCGATAAAGACGTTGCGGGCGACCATGTGCGGATGCTCGGTCGCTTCCGACATGGTCAGCACCGGCGCAAAGCAGATGTCGGTGCCTTCCATGATCTTGCACCAGTCCTCGCGCGTCTTACTCTTGAACACCGTCTTCAGTTTTTCCTTGAGCGCGGGCCAGGCCTTGCGGTCCATCTGCGCATCGAAATCGGCGTCGGTCAGGCCGGCGTGCTCGCGCAGCAGCGCGTAGAACTGCGGCTCGATCGAGCCGATCGAGACGAAATGGCCGCAGGCACATTCGTAGACGCCGTAGAAATGCGCGCCGCCGTCGAGGAAGTTCTCGTTGCGGCCTTCGGTCCAGCGGCCGAGCGTGGTCATGTCGAAGAAGAACGACATCAGCGATGCCGCGCCGTCGCACATCGCGGCATCGACGACCTGCCCCTTGCCCGACCGCGAGGCCTCCAGCAGCGCCGCAAGCACGCCGACGACGAGATAGAGCGCGCCGCCGCCGAAATCGCCGACCAAATTGAGCGGCGGCACCGGCGCCTCCTTCGTGCCGATCGCGGCGAGCGCGCCGGTGATGGAGATGTAGTTGATGTCGTGGCCGGCGGCATTGGCGAGCGGGCCTTGCTGGCCCCAGCCGGTCATGCGGCCGTAGACCAGCTTCGGATTGCGCGCGAGCACCACGTCGGGCCCGAGGCCGAGCCGCTCCATCACGCCGGGACGGAAACCCTCGACCAGCGCGTCGGCATTCGCAAGCAGATCGAGCACCTCTGCAATCGCCGCCTTGTCCTTGAGGTCGAGCTCGATCACCTTGCGGCCGCGGCCCGCGACGGACTTCATGTTCTTCTTCGCGCCGACGCGGTCGAGCGTGACGATTTCGGCACCCATGTCGGCCAGCATCATGCAGGCGAACGGGCCGGGTCCAATGCCAGCAAATTCGACGATGCGGAAACCTGCGAGCGGGCCGGAGGTGCGAACGGAGGAGGTGGGGGCTGATTTGTCGAGCACGTCGTTGTTTCCTCGGGTCGCGGGCGGATGCCGATTGTTCGGCAATCGCCTCGGACATTCCTCTGTGGGCGAGTTAATTGGCTGATTAACTTTTCTCGCCTTCACGCCAGCGAGGCAAGCGCTTTTCATCCGCACGGCCAAATAAAACGGCGCGCACCGAAGTGCGCGCCGCGGAAAATTTGCGTCGAGACGCTAAGCGCGGTGATCAGCGTGCGGCAGCCACCGCGCGCTGCGCCATTACCTTGATCAGGTTGGCTCGGTACTCCGCCGTGCCGTGGATGTCGGCCAGCAGATTGCTCGCCGAAATGCTCACGCCGTCGATCGCCGAAGGTGACCAATTCGCCTTCAGTGCCGTTTCGATGGCGGGGACCCGCATCACGCCGCTTTGCGAGGCGCCGGTGGCGGCCACCCGAATCTCGCCGGACTTCGTCTGCGCGACGAACACGCCGGTCAGCGCGAAGCGAGACGCAGGGTGGCGCATCTTTTCGTAGCCTGCCTTCGCCGGAACCGGGAACGACACGGCGGTGATAAGCTCGCCGTCCTCCAGCGCCGTCGTGAACATGCCCTGGAAGAAGTCATCCGCCGTGATCGACCGCTTGTTGGTCTTCACGGTGGCGCCGAGCGCGAGCAGCGCGGCGGGAAAATCCGCCGCGGGATCGTTGTTGGCGATCGAGCCGCCGATCGTGCCGCGATAGCGCACGGCGGGATCGCCGAGCACCGAGGTGAGATAGGCGATTGCGGGGATCGCCTTCTTCACGTCGGCATTCTGCATGATGTCGAAATAGGTCGTGCCGGCCTTGATGGTCAGCACGTCGCCCGAGAGCTCGACACCCTGCAGCTCCTTGATCTTGCCGAGGTCGATGACGTCGGACGGACTGGCGAGCCGCTGCTTCATGACCGGCAGCAGCGTCTGGCCGCCGGCGAGGAACTTTGCTTCGCTGCTCTTGGAGAACAGGGCGACGGCTTCGTCAACCGAGGACGCGCGATGATAAACGGTCTGGTACATCTTCGTTCCTCCCTTAAGCCGCGTGGATCGTGCGCCACACCCGGTCAGGGGTTGCGGGCATTTCCAGATTGTTCTTGCCGATCGCGTCCGTGATCGCATTGATCACGGCCGCTGACGCCCCGATCGCGCCGGCCTCACCGCAACCCTTGATGCCGAGCGGATTGCCCGGGCACAGCGTCGTGGTGTGGGAGAGGTTGAACGAGGGAACGTCGTCGGCGCGCGGCATGGCATAGTCCATGAACGAGGCCGTGACCGGCTGTCCGCTGGCGTCGTAGATCGCGTGCTCGAGCAACGCTTGTCCGATGCCTTGCACAAGACCGCCGTGAACCTGGCCCTCGACGATCATCGGGTTGATCAGCCGGCCGAAATCGTCGGCCGCGACGAAGTTGACGAAAGACGTCTTGCCGGTGCCGGGATCGACCTCGAGCTCGCAGATATAGGTGCCGGCCGGGAAGGTGAAGTTGGTCGGGTCGTAGAAGGCGCTCTCCTTCAGGCCCGGCTCCATCCCGTCAGGCAGATTGTGCGCGGTGTAGGCCGCGAGCGCGACCATCGGGAAGGCGATCGCCTTGTCGGTCCCGGCCACCTTGAACTCGCCGTTCTCGATGACGATGTCGCCTTCCGAGGCTTCCAGCGCGTGCGCGGCGATCTTCTTGGCTTTGGATTCCATCTTCTCCATCGCCTTCAGGATCGCGGTGAGGCCGACGGCCGCGGAGCGCGAGCCGTAGGTGCCCATGCCGAACTGCACCTTGTCGGTGTCGCCATGGACGATCGAGACCTGGCTGATGGGAACGCCGAGCCGCTCCGCGACGAGCTGACAGAACGTGGTCTCGTGACCCTGGCCGTGGCTGTGTGATCCCGTCAGGACCTCGATGGTGCCGACCGGGTTGACGCGGACTTCGGCGGATTCCCAAAGACCGACGCCGGCGCCCAGGCTGCCGACGGCCTTCGATGGCGCGATGCCGCAGGCCTCGATGTAGCAGGACACGCCAATGCCGCGCAGCTTGCCGTCGGCCTTCGCCTTGGCCTTGCGTCCGGCAAAGCCGGCATAGTCGATCGCCTTCATCGCGGCGTCGAGCGAGGCGTTAAAGTCGCCGGTGTCATAAGCCATGATCACTGGCGTCTGGTGCGGGAACTGGGTGATGAAGTTGGTCCGGCGCAGCGCGGCCGGATCGACCTTCAACTGCCGCGCCGCCGTCTCCATCAGACGTTCGATCAGATAGCTCGCCTCGGGGCGGCCGGCGCCGCGATAGGCGTCGACCGGCGTGGTGTTGGTGTAGACCCCGACCACCTCGGCATGAATCGCCGGGATGTTGTACTGGCCCGACAGCAGCGTCGCGTAGAGATAGGTCGGCACCGAGGACGAGAACAGCGACATGTAAGCGCCGAAATTGGCGTAGGTCTTCACCTTCAACCCGGTGATCTTGTTGTTGGCGTCGAACGCCATCTCGGCATGAGTGACATGGTCGCGGCCATGCGCATCGGTGAGGAAGGCCTCGGTGCGGTCGCCGGTCCATTTCACGGGACGGCCGACTTTCTTCGAGGCCCACAGCGCCACCATCTCTTCGGGGTAGATGAAGATCTTGGAGCCGAAGCCGCCGCCGACGTCGGGCGCGATCACGCGCAGCTTGTGCTCGGGTGCGATGTTGTAGAACGCTGACAGCACGAGGCGGGCGACGTGCGGATTCTGCGACGTCGTGTAGAGCGTGAAGTGCTCTTCCGCCGAATCGTAGTCGGCGATCGCGGCGCGCGGCTCCATTGCGTTCGGCGCGAGGCGGTTGTTGGTGACGTCGAGCTTCACCACGTTGGCGGCCTTGGCGAAGGCAGCATCCGCGGCACCCTCGTCGCCGATCACCCAGTCATAGACCTGGTTGCCGGGAGCTTCGGGATGCAGCTGCGGCGCGCCGGACTTGATCGCGGCGTGGACGTCGGCGACCGCGGGGAGTTCTTCGTAGTTCACGACCACGGCTTCGGCCGCGTCGCGTGCGAGATTTTTGGTCTCGGCGATCACGACCGCGACGGCCTGACCGACGAAGCGCACTGTCTCCGGCGCCATCGCCGGCCATGCGCCCATCTTCATCGGGCTGCCGTCCTTGGAGGTGATGGCCCAGCCGCAGATCAGGTTGCCGACCTTGTCGTCGACGATCTCCTGTCCCGTCAGCACCGCGACCACGCCCGGCATCTTCAGTGCGGCGGAGGAATCGATTCCCTTCACCTTGGCATGCGCGTGCGGGCTGCGGATGAAATGGGCATGGGTCATGCCCTGCAATTTGATGTCGTCGACGTAGCGGCCCTTGCCGGTAATGAAACGCTTGTCTTCCTTGCGCACGACGCTCGCGCCAATGCCTTCAACACCCATGTCTGGTCCTCCCGACCGGAATTTGTCTTGACCGCGCTTTCCCTCGAAAGCAGCGGCAATGGTTCTTATGTCGAGGCGCGCCGATTATTCGGCTGCCTGCGAGACCTTCATGCGGCCTGCCGCATCCAGTACGGCTTTGACGATGTTGTGGTAGCCGGTGCAGCGGCAGATGTTGCCTTCGAGCTCGTGGCGGACGGTGGCCTCGTCGAGCTGGCCACCATGGCGGTGCACGATGTCGATCGCCGACATGATCATGCCCGGCGTGCAATAGCCGCATTGCAGGCCGTGATTGTCGCGGAAGGCGGCCTGCATCGGGTGCAGCTCGTCGCCTTTGGCGATGCCTTCGATCGTGGTGATGCTGGCGCCGTCGGCCTGTCCCGCCAGCATGGTGCAGGATTTGACCGCCTTGCCGTCCATATGGACGACGCAGGCGCCGCACTGGCTGGTGTCGCAGCCGACATGGGTTCCGGTGAGGTTGAGGTGATCGCGCAGCAGCTGAACAAGCAGCGTGCGGTCCTCGACGTCAACGGCAACGGCCTTGCCGTTCACCGTCAGTTTGACTGTAGACACGGTTGAAGTCCTCCCGGGGTCGATTTTGATTGTTTCTAATTAGAGACAGCGACCCGGAACTTTGCAACTACGATTTTGGTCGCCCGCGTCATGGAAAAGTCATTGATTCAGAATGGCCAGCGCTGATTGAGGAGGCCGAGTCGACCGGATCGGGCGCGGCGCCGGGCCGCGGCTGGGATGCCAGCCTCTATATGTCTAAGGGGTCCGCCTTGGCCGATAGAGCCTGAAACTCTGCGGGCGCACCGAATTTACCGCCCCTTATCGATTCTGCCTTAGTTTTGCGCAGCCAGGTCAGGGGGCGGGGCGCCACCGGATCTCGGCTGAATGAAAATGGGGGTGGGAATGTCCGGGCGTATCGCGTCGTCGTCGAAGCGCACAATAATGCCGACCCTCAGGTTCCGCGCCAAGATCATTCTGGGCTTTGCCGCCGTGCTGGTGATCTCCGCCGGCAGCATGGCTTTCTCCTATTTTGGTTTCGAGCGGGTCTCGTCCGGGGTCGGGTCCTACCGCAGCAGCGTCACCGAGGCCGATCTCGCCCGTAATATCGACCGGGAGCTGCTCGCCTATCGCTCGGCCGTCAAATATTTCGTCGTCACCGGCAAGGAGGACGACGCCAAGACGGCGCTCGACGCGGAGACCGGCTTGAAGGGCGCCATCGACCAGGCGGTCAAGAGCGCCAAGAAGCCGGCGCGGCAGGAGAGCCTGGGCAAGCTCGCCAAGGAGTTCTCCAACTTCTCCGCGACCTTCGCAAAAGTCCTCCAGGCCAAGCGCGACAGCGCGCTGCTGGTGCAGAACCAGCTCCTGCGCAACGCCAACCTCCTGAAATACAAGCTCGACGATATCGGCAATAATGCTTCCGATTCCGAGGCGCAGGCGATCGAGTTCGGGACCAAGCAGGTCAATGCCCAATTCCAGACCGCGAGCGCGGCGGCGACCAATTTCGTGCTGACGTCCGACCAGGCGATCGCGACCAGCGCGCTGGCGCGGCTGAAATTCGTCGAGAACTCGCTCAACGCGGTCTATTCCATGGACGACAAGATCGTCGCCGGCCTGAAGGATGCCAAGGGATTGCTCGGTGCCTATCGGGAATCGCTGGAGAAGCTGATCGCCAATGCCAAGATGATCGACGATCTCGTCACCGAGATGAGCGGCTCGGCCGGCGCGATCCTTCAGGGCGCCACCACCATGAAGGCGGACCTCGTTGCCGAACAGCAGCGGCTGGAGTCCGAATCGGAAGCGACCATCGGAAAGACCGAGCAACTGGTGCTGATGTTGGCCGTCGGCGGCACGCTGCTCGGCGCAGTCCTCGCTTTCCTGCTCGGCACCGGCATTTCGCGTCCGATGATCGCGATGTGCAAGGCGATGCGCGAGCTTGCCTCGGGCAATTTCGAGGTCGTGCTGCCGGGCCTGGGCCGCAAGGACGAGATCGGCGAGATGGCCGGCGCGGTAGAGGAATTCAAAGTGCAGGCCGTGGCCAAGGCCGAGCGCGACGCCGCCGCCAACGAAGCTCAGAACAAGGAAGCGAGCGCTGCTCGCCGTTCCGAGCTGATTCGTTTCGCCGACGATTTCGAGAGCGCCGTCGGCGCCATCGTCTCCAACGTCTCGGCTTCTGCCGTGCAGCTGGAATCGGCGGCCTCGACACTGACCCGCACCGCCGAAACCACCCAGAGCCTGTCGAGCCAGGTCGCCGGTGTCTCTGAGCAGGCCTCCAGCAACATGCAGTCGGTCGCGACCGCGACGGAAGAGCTTTCGGCCTCGGTCGAGGAGATCGGCCGCCAGGTGCGCGATTCCAGCCGCATTGCCGAAGCCGCCGTGGTGCAGGCAAAGGAGACCGATAACCGCATCGGCAAGCTCTCGCATGCCGCCCAGCAGATCGGCGAAGTGGTCAAGCTCATCACGGCGATCGCCGAGCAGACCAATCTTCTGGCGCTCAACGCGACCATCGAGGCGGCGCGCGCCGGTGAAGCCGGTCGCGGCTTTGCAGTGGTCGCCAGCGAAGTGAAGTCGCTGGCGAGCCAGACCGCAAAGGCCACCGACGAGATCTCCTCGCACATCACGGGCAT
>NZ_JBVVOT010000037.1:0-63591 GCF_055807455.1 Bradyrhizobium sp. Kon58
GCGCAGACATCTTCCTGTCTGCAATCTTGCTCGCAGCCGCAATCTCATGGTGGGCTAAATGAGTCCGGACCCTAGTGTCGGCTACTGTGCATGGGGTTGTTTTCGCGTTTTTTTTTGCGCCGGCCTGTGCAATCGGCCTCACGCCGCGTGCGACACCACGCGATTGCGGCCGTCGTGCTTGGCGCGGTAGAGCGCGGTGTCGGCGCGCTTGAGGACGTCGCCAACCGCCTCGCCCTTCTGCTCCAGCGTGGTCAGGCCGATCGAGATCGTGACCTCGATGCGCTTGGTGCCCTTGTGGATCGCAAAGGGCTCGCCGGCGATCGAGCGGCGCAGGCGCTCGGCGACCATGCCGGCGACGTGGAGATCGGTCTCCGGCATCACGATGACGAATTCCTCGCCGCCGTAGCGGCAGGCAAGGTCGATGCCGCGGATCGACTTGCGCACCCGCACGGCGAATTCGCGCAGCACGTCGTCGCCGGCGTCGTGGCCGTAATTGTCGTTGATCGACTTGAAGTAGTCGATGTCCAGGATCATCAGCGCCAGCGGCTTGCCGCGGGTTGCGGCCTGCTCGGCCAGCGTCGCGAGATGGCTTTCCATGTAGCGGCGATTGTGCAGCCCGGTGAGCGCGTCCGTGATCGCCATCTCGATCGAATTCTGCACGTTGTCGCGCAGATGGTCGGTGTAGCGGCGGCGGCGGATCTGGGTGCGGGCACGCGCCAGCAGCTCGATCTTGTCGATGGGACGCAGCAGATAGTCGTTGACGCCGATCTCGAGCCCACGCAGCAGCCGCGTCGCGTTCTCGGGGTCGGCGATCGCCAGGATCGGCACATGCCGCGTGCGCTCCAGCGAGCGCGCCTGGCTGCACAGCCTGAGGCCGTCGAAATTGTTGAGGTCGAGCGAGACGATCAGCAGATCGTAATTGCCCTCGGCGGCGTGGAACAGCGCCTCCGTCGGGTTCGGCTCGACGTCGATAGTGTGCTCGGCGGCAAGGATCGTCGCCAGCCGCTCATAGGAGGACTGGCGGTCGTCGACCAGCAGGATGCGGCCGCCCTTGCCGGTGTCGGAGATTGCACTGCGCTCGGGCGCCTGCATGCCGATCTCGAGCGAGGTGATGGCGCGCATGCGCAGCTCGTCGGTCATCATCTTCAGCCGCGTCAGCGAGCGCACGCGCGCGATCAGCACGACGTCGGAGACGGGCTTTGTCAGGAAATCGTCGGCGCCGGCTTCCAGCCCGCGGTTGCGATCGGACGGGCTGTCGAGCGCGGTGACCATCACGACGGGAATGTGGTGCGTAGCCGGATCGGTCTTGAGGCGGCGACAGACCTCGAAACCGTCCATGTCCGGCATCATGACGTCGAGCAGGATGATGTCGCATTCGGCGCGGGCGCAGATCGCCAGCGCCTCGGTGCCGTTCGCGGCGGTCATCACGTCGAAATATTCGGCGGACAGGCGGGCTTCGAGCAGCTTGACGTTGGCAGGGACGTCATCGACGACGAGGATACGCGCGGACACTGTGAACTCACTTCCTATCCGATGAAACGTCGGACCGTCTCAATGAATTTGCCGACCGAGATCGGCTTGGACAAATAGGCCTCGCAGCCGCCCTCGCGGATGCGCTCTTCGTCGCCCTTCATCGCGAACGCCGTGACGGCGACGACGGGAATACTGCGCAGCTCCGGATCGTCCTTGATCCAGCGCGTCACCTCCAGGCCCGAGACCTGCGGCAATTGGATATCCATCAGCACGAGGTCGGGCCGCATCTTGCGAACGAGGTCGAGCGCCTCGTAGCCATTGCTGGTGCCGGTGGTCTGGTAGCCGTGCGCCTCCAACAGGTCGCGGAAGAGCTTCATGTTGAGCTCGTTGTCTTCCACGATCAGGACGGTCTTAGCCATCCCGCCCTCCTGATTGGTCCGCAGACCGATGCATGTGACGCCTCAGGCGCCGGTCGCCGGCGCTTCGAAAACTGGATTCAAACTAGCCTCGAATTCGCTTGAGTTTCGTTAAACCCGAGGGCCGACTTTCTGCGATGTGGTTTCCAGTTGCTTGTCGGGGGTCGCAAGACTCAGGAACGAGACTCGGGCATGGTGACCCCAAAGTAGACACCTAAAGTTAACGGAAAGGCAAACCGGCCACGTGAAAAAGCCTGTTCACAACCCGCGCGAAGTCGCTGAAATCGTTGCGCTTCAGGCGCTGTCTTTCGTCGCGGGCGAGCCGGAGCGGCTGGGCCTGTTCCTGGCCGAGACAGGGGTCGGCCCGGAGATGCTGCGCAAGGCGGCCTCGGACCCCAATTTCCTGCTCAGCGTGCTCGATTTCGTGATGCGCGACGACGCCACCGTGAAGGCCTTTGCCAGCACTGCGGAACTGCATCCGACCAACGTTGCCGCAGCGCGGCAGGTCCTCGGCGACGCGCTCGGCGACCCCAATTGGGAGCGCGACGTGCCGTGACCTCCCTGGAGACGGCCGGACCCCGCTGCTTCTGCCGGGATTGTTCGGCCGATCTGGATATGGGGGTGCGGCGCTGTTCCGCCTGCGGTTCCCCCCGCCTCGCCCGCCACCGCGCGCTCGCTAGCCTGACCATCGCCCATATCGACTGCGACGCCTTCTACGCGACCGTCGAGAAGCGCGACAATCCCGACATCGCCGACAAGCCCGTCATCATCGGCGGGGGCAAGCGCGGCGTGGTGTCGGCGGCCTGCTACATCGCCCGCACCTACGGCGTGCGCTCGGCCATGCCGATGTACAAGGCGCTGGAAGCCTGCCCGCATGCGGCCGTGATCCCGCCGAACATGACGAAATATGTCCGGGTCGGGCGCGAGGTGCGCCAGGCCATGCAGGCGCTGACGCCGCTGGTCGAGCCGCTCTCGATCGACGAGGCTTTCCTCGATCTCTCCGGCACCGAGCGGGTTCACGGCATGATCCCGGCCAAGGTGCTGGCGCGGTTCGCAGGCAACATCGAGCGCGACATCGGCATCAGCGTCTCGGTCGGCCTCTCCTGCAACAAGTTCCTGGCGAAGATCGCCTCCGACCTCGACAAGCCGCGCGGGTTTGCCGCGCTCGACCAGGAGGAAGCGCGCGAGATGCTGGCCGACAAACCGGTCGGTTTCATTTTCGGCGTTGGACCCGCAACGCAGGAGCGTCTGGTGCAGCGCGGCTTCCGCATCATCGCCGACCTGCAGAAGGCCGACGAGATCGAGATGATGCGGCATTTTCCGAGCGACGGCCGCAGGCTGTGGCGGCTCGCGCGCGGCATCGACGACCGCCGCGTCGAACCCGATCGGGGCGCCAAGACGATTTCGAGCGAGACGACGTTTGAGACCGACATCCGGGATTTCGCGACGCTGGAGAAGATTCTGTGGCGGCTGTGCGAGAAGACGTCGTCTCGCCTCAAGAGCAGCGAGCTCGCCGGCTCGACCGTCACGCTGAAGCTGAAGACCGCCGATTTCCGCCAACGCACGCGCTCGCAGTCGATCACGGCCCCGACGCAGCTTGCCGCAAAGATCTTTTCGATCTGCCGCGAGATGCTGGCGAAAGAGATCGACGGCACCGCCTTTCGCCTGATGGGCGCCGGCGTCAGCGCCCTGCGCGAGGGTTCGGTCGCCGACGACACCGACATGCTCGACCGTCGTGCCGCCCACGCCGAGCGCGCGGTGGACAGCTTGCGTAAGAAATTCGGCAGCGCCGCCGTGATCCGCGGCATCGCGTATGAGGGGCCGGAAAAGGCGCAGGAGTGATGACAGGCGAACACGACCTCGACGCGCTGCTGAGAGACATGAAGCCGGATCTGCGGCCAGGCATCTTCGTGTTCTGCACGATCCCGACAGACCAGCCGCCTCCCGCGGCGCTCAGCCCTTTGCTGACGTTCCGCGAGCAGGAAGGAACGACACTCGTGATCCCTCGCGACGAGGCCGAAGCGGCGGGACTACGCTACGCATTTGCATCGTGCCTGATCACCCTGACGGTCCACTCCGCACTCGATGCGGTCGGTTTCCTGGCGGCGATCACGGCACGTCTCGCTGGAGCCGGCATCAGCGTGAACGCCGTGTCGGCATTCCACCACGATCATCTGTTTGTGCCGGCTGACAGGGCAAACGACGCGATGATTCTTCTGCAAGAGATGTCGCGCACGAGGGAAGCGTAGCCCGGATGGAGCGCAGCGCAATCCGGGATGGCGCATCTGCGTACACAGCTTCCCGGATTACGCTTCGCTCCATCCGGGCTACGGGATCAATCCGCGACCGCCACCGCCTCGATCTCGATCATCCATTCCGGCGCGGCGAGCGCCGAGACACCGACCAGCGTGCTCGCCGGCGGCTCCATGCCTTCGAAGAAGGCCGAGCGGGCCTTGCCGATGATCGGGCGCAGTTCCGGCTTGTAGTTCACGACGAAGGTCGTGATCTTCACGATGTTGGCGTAGCTCGCGCCGGCTGCTTTCAGCGCGTGCCCGAGATTCTGCATCACCTGCGTGGTCTGCGCGGCGAGATCACCCTCGCCGACGATCCGCCCTTCCTCGTCCACCGACACCTGACCAGAGATGTAGATCGTCCGCGCCCCCGTGGCGGTGACGACATGCGAATAGGCGGGATTGTGATGCAAGCCGCTGGGGCGAAGATGATCGAGCTTGGGCATGGTGAACCTCCCGGATGTTTGTGGTTGGGAGGAGCGTAGCCAGAGACCGCGTTGCAGGCCAGCCCTCAATTGCAGGGCTTGCTGTCCTTCGCGTCGAACTTGCCCATCGCGCCCGAAATCACAAAATCGTTGTAATCGAGCACAAGCTGGCGCGAGACGCCGTTCTCGTAGAGCTCGAACGCCATCGCATAGACCGGCGTCTGCTCGCCTTCCTTCTGCTGGGCCTCGCGGTCGAAATAGCTGACGGTGACGGGCCAGCGCTTGAGCGACTTCATGTGCTCGTCTGACGTCGACGGATCGGGCGAACCTTCGCGCTCCGCCGGGATCGGCTGACCGATCACGGTCAGCGTGTTGTAGACCTTCTGGCCATCGTCGGAGCCGTCATAGACGGAGAGCTCAAGCAGGGACTTGCCCTCCTTCGCGGCAGCAATGATGCGCTGGATCTGTTCGGTCGGAAACACGATCTTTCCGTCGAGCGTAAAGCTCTTCGGCGCCGGCAGCTTCAGCTTGACATTGATGTGGTCGCCGTCGCGCTCCGCCGAGCCGTCGACCCGGCCGGCATCCGCCTCGTTCATCCGCGTCTCGATCTTGAAGCGGTAGCTTTTGCCGCCGGCGTCCTCCCAGGAATTGGAGCGGAGGTCGCTGAGCGTGACCTTGCCCTCGCCGCTGTCGAGCTCGGAGACCTGGCGGAATTCGGAGGTGTAGCCCTCGCACGAACTTCCGGTGAAATTGTAGAGGATGCGGCCGCGCGCGCTGTTGATCGAATTGGAGCGCGATTTCACCAGGCTCAAATCATAGAGCGCCTGATGCGCGAGGAACGGACCGTTCGCGGCCAGCGCACCGCCTCCGGGGCCGAGAGCGGCCGCCGCGAGCGCCGTCACACCGAGCGAAGTCCGGAAAAGGTGCAGCATGTCTGGTCCCTTGGGGAAAGCGCAGATTCGACATTTTAATGAACGTTCCATTGCGTCGCAACTGAGGCCGTTTCACGTAAAGTTGCGGCCTTTGCGTTGAACCTCCTGCCCTGCCTCAACAAATTGCCACCCCCGACGGTTGCTTGCATGTGGCGGCACGATGGGCGAAACAGGGCCCGCCCGCGCTGCAAGGGATGCGCCCGGGCGGATGGATTTTTGGACAACGAGGTCGGACATGGCGGGCACGGTCGAGCAAAAGCTGGCGGAACAAGGCATCAAGCTGCACGAGGCCCCCACCCCCGTGGCCAATTACGTCCCGTTCGTGCGCACCGGTAATCTGCTGTTCGTCTCGGGCCAGGTTTGCTTCGATCCAGCCGGCAAGCTGATCGCCAAGGGCAAGCTCGGCGCCGGCGTGACCATCGAAGATGGCGCCGCCGCCGCCCGCGGCTGCGCCGTCAACCTGCTGGCCCAGGTCAAGGCGGCGCTCGGCGACCTCGACAAGGTCGTGCGCGTGGTGCGCCTCGGCGGCTTCATCAACTCGGCCCCGGACTTCCTGGACGGGCCGAAGGTCCTCAACGGCGCCTCCGACCTGATGGTCGCCGCCTTCGGTGACAAGGGCCGTCATGCCCGCACCACCGTCGGCGTCGCCTCCCTGCCCGCGGATGCGGCGGTCGAGGTCGAAGGCGTGTTCGAGGTCGCCTGAGGCGAATGCGCGCTCCTGATTGGCTGACAGCCCGCCCAGTCGCCCATCGCGGCCTGCACGACATTTCCCGCGGCATCGTCGAGAACATGCCGGGCGCGGTGCAGGCTGCGATCGCGGGCAATTTCTCGATCGAGGTCGACATCCAGCTCTCCGCCGACGGCGAGGCCATGGTGCATCACGACCATGCGCTCGGCCGCCTGACCGGGGCCACCGGCCCGCTGGTCGAGAAAACCGCCACTGAACTGAAGGCGCTCACGTTCAAGGACACGGCCGAGCGGATGATGTCGCTCAGCGACCTCTGCGCCCTTGTTGGCGGCCGCGTGCCGCTGGTGATCGAGGTCAAGAGTCATTTTGACGGCGACCGCAAGCTGGTGAAGCGGATGGCCGAGGTCCTGGCGTCCTATGACGGCCCCGCCGTCGGCATGTCCTTCGACCCGGACCAGGTGCTGGCGCTGCGCGAGCTGTTGCCCTCCCGTCCCCGCGGCATCGTCGCGCAGCGGAGCTATGAGGACGAATACTGGGCTTACCTGACCCAGGAGCAGCGCGACAGCATGCTGTACCTGCGCCACGGCTTCCAGACCCAGCCGCATTTCGTTGCCTTCAGGGTCGACGACCTGCCCGCCGCCGCCCCCTGGATCGCCCGCAATGCGTTCGGCTGCGCCCTGCTTGGCTGGACCGTGCGCACGACCGAGCAGCGCACGCGGGTTGCGCAACATGCGGATCAGATGATCTTCGAAGGCTTCGTACCGTAGGCTTGATGTTTCCCACTCTTGAAGTCGCTGCTGCAATGCACGATCTTGGGCACGATGGCACCATCCGAAATCACCCTTGAGGCCGTACCTTCCATTGGCGAAGTATCGCCGGACGACTGGGACGCCTGCGCCAATCCCGGCAAGTCTTGCAACGGGCATGACAAGGGAACCGCATCCGGGCTTCCAGGCGATTCTCTCGGCCTCTCAAAGCCTGCCTATAACCCCTTCGTCTCCCACGCGTTTTTATCGGCCGTTGAGAAATCAGGTTCGGCCACGATCCGTACCGGCTGGGGGCCGCGGCATCTCGTGGCCAAGATCGACGGCCGCGTCGCCGGCGTCGTGCCCTGCTATCTGAAATCGCACTCGCAAGGCGAGTACGTCTTCGACCGCGGCTGGGCCGATGCCTATGAGCGCGCAGGCGGGCGCTACTATCCGAAGCTGCAGGTTTCGGTTCCCTTCACGCCGGCCACGGGACCGCGGCTGCTGGTCCGCGACGGCGTCGACCGCGAGCGCATCATGGAGGCACTGGCGAGCGGGCTGGTGGCGCTGTGCGGCGTCAGCAAGGCTTCCTCGGTCCACGTCACCTTCGCCCGCGAGGCGGAGTGGAAGCTGCTGGCCGAGCACGGCTTCCTCCAGCGCACCGACCAGCAGTTCCACTGGCACAACGAGGGTTTTGCAAGTTTCGACGATTTCCTGGCGACGCTGAACTCCCGTCACCGCAAATCGATCAAGCGCGAGCGGCGCGATGCGCTGGCAGCCGGGATCACCATCCACTGCCTCACGGGCAAGGACATCACCGAAGATGCCTGGGACGCCTTCTTTCAATTCTACATGGAGACCGGCTCACGCAAATGGGGCCGGCCTTATCTGACGCGGGAGTTCTTTTCGCTGATCGGCGAGACCATGAGCCAGGACGTGCTGCTGGTGATGGCACGCCGCAACGATCGCTGGATCGCGGGCGCGATCAACTTCATCGGCTCGGACACGCTGTTCGGCCGCAATTGGGGTGCGGTCGAGCATCATCCCTTTCTGCATTTCGAGGTCTGCTACTATCAGGCGATCGACTTCGCCATCAAACGCGGCCTGGGGAATGTCGAGGCCGGCGCGCAGGGCGAGCACAAGATCGCACGCGGCTACCTGCCCCGGACCACCCACTCCGCTCACTTCATCGCCGATCCCGGCTTGCGCCGCGCCATCGACGATTACCTCAAGCGCGAGCGCGCCTATGTCGCGGAAGCCGGACGTGAGCTGGCCGAGCTCGGCCCGTTCCGCAAAGGCGCCGACGAGGCGCCTTGACGGTACGCTGCGGCTGGTGACAGTAAGCGCAAAATTCCAGGGAGCCGCCGCCATGACCGCCTACGACCCCAACAACATTTTCGCGAAGATCCTGCGCGGTGAATTCTCCTGCCACAAGGTTTACGAGGATGAGCACGTCCTCGCCTTCCTCGACATCATGCCGCGGGTGCCGGGCCACACCCTGGTGATTCCAAAAGCCCCTGTCCGCAACATCCTCGACATCAAGCCGGACGACTACGCCCATGTCGCCCGCGGCGCGCACAAGATCGCAGCCGCGGCGATGACGGCATTCAAGGCCGACGGCATCACCGTGCAGCAGTTCAACGAGGCCGCCGGCGGACAGGTGGTGTTTCATCTCCACATGCACGTGATGCCGCGCCACGACGGCGTGGCGATGCTTCCGCCCGCCAGCCGCAAGGAAGACGTCAAGGTGCTGGAAGAGAACGCGACCAAGCTGATCGCGGCGTTGAAGGCGGGCTGACGCTCTCCACGCGTCATTGCGAGCGCAGCGAAGCAATCCAGACTGTGTCCGTGGTGGCAGTCTGGATTGCTTCGTCGCAAGAGCTCCTCGCAATGACGGAGGAGAGACTTCACTCCGTCTGGAAATCCCCCGGCTGCGGGGCGGCCAGTGGCGTGAACTCGCAACGATCCGGCTTGATGTCGATCAGCGGCGTGTTGTCGAGGCAATCGAGCCCGCGCACCAGAATCGCGTTGCCCTCGATACCGACGAGCTTCACGATCGACGTGCCGATCGGATTGGGGCGCACCGGCGAGCGCAGCGAAAACGTGCCGCGGGTCTTCTCGTTGTTCTTCGGGCTTTGCAGGACAATGTCGCGGCGCGACTTGTCGAGCCAGTAGAGCACTTCGAGATTGCTGTAGAAATCGACGCCCTTGATCGCGGGCACGAACGGCTCGAAGATCTCGAGGCGGCATATCGGGCCGTCATGCCGGCCCTGGCGTGGGGTCTCCAGCCGCGAACTCCATGGCGTGCGGATGCGCCCGATGAAGACGAGGCCGGCATCCTGCGTCGGCGGCAGCTCGATGGAGACTTCACCCTCGCGGAGCTCGTTTTCGCGAACCATATTTCCAATTCCCTGCTGTTCGCCAGCGGTTTTAGCCCAACCACCACTTGCCGGCCAGCATGAAGACTTCGCCCGCGACCACGCCCGCGAAGATCGAGCGGCGGGTCAATAGGAAGACGACGAGGCCGGCGCCGACCGCACCGTAGCGCAAGGCATCCGGCACGCTCGCAAGCGCCCCGGGCGGCTCGACCACGATCTGGGCGATGACGCCGGCCAGGATCGCGGTGGCGACCGCCCGTACCCAGACCAGAAGCTCGGAGCCCTCGTCGATGCCGCCGCCAAACCACAGGCCGAGCATGCGCCATATCTGGTTGGGAACGACGCCGGCCACGAACAGCACCGCCAGCGCGTGCCAGTCGCCAATGAGCTGCGCAAAGCTCATGCGCGCACCTCCCGCCACCAATGCACGCCATAGGCAATCGTGCCGGCTACGAGGCCGCTGACGAGGATGTCGAGGCCGGAGTTCATCTTCGCGGCCAGCGGATAAAGCAGAACCCCGAGCGCGAGTGCGACGACGTCGGCGACCTCGCGGCTGTTGCGTGCGGTCGAGAACAGGAAGGACAGCGGCGTCAGCAAAAGGATCGCGGCGCCAAGCGTCTGGGTCAGATTGGCGGCAAGGAAATAGCCGACCGTGTTGGCGGTGAGACACACCGAGACGAGACCGAAGCCAAGTCCGTTGACAAAGGCGATCCGGCGCTCACGCGGTACCTGCGGCAGGAAGCGATGGCATTCGACCCACAGTGTTACCGCGGTGAGATGCGCCGCGAAAAACAGCTCGCGCCGTTTTGTCGTCGGCGTGCGCATCAAGGGCAGCACCGAGACCACCATCGGAAACAGGCGGATCGCACTGACGGTGACCGCGATCGCCGACTGGATGACCGTCGCGCCGGAGCCGAGCGTGGTGATCAGGATGATCTGCGCCGGCCCCGCCCAGACGAACAGCGTCGAGCAGAGCGCCCATAGCAGGCTGAAGTGGGTGTCGTGGGCGAGCGCGCCAATGCCGAGATAGGTCGCGAACAGGACGAGGGTGAGGATCGTCTGCGTGATCGAGCGCAGTCCCCACGCAAAGGCGCGCCAGGGACTTTGCCATTGAGGTGAATCGAGCGGAGGAAGCGCCACGGGAGTCTTGGCCGGGTGAGGAATCGTGCCTGCATAACGGGCAATGCGGCGCCTCGCGTCAAGGAAGCACGCGGCGGGGCTGGCATGCACGCTGGGACAGATGCCCTATCCGCTCACACCGCGATTCTTCAGCACGAAGCATGCCCCGCCAGCCTTGCGGATACGACCGCAGAGTTCATCGGCCTCGCTCCGCGTATCGGCGCCGATGCGCACCTGGTAGAAGGCGCGCGTGCCACGGCTGCGCATCACTGAACTCAGCAGGCTCGGATCACGTTCGCCGATCGCGGCGCCCAGCCGCGTGACCGCGCGGGAATACATCGCCAAAGCCCGGTTGCGGTCAAAGCCCGCGGCGAGCTGGACGCCCCAGATCTTTGCAGCCGCAAGCTCCACATGCTGCTCGAGCTCGGCGACGAAGGCATTCGGCGCGCGCTTCAACAGCGCCATCAGATCGCGGCAGCTTGTCGGCGGCGCGCTCGGCGGCCCCTTGCCGGTCGCGCCTGCCTTGGCCCAGGCATCGACGCTCGTGCCAGTGATGGCAAGAACGTAGTTGCGGGTCTGCTCCGGCATGCCGCCGGTGCCGGCGAGCCATTCCTGCACCCGGCGCGGCCCGGCATTGTAGGCGGCCGCCGCCAGCCCGAGATTGCCGAACTGGTTGCGCAGCTCGTTCAGGAATTCCGCCGACTTCGGCAGCGCCTGCACCGGATTGAAGGGATTGAGCAGCCCGCGCTCGCTCGCGGTGCCCGGCATGAATTGCGCGATCCCCTGCGCGTGTTCGCCGCTGCGCGTCATGGGCCCCACCGCATCGGCCTGGAAGCGACTCTCCTGCCAGATCACGCGGGCGAAGAACTCCAGCGGCAGATTGGCATCGCGCGCTGCGGCCTCGACGATCAGGCAGATCGATTCCCGCGTGTCGCTCTCCCGCACGTCCGCGGGCTTCGCCGGCGGCGTCGCGAGCTCTTCGACGCTGGGGACAGCGACATCGGTCTTAGCGGGCGAACTGTCCCCCGCCGCGGCCCATGTCGCCGAGACAAGCAGCGCGGGGATGATGCACATCGCCATCTGCACCCATCCTGTGCGGGCATGGCGGTGGCGCGCCTCGGCGCGGCATGCGACAGTGTGATCTGCCATGTTGTGGCATCGTGCCATGGTTCGACGAGTTGCCAATATATGCTGCCTGACCTGCTTCTCCCAATGCGTTACCCGGCCAAACGGATCCGCGCGATCCTTGTCCTCGCCGCGCTCACCCTGAGCGTCGCGCCAGCCTCCGCTCAGGTGGCGTCTCGGGACGCGTCTCAAGTCAATTGGCGGATGACCACGGAATACCCTGAGAATAACATCTCCGGGATTGGACTCTCGACTTTCGCCAGCCGCGTCTCCGACCGTACCCACGGTTTCGTGACCGTGACCAACGCCTTCGACAACCAGCTCAAGATCAACTCGGGCGAGATGCCGCGCGCGGCGCTGGACGGCCGGATCGCGGGCGGTGATGCCTTCGCGGGCGCGCTCTCGGGCCTCGATCCCGTGCTCGGGCTGTCCACCCTGCCCTTCCTGGTGCAATCGGTGGATCTCGCCCGCGCCACCAATCTGCGGGCGCGCCCGCTCTATGAGAAGGCGCTCGCGGCGCGCGGCCTCAAGCTGCTGTATGTGACGATTTGGCCGGCCACGGGCCTCTGGTCGGAGCGGCCGCTCGAAGGCGCCGACGACCTGCCGAAACTGAACTTGCGAACCTACGATGCCAACTCCACCGACGTCATGCGCGCGGCCGGCGCGAACGCGCAATTCCTGCCGATGGACGCGGCGCTCGCCGGACTGAGGGAACACCGGCTGAATGCCTTCCTCACCTCCGGCGACGGCGGCGCGGGGCGCAAATTGTGGGACTTCCTGCCGCATTTCACGGCCATCAATTACGCGATGCCAATCTCGATCGCCTTCGTCCGCAGCGAAGCCTTTGCCGAACTGTCCGAACCGATGCAGCGCGAGGTGCTTGCCGCGGCGGTCGAGACCGAACAGAGCCAGCTCGCGCTACTAACCCACCGCACCATCGAGAACTATGCGCGCATGCGCGACAATGGCGTCCATATCGCCGAGCCGGCGCCAGCGTTCCTTGTCACGGAGTTGCGGAAGGCAGCAACGAACGCGGTCACCGCCTGGGAAACCCGGGCAGGCGCGGAGGCGACCGCCATCGTCGAATGGGCGAGACAGCAATGAGGGAGCGCTAGCGGCATCAGCAATGTACGTTCCGCTGGTGTCGCTGCCTACTGCCTTAGTTCTTGACCGGAACCGGGATTTCGCCCCGGATGGCGCGGTCGAGGGCATCGATCAGCGCCTGGATCTCGATAAACTTGTTGCGCGCGCGCTCGGCCGTGTCGCGCACAAAGGGAGCGGCCAGCACTTTCGCATGCGCGTCCCTGTCCTCGATCATGCGATCACGGGCCTTCTTCAGAGTTTCAAGTCGCTCGCTCATCCGGCCTCTCCTGAAAAATTCTCTCGATCCGAGCCCGGAATCGCCGATCAACGAGAACGCGGCGAACGAGCAACCCTCAACAGCCGCGGCAGATGTTCTTCAGCTTCGCTGCGGTTCTGGCCTCTTCCGCCACGAACGGGTCCTTGTAGGCAGCACGGGACCCATCGTTCTCCGCAGCGGGCTTTTTTTCCTTCGGAGGAAACGCAGCATCGTAGCAGGCGAGACGTCCGCTCGTGCTTTCGATCGCGCGGCAATCCGGTCCTGCCGCGACAGCGCCTTGCGACAGTGGGCCAAGTATCAATGTGCCAAGCATCAATGCGACAAGAACCGCTCTCCGGCGGATCCAGTCGACCAGACGAAATCGAATCATGCACGCTCCTGCTCAGTCGGCGGGAGCGCTGGTGACCCTCAGTCACCGGTCGATGCCAATGGAAGGCGGTGATGGCGCGACTCTACGCTTCCCTCCCGCGAATAGCGAGCTTTAAGGGATACGCGGTATCAAGAAGGCGATTTTCGGCGTGGCAATGGTTGCGCGTTTGCCTTGGTCCGCGGCGTCGTTTAGGTCTGGCATAGACGGCGGTAGCAACACAGGCGCGGCAACATGGTTACGATCTATTTCGATCTCGACGGCACGCTGACTGACCCGAAGCCCGGGATCACGCGCTCGATCCAGTACGCCCTTGAGCGGCTCAACGTCGCGGTGCCGAGCGAGGACGAGCTGACCTGGTGCATCGGCCCGCCGCTGCATGCCAGCCTGCAAAAGCTCACGGGCAGCGCGGAACTCGCCGACCGGGCGCTGCTGCTCTATCGCGAGCGCTTCAGCGATGTCGGCCTGTTCGAGAACGAAGCCTATGCCGGTATCGTGGACACGCTGACAACGCTTGCTGCGACAACACCGCGCATGTTCGTGGCCACCAGCAAGCCCGCGGTCTACGCCACCCGTATCGTCGAGCATTTTGGCCTGAAACCGTATTTCGAGCGCGTGTTCGGCTCCGAGCTCGACGGCACGCGCGTCGACAAGCGCGACCTGCTGCGCTACGCGCTCGACGAAGCCAGGGTCGATGCCGCCAGCGCGATCATGATCGGCGACCGCAGCCATGATGTGGTCGGCGCCCGCACCAACGGCATGACCGCGATCGGCGTGCTCTATGGCTACGGCAGCGAGGCCGAGCTGCGGGACGCCGGCGCGCATCACATCTGCGCCGCGCATCCCGAGCTGCTCGGTCATTGCGTGATCTAGCCGATCAAGCGCTGACGGTCTCCGCCGCCGCCAGCATGCCGGTCCTGGCGTGACAGTTCAGATATTCGAAGAACTGCTCGTCGGCAGCCGCCACGGTGACCTCGTGGTAGAGCCGCAGTTTTGCCGAGGGGCCGAGCGTCGACAGGTATTTCATTGCGGCGCCGAATATCCTGACATGGGTCGGATGCGATTCCGCCCACCGCTCCAGCGCCGCCAGGCTCTTCCACCAGCTTTGACCGTAGGACTTTTCACTCGCGTCCCCACCGGCTGCAAGGACGCGCATGTAACGGTTGGCGTAGCAGCCGATGCCGAGACCGTCATCGCGCAGGAAATCCATGCCCTCGCGCAACACCGGTTCGACGTCGTCGAGATAGAGCTTTCGCTCCGAGGTCTCGGTATCGCTCCAATCCTGGCCTGATCGGATCAGGCAGAGATTGTCGTGCGCCTGCACGCGCAGTCGCGCGCCGTCGCGGATCAATTCGGGATTGCCGCCCGGCGACATTGGATCGGTCTGCGACAGCGGGATGCGGTCACGCATGCCGCCCCAATAGGCGTGCTCCTGCACCTCGCCGCTCATGCCGTCGGCGATAGCGGCGACGCCCTCCGGCCGCCCCAGCGAGGAAAACAGCGTCTCGTGCCGCGCCACAATGGGGCGCAGCACCTCGATGAAAGTGCCGATGCCCTCGGGCTGCGTTCCGGTCCAGACCTCGCGCGCCGGTGTAAACCACTGGTCGAACCGCGCAATGTCGTCCCAATAAGCCACCGAGACGACGTTCTCATAGCCGGCCTGATCAACATATTGCGCCCGGTCCCAATGCGAGGGACCGCCTTCCGCGGCAAACCGCGCCGCGATGTCGGCGAGCGCATCCGTCGCAGCCGCCGGCGCCGTGCCGCGATATTGCAGGCCGAAATAGGCCATCGCGACCCGGTTCACTCCAGGCTTATAGCGCGCCACGAAGGACGGGTATGGCGGCTGGTAATCGTCCGGCACGCGCTTGTGGCGCGTGCGCGGGGTCTCGAGATGCAGAGGAATTGCGGATTCCATGATCGTGCCTCCCCTTGATTCGGCGATCAGCTCGCCGCCGCGGCAATGTCCGTGGGCTCGACCGTGTCGACCGGCAGCGCAAACTGCTCGACGCGCTGGTATCGCTTCTTGTTGAGCAGCAGCCGCGTGACGTCGGGGCGCGAATAGTGCCCGGCTGGATCAGCGGCGTTCTTGGCGACGCCGATGGCGCCAAGATCGATCTCGGCGATCAAGAGGCCCTCCTGGTCCGGCGCGAGCTTGTCGCCGATCTGGCTGCCATCGGGGCCGTAGATCGCAGCGAAGCCACCGCCGGCATGCAGCAGCGCATGCTTGTCCGGCCGATCACAGAGTTCGTCGATCATCGCCTGCGAGACCGTTGCGCAAGGCGCCAGCACGAAGCAGGAGCCCTCCACGGCATAGACGCGCGAGGCGGCGTTGTTCACCTCGGCGCCGAGCGCCGGCGCGAAGGGATCGTAGAGCGAAAAGCTCGGCCAGGCCGCGACATGGACCTGCTCGTTCTGGGCGTACATCGCGTATTTCGACAGCGGTTGGAGATGCTCCCAGCAGCACAGTGCGCCGATGCGGCCGATGTCGGACCGCGCGTGCACGGCGAGATCGCTGCCGTCGCCCTCGCCATAGACCGTGCGCTCGGCATGGGTCGGCCGCAGCTTGCGGCGCTTCGCGATGGTCTCGCCGTCAGGCCCGATCAGCCATTGCGCCAGATAGAGACTGCCGCCGTCGCGCTCGGACAGACCGAGCACGGCGGTGAGCTTGGCCTTGCGCACGGCATCACGCAGCCGCTCGGCCTGCGGACTGTCATAGGACAGCGAATTGTCGAAATAGCGCTGCACAAAGCCGCGACCGATCGCCCAGGCCGGCGAATCCATCCAGATGTGCCAGGGGTAGCCGGGGATGAAGGCTTCCGGAAAGGCGATGAGCTTGGCGCCCTTCTCGGCTGCGTCCCTGATCAGGGCGATCGACTTGTCGATCGAGGCATCGAGATCGAGCCAGGCGGGCGCCGCCTGCACCACCGCGACCTTGTATTTCGGATGTTCGATGCCCATTCCCACCTCCCTTGCCGGTTGATCGGAAGCCAGGTCCGATGCAGTCTATTTGACCAAGCCGGGCGGTGGGCGCTCGACCACGGCGGAACAAAAACTCGACCGGACGGAATCGCCGGCCCGGTACGGGATTTGCCTGCGATTAGGCGGGACCTGCGCCGACACGCGATGTTGCGGGATGTGAAAGGGAGGCTCTGCAGATGCCAATCCAGTTCACCACGGACGACAGCCCAGGCCACCGCCGGCTTGCGCTCTGGCAGGATATCGTCTGCGACGTCTTCGTCGGGCTCGACTGCAGGTCAGATCTTGGCAGCGCCTTTCGCGGCTCGGTCACCCGGGCGCCATTAGGCAAGGCGGAATGCTCCGAGGTCTGCTCCGACCGTCAGCACGTGTTGCGCACGCCCTCGCGCATCGCGCGCTCGGATCAGGATTTCATCCTGATCGCGCTCGGCAATCACGGCACCGGCGCCGTGGTGCAGGACGGCCGCGAGGCCGTGGTGCATCCGGGAGAATTTGCGCTCTATGATACCACCCGTCCCTACGAGCTGAAATTCGACGGCATGTTCACGCAGACCATCTTCAAGGTGCCGCGCGAGATGCTGCAGCGCCGGCTCGGCGCGACCGAAACCCTTACCGCCAGCGCTTTCGGACCGGACTCACCGCTGCAGCGGATCGCCTACGATTTCATCTACCGGCTCTGCCAGAACGCGGATCAGATCGATCCACACCACGCCGCCGCTCTGTCGGAACAGGCCGTCGATGTCCTGGCGATGGCGCTGGGCGAGCGGCTAGGCAAGACGCCGCTGCCGCGCTCGACCCATCGCTCTGCCCTGCTCTACCGGCTGAAGGCGCATATCCGGGCTCATCTTGCCGATCCCGATCTCTCGCTGTCCGAGACCGCAGCGGCGCTCGGCATCTCGTCCCGCTATGTCAACGATCTCCTCGCCGACGAGGACACCTCGTTCCAGCGCTACGTCCTCAGTGAGCGCCTCGCTCAATGCAAGCGCGACCTCGCCTCCCCCGTGCTTGCGCACCGCCACATCAGCGAGATCGCCTTCGCCTGGGGCTTCAACGACCTCTCGCATTTCGGCCGCGTCTTCCGCGAGCATTTCGGGATGTCACCGCGCGACTTCAGGCAGAGCCAGTCGCGGCATTGACGCAAGGTCTGCCGAGAGCTTCGCCTACGGCACAAGCGCATCGCTGGGAGATACGACGCGGGCCTTCATCGCTTCGCTCATCGGAAGCTGGAGGTTCTGCCCTTTCGGCGGAATCGGCGACTCGAACCACTTCGCGTAGAGCCTCCCGAATTCACCGGACACCATCTTCTCCTTGATCACGGCATCGACGACGGCCTTGAACTCGGGATCTTCCCTGCGGGTCACTAGCCCATAGTAAGAAGGCGCATAGGTGGCCGCCAACATCCGGAAAGCCCTGGGATCGGAGGCGTTCGCGACGAGACCGGCAACCAGGATATCGTCCTCGAACCACGCCGCGGCGCGACCCGTTCCCAGCACGAGGAGCGACTCGGCGTGGTCCTTGGCCTGCACGATCGTCACATTCAGCTTCTGATCATCGAGGAGCTTCTTGGCGACCCCGAAATTCAGCGAGCCCTGCGTGATGACGACCGTCTGCCCGTCAAGTCCTTTCGGCTCCATCAGCTGCGACGAGGCCGATACCAGCCAGCGCGGCGATGCCACATAGGTCGCAACGGAGAACGCCACCTGTTTTTGCCGTTCGGCCGTATTGGTCGTGCTGCCGCACTCGACGTCGATGGTACTGTTCTGGAGCAGCGGGATGCGATTGGACGCATTCACCGGAACATATTCGACCTCCAGCTCAAGCCGCTGCAACATGACCTTGACCTTGTCGGCCACTGCGGCACAGAGGTCGAGCGAGAGCCCGGTCGGTTTCTGATCTGCGCCGAGATAGGCGAACGGAATCGACGCCTCGCGGTAGCCGAAGGTGATCTTGCCGACCTCCCTGATCTTTTCCAAAGTCTGACTCGCCGCTTGCGCGGCCCCCATCTCGAGCAGCGCAAGTGATGCGGCGGCAATGGCGAGCTTCGGCGCGTGTACGCGGATCATGTCAGCCTCCAACCAGTTGCTAAGCAGTGGGATTTCGCGACAGCTCATCGAGACTTTCCCTCAAAGCCCGATCAAGGATCTCAATGGCGCGGTCGATCTCCTCGGTCGAGACGGTCAACGGCGGCGCGATACGCCACACCGATCCGCGCTCGGGGCGGCGGCGGATGTTCATGCTCAGCCCGTACTCGAAGCACTTCTTCGTGGTGAGGCCGCCAAGCTGGTGGGCTGGGCGTCGGCTGTTGCGATCACTGACCAGCTCGACGCCAAGCAGAAGGCCCATGCCTCTGATGTCGCCGATCTGCTCGTATTTCTGCTGGAGCCCTTCGAACCGGCCTCGCAGGTAGGCACCCATCTCGTTGGCGCGTGCGACAAGTTTCTCCTCAGTGATCACGCGCAGCACCGCGAGCCCGACCTCGGCAAGCAAGGGATCGGAGACGTGGCTGGTGTAATAAGTAAAGTGATCCTCGTGGAGCTTGCTCTCGATCGCCTCGGTGGTCGACACCGCCGCAAGCGGAAGCCCACCGCCGAGCGTCTTCGACATGGTCATGATATCCGGAACGACCCCGAAATATTCGGATCCGGTCTTCTTTCCGATACGCCCGAAAGCAGTCTGGGCCTCGTCGAAGATCAGCAGCATGCCGCGCTCATCGGCCGCCTTTCGCAGGGCCTCCATGAACGCCTTCGGCGGCACCAGCACGCCGCCGGCGCTGATCACGGGCTCCGCGATGATCGCAGCACCCCTCCCGCTCGACTGCATGTCGAACATCTTCAGGGCGAGTTCGAGATTGGCGAGCGCAGACTCGTCCTCGCTGCCCTTTGCGATGTAGGGCCGGTAGGCGTTCGGCTCCGGGATGACGAACACGCCGGGCGGCGGCACGCCATATCCCTTGCGGTCGCTCGCCATCGAGACCGAGGCGGCTCCGCCGGTGATGCCGTGCCACGAGCCGCCGAGAACGAGCACCTCGTAGCCGCCGGTGTACATCTTGGCCATCCGGAGCGCGACTTCGGTCGCTTCCGAGCCGGTATTGATGAAGATCGAGCGCTTGAGATTGCCGGGCAGCCAATCCCTCGCCAGCACCTGGGCGAGCTCGGCGACCACTTCGGGGATCATCCCGCTGAAGAGATGGAAGGCCTTCTTCCCCGCACTCTCCACCGCCGCGACGATAGCCGGATGGTTGTGGCCGATGGTGGCGCACATCTGGCCCGAGGTGAAATCGAGATAGTCGCGCCCGTCGCTGTCGGTCACGATCGTCCCCTTCGCCGAGGTGAAGAGGTTCGGAAACACGTCTCCGCCATAGCGGACGAGGAATTCGTCGGCGGCCTGTTTCAGCGCTGAAGTCATGGGTTCTCCTCGGGCAAGCGGCATCCGCCGCACAGCCGTGCGGTGTGGCGATGCACTCGCCGTTGTCGGGTCGGTCTTTTGGGGCACGAAGCTGTTGCTTCAGGGCGTTTGCGGTACAAGAATTGCCTGAGCAACAGATAAATTCGTACCGGGCAGACATGATGGGCGCCAGTTCAAAAAACTCAGCAGCCGATGAGGTGGAGTCAACACCGCGGTCGAGAATGCCGCCGCTCAAGGCGCTGTCGGCATTCGAAGCCGCTTCGCGCCACGGCAGCTTCAGCCGCGCCGCAGAGGAGCTCGGGGTTACGCCCTCCGCGATCAGCCACCACATCCAGAAGTTGGAGGATTTCCTCGGCGTTCGTGTTTTTTCGCGGCACGCCGGCCGCGCGGTGCTCACCAATGCCGGCCGCGTCTATGCCGCCGAGATCGAGCGCGCCTTCGGAATGATCATGGGCGCGACGCGGCTGGTCGCGCCGCAGTCGCAGCGCAATCATCTGTTCATCGCGAGCGGCCCGAGCTTTGCAGCCAAATGGCTTCAGCCGCGGATCGGGAATTTCATCGGCGAGCATCCGGAGATCGGGATCAGGCTGTCAACTATCGCCGACTTGCGTGACCTCGATACCATTCGCTTCGATCTCGCCATCGCCTATGGACGCCCGCCCGTCCTCAACGACCGGCAGATCGAGCCGCTCCTGGCTGAGCGTCTGCGTCCGCTCTGTAGCCCGCTTCTGATCGAGCAACTCGGACTTCACGAGCCCGGCGATCTTGCCCGCGCCACGTTGATTCATTCGTCGAACGCGCTGACCTGGACCGACTATCTGCGAAAGGTCGTCGGCACGACGATCAAGGCACACCACGAATTGTGGTTCGATCGGTCCACCATGGCCATCGACGCCGCTGTCGAAGGTCTCGGCGTCGTCCTGGAGAGCGAGATCCTCGCCGCCGACGAGCTGGAAAAGGGCACCTTAGTCGCGCCGTTCCATCAGCCCCAATTCGAGGTCGAGACCGTGTCTTATTATCTCGTGCGGTCCTCCGAGGCCAAAGGCCGCAGCCATGTCGACGCGTTCGAAGCCTGGCTGCGCGCGAAGATCACGGCTGCGAATTTGAAAGGGACAATCGTGGCGTAACGCGTGCGGCCCCAGCAGAGCCGCTATGTGAGCACGCAATAGGACACGGCGCGTGCTTGCTCTACCATCCGGCACAGGGGCTGCGGGGATCAATCAGCGGCCAGCCAAGGAGCATATTGATGGAATACCGACGCTTGGGCCGCTCGGGCCTCATGGTGCCCGCCTTGAGTCTTGGGACCGGCACCTTCGGCGGCGTTGGCCGCCTCGCTGCGTGGGGCACCACTGATGCGACCGAAGCGCGGCGCCTTCTGGATATCTGCCTTGATGCCGGCGTGTCGATGTTCGATACCGCGAACGTCTATTCGCTCGGCGAATCCGAGCGCGTTCTCGGCGAGGCCATCAAGGGCCGCCGCGACAAGGTTTTGGTCTCGACCAAGGCGACGTTCCGCTTAGGCGACGGCCCCAACGACATCGGGTCGTCGCGCCAGCATCTGCTCGCGGCCATCGATGCTTCGCTGAGCCGGCTCGGCACCGATTACATCGACCTGTTCCAGCTCCACGGCTTCGACGCCTTCACCCCGCCCGAAGAGGTGCTTAGCACTCTCGATGTGCTCGTGCGCGCCGGCAAGATCCGCTACGTCGGCGTGTCGAATTTTTCGGGCTGGCACCTGATGAAATCGCTTGGCGTTGCCGACAAGCATGGCTTCCCCCGCTACGTCGCCAACCAGACCTATTATTCACTGATCGGGCGCGACTACGAATGGGAGCTGATGCCGCTCGGCCTCGACCAGGGCCTCGGCGCGGTGGTCTGGTCGCCGCTCGGATGGGGACGCCTCACCGGAAAGATCCGCCGCGGCCAGCCAAAGCCTGACGTCAGCCGCCTGCCCAAGACGGCCGAGTTCGGCCCACCCGTGCCGGACGAGCACGTCTATCGCGTCGTCGATGCGATCGACGAGGTCGCCAGGGAAACGGGCAAGAGCGTCTCGCAGATCGCGCTGAACTGGCTGCTGCAGCGTCCGACCGTCTCGACACTGATCATCGGCGCGCGCAACGAGACGCAGCTGCGCGAAAATCTCGGCGCGGTCGGCTGGTCGTTGACCAAGGACCAGATCGCAAAGCTCGATGCGGCGAGCAAGGTGACACTGCCCTATCCTTACTGGCACCAGCGCACGGCCTTCACCGATCGCAATCCGCCGCCGGTGTAGCGACCGCGCGCGGCGCAGTCCGGCTTGAGCTGCATCAAGCCGGCCCGCACCGACAGTGGCATCGTGCGCACCCGCGAGGCAGCCCGATGCGCCGATTTGCCATGAAGGCCCTGTTCACCGCTCTCAATCTCAACCGCGCCGAGCGGAGCGGAATCGATTGGGACCGCACCATCCTGATCGTCTCGACCGCGGTGACGATTGGGCTCGTCGCGCTCTATGTGTTTGGGAAGTCGACCTCGCGCTGGTGAGCCCCGCGAATGCCGTCCCGACCCATGCCCGCGGTGCCAGGAGACCCGCGCCCGGCGCAGGAACCGTCCGTATCCTGCCGGGTTGCGATGCATCTCGCAATTTCCTAATCCGGAGACGAACCACGGCTCGAATCAAGCACGCCGCCATTATGTCGCCAGCCCTCATGGAGCACGCCGACGGCCTGCCGCAGCCGCAGCGGGGCCAGGCGGTCCTGACCATTGCGCTCGGCATCATCATGGCAGTGGTCGACAGCGCCATCGCCAACGTCGCGCTCCCGACGATCGCGGCCGACCTCGACGCGAGCCCGGCGTTCTCGATCTGGATCGTCAATGGCTACCAGCTCGCGATCACGATCTCGCTGCTGCCGCTGGCTTCGCTCGGCGAGATCGTCGGTTATCGCCGCGTCTATCTGGTCGGGCTGGTGCTGTTCACGCTTGCCTCCGCATTCTGCGCGCTGGCGCACACGCTGCCGCTGCTCACGATTGCACGCATCGTGCAGGGGTTCGGCGCGGCCGGCATCATGAGCGTCAACGCAGCGCTGGTGCGTTTCACTTACCCCCGCAGCCAGCTCGGCCGCGGCATCGGGCTCAATGCCCTCGTCGTCGCCTTCTCGGCCGCGGTCGGTCCGACGCTGGCCGCCGGCATCCTCGCGTTCGGCAGCTGGCCCTGGCTGTTCGCCATCAACGTTCCGCTCGGCGTGGTGACACTGGTGCTGGGCCTGCGCAGCCTGCCGCACACCAGG
This sequence comes from Bradyrhizobium sp. Kon58, assembly GCF_055807455.1. Lineage (NCBI taxonomy): Bacteria > Pseudomonadati > Pseudomonadota > Alphaproteobacteria > Hyphomicrobiales > Nitrobacteraceae > Bradyrhizobium > Bradyrhizobium sp. Kon58. Next base: position 22,968 of record NZ_JBVVOT010000037.1, read on the forward strand.
CCTGCGAGCCATTCCTTCGACTGGCAGAGCGCGGGGCTGTCCGCGATCACTTTCGGCGTCGGCATCGCGGCCGTCGATAGTGTCGGTCATGGCGAAGCGGCGATCACCTGCCTCGTGCAGTTCGCCGTCGCGCTCGTCGCCGGCGCGCTGCTGATTTACCGCGAGACCCACATGGCCTCGCCGCTGCTGCCGATCGACCTGTTGCGCATCCCGGTGTTCGCGCTGTCGATTGCAACTTCGATCGCCTCGTTCTGCGGGCAGATGCTGGCCTTCGTTGCGATCCCCTTCTACCTCCAGAGCCGCTTCGGCTATTCGGCGGTGCATATGGGCCTCTTGATCACGCCGTGGCCGATCGCGGTGGCGTTCGCAGCCCCCCTCGCCGGCCGCCTGGTCGAGCATTATCCGGCCGGCCTGCTCGGCGGCATCGGCCTCACGCTGTTCGCCTGCGGCCTCGCTGCGCTCGCCTTGCTGCCGGCGGCGCCGACGCCACTCGACGTGATCTGGCGAATGGCGCTGGCCGGCGCCGGCTTCGGCCTGTTCCAGACCCCCAATAACCGGACCATGATCGCAGCCGCCCCGCGCGAGCGTGCCGGCGGCGCCAGCGGCATGCTGGGGACGGCGCGGCTGCTTGGGCAGACCACCGGCGCAGCGCTGGTCGCGCTGTTCCTCGGCCGCTATCCGATCGAGGGAACCAGAATCGCGTTGCTGACCGGCGTCGGCTTTGCGCTCTGCGGCGCGGCGCTGAGCATGTTGCGGCTGTCGCCCGCAGGAGCGCGCGGCGCCGAGCATGTTCGCGTACAGGACGACCAGCGCCTGCGCGGCGAATAGCGCGCGACCATTTGGGAAGGCCGATTTCGGCTGCCTCCGCCCCTCCTCACATCTTCACCATCTCGGTGCGATATTTCGGCAGCAGTGCTGCGATCAGCCTGCCTTTCTCGGCCGTCTCTTCCGGAGTCGGCTTCGGCGGTGGCGACGTGCGGCCTTCGACGGGAAAGCCAACCGCCAGGAAGAATTCGTCCTGTCCCGCTGGCGTGCACATGCAGAGCATACGGGCCGTCTTGCCGGACACGTTCTTGAACGCGTGCGGCGCGTTGGCCGGAACGTTGACGGTCGACCCCGCACTTACGGTGTGGGACTTGCCGCGAAAGGTGAATTCAAGTTCGCCTTCGAGCAGCGTGAACATTTCCTCGAAATCGTGGCGGTGCGGCGGGGGCCCGCCGCCGGCAGGCACCAGCATGTCGACCAGGCAATAGCGTCCTGCGGTCTGCGCGCCTGACACCAGGACCGTGTAGGTGCCGCCGGCCACAGAGATATGCGGCACGTCAGCGCCGTCGGGATCGGCGACCGTCAAGGCGCGTGCGGGATCGTCGGCGGGGATCGAGGAAGCTGACGATGAGTTTGCAGAAGGCATGTTGGTCATGTCGGATCTTCTTGCTTATATTTGGCTGCCAATAAGAAAGGCCGGCTTTTCAGCCGGCCTTTTCAATTCATCGCGTGCGGATCAAGCCTTGACCAGCGGGCTCTTGGTCGGCCCCTTCGAGCCGCCGGGGCCGCCGGGTTTGGACTTGCCCGGCGGGCGCTTGCGGGCTCCGGGGAGCTTCTCCTGCTTCGGCGTGACCGGACCCTCGACGAACTCGAAGCCGATCTTGTCCTTGGTCTCGTCGGCCTCGTCCTTGACCAGAACGACGCGGACATGGCCGCCGCCCTTGAGCTTGCCGAACAGCACCTCGTCGGCCAACGGCTTCTTGATGTGCTCCTGGATCACGCGAGCCATCGGACGTGCGCCCATCTGCTCGTCGTAACCATGCTTCACCAGCCAGGTCTTGGCGGGGTCGGACAGTTCGATGGTGACATCGCGATCGCCGAGTTGCGCTTCGAGCTGAAGCACGAACTTCTCGACCACCGTACCGATCACCTCGACGCTGAGATGGCCGAACGACACGACGGCATCGAGACGGTTGCGGAATTCCGGCGCGAACTGCCGGTTGATCGCCTCGTGGTCGTCGCCTTCCCGCTTCGAGCGCGTGAAGCCGAACGCCTGCTTGGCGAGATCGGACGCGCCCGCATTCGTGGTCATGATCAGGATCACGTTGCGGAAGTTGACCTGCTTGCCGTTGTGGTCGGTGAGCCGGCCGTGATCCATGATCTGGAGCAGCACGTTGTAGAGATCGGGATGCGCCTTCTCGATCTCGTCCAGCAGCACCACGCAATGCGGATGCTGGTCGACGCCGTCGGTGAGCAGGCCGCCCTGATCGAAGCCGACATAGCCGGGAGGCGCGCCGATCAGGCGCGACACGGTGTGCCGCTCCATGTATTCGGACATGTCGAAGCGCAACAGCTCGACGCCGAGCGACGCCGCGAGCTGTTTCGCGACCTCGGTCTTGCCGACGCCGGTCGGACCCGAGAACAGATAGCAGCCGATCGGCTTCTCCGGCTCGCGCAGGCCGGCACGCGCCAGCTTGATCGAAGCGGCGAGCGACTCGATTGCCTTGTCCTGACCGAACACGGTGCGCTTCAGGGTCTGCTCGAGATGCTTGAGCACCTCGGCATCGTCCTTCGACACGCTCTTCGGCGGGATCCGCGCCATCGAGGCGATCGTGGTCTCGATCTCCTTGATGCCGATGGTCTTCTTGCGCTTGTTCTCGGCGACCAGCATCTGCGCCGCGCCGGATTCGTCGATCACGTCGATCGCCTTATCCGGCAGCTTGCGGTCGTGGATGTAGCGCGAAGAGAGCTGCACCGCAGCCTCGATCGCCTCATTGGTGTATTTCAGCCGGTGATAGTCTTCGAAGTACGGCTTGAGGCCCTTGAGGATCGCGATCGCGTCCTCGACCGTCGGCTCGTTGACGTCGATCTTCTGGAAGCGCCGCACCAGCGCGCGGTCCTTCTCGAAGTGCTGCCGGTATTCCTTGTAGGTGGTCGAGCCCATGCAGCGGATGGTGCCGGAAGCGAGCGCGGGCTTGAGCAGGTTCGAGGCATCCATCGCCCCGCCCGAGGTCGCGCCCGCACCGATCACGGTGTGGATCTCGTCGATGAACAGGATGGCGTTGGGATGCGCCTCGAGCTCCTTCAGCACCTGCTTCAGGCGTTCCTCGAAGTCGCCGCGATAGCGCGTACCGGCGAGCAGCGTGCCCATGTCGAGCGAGAACACGGTTGCAGCAGCCAGCACCTCCGGCACCTCGCTGTCGACGATGCGCTTGGCCAGGCCCTCCGCGATCGCGGTCTTGCCGACGCCGGCCTCGCCCACGAACAGCGGATTGTTCTTCTGCCGGCGGCACAGCACCTGGATCGCGCGGTTGATCTCGGAATTGCGTCCGATCACCGGATCGATCTTGCCGTCGCGCGCCTTCTTGTTGAGGTTGACGCAATAGGTCTCGAGCGCCTCGCCCTTCTTCTTGGCGTCCTCGCTGCCCTTGGTCTCCGTCTCCTCGTCGACGCCGCGCACCGGCCGCGCCTCGGAGACGCCCGGTCGCTTCGCGATGCCGTGGCTGATATAGTTGACGGCGTCGTAGCGCGTCATGTCCTGCTCCTGCAGGAAATACGCGGCATGACTCTCACGCTCGGCAAAGATCGCGATCAGCACGTTGGCGCCGGTCACCTCTTCCCGACCGGACGACTGCACGTGGATCACCGCGCGCTGGATCACGCGCTGGAAGCCTGCGGTCGGCTTGGCGTCGTCGGCGCCGTCCGTCACCAGGTTCTCGAATTCGGTCTCAAGATAATTGACGAGGCTCGTACGGAGCTTGTCGAGGTCGACGCTACAGGCGCGCATGACGGCGGCTGCATCGGAGTCGTCGATCAGGGAGAGCAAAAGATGCTCGAGCGTCGCGTATTGGTGATGACGCTCGTTTGCGATCGCCAGTGCACGATGCAGGGATTGTTCAAGGCTTTGGGAAAAAGTCGGCATTCGCGTCCTCTATGGCCCCCACCATCATGATCGCCATCGCCCGGTCAGGCAACAACAACCTTTGTCACATATAGTTATACAAGATCGCGGCGAAAGACCGGTTCCGCGACTCAGGCGGCTGCACAGCTGAGGTATTTTTCGATGCAAAACCCGTTCCGGTTTGGGTACGATCGGCCTCGGTCCGAAATTCCGTAGTTTTGCCGTCTGCAACGAACATCGCGCGCAGACATCACGCGGCAATCACACTGCGGCATGCACAAGCCGGTTTCGAACGCGCCGTAACGTGTCGAGTCTTACTTCTTTTCCATCACGCATTGCAGCGGATGCTGGTGCTTGCGAGCGAAATCCATCACCTGCGTCACCTTGGTCTCGGCGATCTCGTAGGTGAACACGCCGCATTCCCCGATCCCGTGATGATGAACGTGCAGCATGATCTTGGTTGCAGCCTCGGCGTCCTTCTGGAAGAATTTCTCCAGCACATGAACGACGAATTCCATCGGCGTGTAATCGTCGTTCAGGATCAACACACGGTACAGGTTCGGCCGTTTGGTCTTCGGCTTGACCTTGGTGATGACGGACGTGTTTGGCGCGGAAGGACCGCCGGAACGGTTCTCGTCGTTGCTCATCAGGGCAGCGTGGGCGGCGGCGGCCGCGGACGGGTCTGGTCTGGAAGACAGTTGCGGCATGGCTCAGGCGTTCAAATTCCCCACGGAAACGTATGGTGGTTCGCCGCGCGGCCCCGGCTTTCGGAGCTTCGCACAGGCGCACCGCCTTGTTGGATCGCCGCTTCCAGCCGGTCCGGTCCAAGCCGGATCGGCCTCACCGAATATGGGCCTGCCCCCGGCTCGCCGCAAGCGTGCGACAGCTCGGCCGAGGCGGCCATGGCGGTCCCGATTCCCGGTCCGGGCGATCCTTGCCAAGGTTAATCAATCCGGACTGATTTGACAAAAGCTTCCGCCCCGCCCGTTTAGAAGATGTTGACCAGGAACCCGGCCGGTAACGCGGCTGCGGCGGTTTCGCGCGGGCTATCTCCGGTTTTCTACGGACCGATTTACCCTGCGTTCAACGGCGTGGCGCGAAAACGGGCAAAGTCACAGATTTCCGGGAATCGTCATGTCTCGCCTGCCATTCGCCAGCCGTATTGGTCGACACCTCGCCCGGTTTGCTGCGGCCGAACAAGGCAATATCGCCGTGATCTTCGCCATCGCGCTGCTCCCGGTTCTAGGCTTCGTCGGAGCTGCAATCGATTACAGCCGCGCGGCCCAGGCTCGTTCCGCAATGCAGGCGGCCCTCGATTCGACCTCGCTGATGGTCTCCAAGGATCTGTCGTCCGGCACCATCACGACGTCGCAGATCGGCATCAAGGCGCAGGCTTATTTCAACGCCCTGTTCACCGCGACCAATGCCCTGCCGTCGGTCAGCATCGCGGCCACTTACACCGCAAGCACCAGCATGGGCTCCACCATCCAGGTCACCGGCACCGGCACCTACACGACCACCTTCATGAAGGTCGCAGGTTTCCCGACACTCGACGTCGGCGCCAATTCCACCAGCGCCTGGGGCCTGGTGCGCATGCGCGTGGCCTTGGTGCTCGACAACACGGGGTCGATGGCCGACGACGGCAAGATGGCGGCGATGCAGACCGCTGCGAAGAGCCTGGTCGACCAGCTCAGCCCACTCGCCAAGACCAATGGCGACGTCTACATCTCGATTGTTCCGTTTGCCAAGGACGTCAACGTCGGCGCCAGCAACTTCAGCAAGTACTGGGTCGATTTCAGCGATTGGGATGCGGCCCGCGCCACTAGGTCCGCCAACCACAACACATGGACGGGATGTGTGGTCGACCGCGACCAGGACTACGACACGAAGAACACGATGCCCACGAGCGGCAACGCGGGAACGCAGTTCCCGGCGGAACAGTACTCCTACTGCGACCCCGGCAGTTCGTCCTATCTGCAGCCAATCATGCCGCTGAGCTACGACTGGAGCTTGCTCAAGAGCCGGATCGACGCCATGAAGCCCACCGGCAACACCAACCAGGGCATTGGCCTCGCCTGGGGCTGGATGACGCTGTCGGCTGGCGATCCCATGAACGCGCCGGCCAAGGACCCCAACTACACCTACAAGGATGCGATCGTGCTGCTCTCCGACGGTCTCAACACGCAGAACCGCTGGTACAGCAACGCCTGGCAAATCGACGCGCGGCAGAAGAAGCTGTGCGACAACGCCAAGGCGGCGAACATCACGATCTATACGGTGCAGGTGAACACCGGCAGCGATCCGACGTCCAGCGTGCTGCAATATTGCGCGAGCGGCACCGACAAGTTCTACCTGGTGACGAAGGCAGATCAGACCGTCACAGTGTTCAAGGACATCGGCACGTCGTTGTCCAAGCTGCGCGTAGCGCGCTGAGATCGACACGCCACGACAAACAAAAAAGCCCGGCTGCTTCAGCCGGGCTTTTGATTCCAGGACGTCAGGAAACGTTAGCTGGCGGCCGGAGTGAACTTCGACACGATGGCCTCGACCGGCTTGAAGGCCTGCTTGGCGAGGTCGCCGTAAAGGCCGGCGATCTTCTGCGATTCCGCGACGAAGGACTCGTAGGCGGAACGGGCGAATTCGGTCTGCGCTTCGACGGCCTTGTCCAGCGACTTCACGCCGGAAAGCTTCTCGACGAAGGACTTGGTGTCTTCGAACGACTTCTTGGTGTAGTCGCCATAGGCGCTGGCGATCGCCTGAAGGCCGTGCTGCATCGAGGTCGCGGAGGCGACGTACTGCTCGAAGTGCTCTTTCCCGTAGCCTTGAAAGTCTTCAACCTTGAACATTCGGAATCCTTTTCCCTAGCTCTCGTCGGGAAGCCCCGGCTCCCTGACTCTGCTCACAATTAGTGCAACGCACAAAAAAGTCAACAATTTTGTGCGTCGCACAAAAATGCACGCGAATTTACCGAGATTCCCGGGTTTTCCCGCAAGGGTTCCTTAAGCTTTTGGAAACCGCAGCGCCCTACCTTGATTCCCTGGACGTGTTCAACTTCCACAAGCGGCCGAAAGCCGTTGGAGAACATCACCTTAGCCAGAACAGCGGCTCAGGCCCAACGTCCCCCGCGGCCAACACCTGCGGAGGACAGCCTGAGCAGGTAATGATCCCGGGTCCCTTGGGCACAATTTCGCCTCACGAGCCGGTGATCAAGTCAGAAACGGGGACGGGGTTTCATGCTTCGTAAAAACTTGTCTTCCTCGCGCTTTGCGCGGGTTGGCGTTTTGGGGCTTCTTGCGGTCACCAGTGCAGTCATCTTCACCACAGATGCTGCCGAGGCGCGGCGCCACCGGCGTCAGTACGCGCACCACCGCGTGCAGCGCGATGTGTCCGAGAGTTCCAGCCCGAAATTCGCGTCGATCATCGTCGACGGCAATTCCGGCTCCGTGCTTCAGGCCACGAGTCCCGACGGGATTCGCCATCCGGCCTCGCTGACCAAGATCATGACGCTCTATCTGCTGTTCGAGCGCCTCGAGTCAGGGAAGATGAAGCTCGACACCGAGATGCCGGTGTCGCAGCACGCCGCCGATCAGGATCCGACCAAGCTGAACCTGCGTGCCGGCCAGACCATTCGCGTCGAGGACGCGATCAAGGGTCTCGTCACCCGCTCCGCCAACGACGCAGCCGTTGTGATCGCGGAAGCGATTGGCGGCGACGAGGACGACTTCGCCCAGATGATGACGCGCAAGGCGCGTTCGCTCGGCATGTCCAGGACGGTTTACCGCAACGCCAACGGTCTTCCCAACGACGAGCAGGTCACGACCGCGCGCGACCAGGCCACGCTCGGCCGCGCCATCCAGGAGCGCTTCCCGCGCTACTATCGCTATTTCGCGACCTCGACGTTCAACTGGCGCGGACAGTCGATCCGGAACCACAATCATCTGCTAGGGAATGTCGAGGGCGTGGACGGCATCAAGACCGGCTACACTCGCGCCTCCGGCTTCAATCTCGTGACCTCGATGCGCCGCGGCAACCGCCACCTGATCGGCGTGGTGCTGGGCGGCCGCAGCGGCGGCTCGCGCGACGCCATCATGCGCAACCTGCTCGCGGAGAACCTCGACAAGGCCGCGACCACCCACACCGTCGCCGCGGTCACCGAGCGCAACGGCTCCGACGCCGCTGCCGAAGTCGCCGATGCGTCGGATACCCCGGCCCGCTCCGCTCCGCAGGTTCAGGCTGCCCCTGGTCCCGAAGCAGCCCCGTCGCGTCTCGCCGCGCGCCTGTCGACGCTTGCGGCTGCGACTGCCGCGGTGCCGCCGGCTCAGCCCAGATCCGAAACCAACAAGCCTGAAGTTCGGTCGATTGAATCCAAGATCGAGCCTGCGCCGCTCACCAATGGCGTGATCTCGAGCCAGCCCCTCTCGATCATCCCCGGCTCGTCCGAGCCGATGAAGCCGGTCCGGGTCAAGACCGTGCAGGTCAAGGCCGGCACCGTGAAGGTCGCCTCCGCCGCCCCGGCTCAGATCGCACCGCAGGTCACGAGCACGATCGCGTCGCGCTCCGACGTCGCCGAAACCTCCGGCGCCGTCGTGGCCCGGGCAGACCTCATCAACAAGCCCGAGGTCGCCAGCCAACCGGAGGCGCCGAAGGCCGAGATCGCCCGTACCGAGCTGCCGCGTCAGCCGGCGGGCTTCGGCACCGGCAATGGCATCCTCGGCGTATTGCCGGCCGCCACTGCCGCCGCGCCCGCCCCGGCTGCTACGAAGCTTGCGTCAGCCGACCCGGCGCTGCAGCCGGTCCAGATGAGCGCCACCACGAAGCCGGTCGTCACCCACAGCGGCTGGATCGTCCAGGTCGGCGCGCTCGAGAGCGAGAACGAAGCCCAGCAGCGCATCGACGCGGCGCGCAGCTCGGCTCGCGGCCTGCTCAGCAAGGCCGATCCGTTCACCGAGCCGGTCGTCGCGAAAGACAATCGCAAGCTCTACCGCGCCCGCTTCGCCGGGCTCGACCGCGACCAGGCGGAAGCCGTCTGCCGCACCCTGAAGCGCGCCGATATCTCCTGCATGACCGTCCGCAACTGATCTTTTCGCGCCGTTCCAATCAAATGCCCGCGCCTTGCGCGGGCATTTTCATTTTCGGGACGCGGTGACCGACGAGGCTGTTCCACGACAACCTCTCGTCAAGGATTTACGGTTAAAACTTTACGCAAGGGATCGACCACGCCGACAATGGCGGGCATCGGGGCGACGGCAAACAGAGCAAGCGGGGCTCACACGGGACGAGCGTTTGTAGCGTGGTGCCGGAGTTAGCCGTTATGCGTGCGAAGCAGAGTATCCTTGGCCTCGTTTACCCGGGCAGCGAGATACGTCGAGCCCCCCTGGTCGGGATGCAGTTTCTTCATCAGGGACTTGTGAGCCCGGCTGATGTCGTCACGCCCCGCCCCCGGCTGCAGGCCAAGGATCTGATAGGCCTCCTCCGTCGTCATTTTGCCGGTCGCCACCGTGCGGCGCTGCCCCCCTGCCGCGTCGCCCTGCGCGTTCTGACGCCAAGCGGGAAACCGGCGGTCCAGATAGCTTTCAAGTAGGGCCACGCTCTCGGCGTCGAACGCCGGGATCATTGCCAGCAGGGCCGCGAGATCGAAGTCATCGAGATCGCGCCCGGCGTGAGGCCCGGCGACGATCCGGCCTCCGAGCTGGCCGGAATCGTGATCGAGCCGCATGTCAAGGAATTGCGAGCGCACGCGCGAGGCCTGTCCAGCCGGGCGCGTCGCGGCCCCGCCGAACAGCCCGCCGATATTGCCGAAGCCGGCGTTTGCCATCGGTGTCCAGCCCAGGAGCCCGGCGCCGAATATCCCGAGCGGGATCGCCACCACCAGTTCGCCCTTCAATCCCGTGAACGCCGCGACAGCCAGCGCGACCACGCCGCCACCGAACCTGATCGCGCGTGCCAACACGGCCGGATTGGCCGAACGGAACATCTGGAGCAGCAGATAAAGGGTGATAACAGCGATAGCACCGGCAATCAGGGTCATGGCCGGAATATAGTCGGCCTATCGCCAAAAAGCATCGTGTCCGTGCGCCCCCGCCGACCGCTGCAGCGCTACTTCATCTGGCCGATCAGCCTGGCCGCGCCACTGGCGGTCTTCGCCAATTGCAACAGCGCCTCGCGTCCGCCGGCCGCGTAGGCGGCGGCTGCGCGCAAAAGCTCGCGCAACTGCGCCGCCGCGCCCGGATCGAACCGGCACCAGGCGCCGCCGGTCAGGCGCGCGATCTCGCGAAAGGCCTGCTCGGCCACCGCGTCATGGCCTTCCTGAAATACGAACACAGGCACCTTGAGCATGCCGAGCTCGCCGGCCTTGGCGCAGAGCTCGTCGACGTTCTCCTCCATGGCGTCGCCGACGAAGACAACGGCGCGCACGCCGGATGCGACAGCCTCGCGCCGCGCCTCGCTCAGCACCTTGCCAATCTGGGTGTCGCCGCCACGGCAATCGATCTTGCCCATCAGCGTCGCAAGCCTGGCGCTGTCGGAGATCCATCCCGTGGCGCGGCACTCGTTGAAGCCGCGATAGTAGACGAGCCGGATGTCGAGACTGCCGAGCGCGGCGGTCTCACGGAACATGTCGGCCTGAAGCGCGCAGGCCATGTCCCAGGTCGGCTGCCGGCTCATCGTCGCATCCAGCGCGAAGATCAGCCGCCCTTTCGCACCGGGCGCCTGCGGTGACAGCGCGCGCGCGTTTGCTACGAAGGCTGCGATGTCCTCCGAGGTCGAGGTCCCCGCCTGCGGCACAGCGCCGCCTGGTTGCGCCGAGACGGCATCGCGGCCGCGCGGTTTGATAGGTTCGCCCGACATCCGTTGACCCTGCGTGAGCGGCTAATGTGGCCAGCGCATGCGGCCCGGTCAATGTGCAAAGCCCCCGCAGGTGGAAGCCGGCGGAGGCTTTGAAAATCGGTATCGACGACGAGGACGGCGTCAGCTCTTGGCAGGCGCCATCAACGCGACCGGCCCGGGCTCGAGAATCTTGGGCGGGGACGATTGCGTGTCGACCGGTGCCACTTCGCTGTCGGTCGCGCTCAGGAACTTGTCGAGCATGCCCTGGATCGAGTTCTTGGCAGCGTCCGGACCGGTGTCGCGCATGTCGTTGTGCTGGAATTCGGTCTTCACGACCTGGATGCCGGCCTTCTCGCATTCCTCGTCGGTCGGGATCACGCCCGCATCGGCCTTGAACTGCGGATCGGTGGAGCGGAACGACAGGATCTTGAACTTGCCGGCGGTGACGAAGGGCACGCGAAGATTGTCGAGCGTGACGACCTTCTTGACCTCATCCGGATACTGCTTGGCGAAATACATCGTGATGTCGCCGCCCATGGAGTGGCCGACCATCGTCACCTTGTCGTAGTCGGCGTTGGGCTGAACCTTCCTCATCTCCTGCATGGCGAGATGGATGTTGGCCACGCCGCGCAGGATCTGCGGCAGCCGGCCGACATAGATCTCGCCGGGCTTGGTCACCATCGGAGGATCGGTCGGCAAATCATGCTGCGGGCTGACGACGAGGTAGCCGCGCGCAGCGAAAATGTTGGCGAGGAAGCCGTACTCGGTGTTCTTGACGGTGTTGCCGTGGTTGATCACGGCGACCGGCATCGTGATCATGCCGGCATTGGCCTGCATTTCCTTGTCACGACGGATCGCGATATCGACGGGCACCGCACGGTTGTCGCGCGAGGCATCGTAGAAGGTGATGGTCTCGTGCCTGATTGCCCACTTGCTCGCCGTGAAATAGGCGACGCCACAGAGGGCACTGACCGAAACCAGAACGGCAATTCCACGCTTCATTTTCGTCCTCAGCCTCAGGCTCTTGCGGCCTGAATCCCTGTTGAAAATCGTGTTCTTCCGGAGCTCTTCGGCCCCTGGTCGCCTATTCCCTAATATATGTCACAGCCGCGTGACAGGAAGGCTAAATATTGTGAACCATCAGCCCTTTCATTGTGCGGCGCACACGTTTGTTGGGCACCTCGCTCTCATACGGCTACGTCAGGGTGCACGTCACCTTCCGACGCAACCTGTCTCGATCGGGTTCAATTTTGCAGTAAACGCGGGGTGAAAACGGTTGATCGCGGGCTCGGTTCCCACGGGAACCGGCCGCTTTGATCGACTGGAAGTAGCGCTATACCGCTGCCTCAGGCGCCGAGGATGTCATGGACCTCGAGCGGCTTGTCGACCTGGTTGAACCACTCGGCGCGGTTGGCCGCGCGGCGGCGTCCGCGTTCGTCGAGCGGAAGCTTGAGCTGGCGGAGCAGGCTCGTCACCTCCTCCCGCGCGGTGAGATGGCCGAGATTGGGCCGCATGCCGAGTGTGGCCTCGTCGATCTCGTCCAGCGCGGTCAGGCCGCGCGGGAAGAACTCGCGATAGACGACGCGTTCGGCGAAGCCGTCGACGTAGCGGAAGCCGAGCCGCAGCGACAAATCCTTCAACCCATCGGCAACCAGCTGCTTGTTGCGGGAGCCGAGCATCGACAGGCGGTTGCGCACCACGATCCAGTCGGTGGTCGCGCCGTCGAGCTGGCGGCGCTTGCGCCTGACATCCCGCACCATCTCGGCGTAGTGGCTCTCGCCCGTCACCGCGTAATTTGCGGGGTCGACGGTGCCGAGCACATCGAAATCGAGAAAGCTGTCGTTGATCGGGGTCACCAGCGTGTCGGCCATCGAGTGCGCAAGCCGCATCAAATAGCTGTCGGTGCCGGGCGTATCGATGACGATGAAGTCAAAGCTGCTCTCGACCGCCGAGACCGCCTCCATGAACTGAAGGAACTCCGAATTCTCGTTCTCGGCGACCTGCATGGTCTCGCCGAGCTTGATGCAGCGATGCAGCGGCAGTTCGAGGTCGAGCTTGGTGCGGCGCGCCCAGGCGGAACGGTTGTTGATGTAGTGAGTAAAGCTCTGCTGACGGCAATCGAGGTCGATGGTGGCGACACGCTGGCCGGCTTTCAGAAGCGCGACTGCGATGTGCAGGGCGGTCGTCGACTTGCCGGAGCCGCCCTTCTCATTGCCGAGCACGACAACATGCGCCGAGCCGGACTGGCCTTGGCTAGCTTGCACAAGCATCGCGATCCTCAACACCCCTAACGAATATCTTCGAGTTGGCCGCGTCTGCGGTCAAGTGAAATGCGTGACAGGCAATACAAATCGCGGTGCGCCGTCCTTCATCATGAATCGCCGCGCCGCTTCGCGTCTGTGATCCAGCCCACAATGTCGCGACCTCTTGCGCGGCTTTGCGCGGGTGCTGTGCCGCATCCGGATGCGTGGCGTCCATGGTCGCCGCTTGTTAAGGTTAGCCCGCCGGGCGCCGGGACGCGCCCGCCGATTCCCAACCCCGTCGAGCTCTGATGTCACGCAGCCCCTTGATCGCCCGCACGATCCCCACCCTGCGACGCGCCGTCGACAATCTTCGCAAGCGAAAGGCCACGATCGCGCTGGTCCCGACCATGGGAGCGCTCCATGACGGCCATGTGTCGCTGGTGCGCCTGGCCAGGCGACGCGCGAGCCGCGTCGTGGTGTCGATCTTCGTCAACCCGACCCAGTTCGCTCCGACCGAGGATTTTGGCGCCTATCCGCGAACCTGGAAGGCCGATCTCGCCAAGCTCGCCGCCGAGGACGTCGATATCGTCTGGCATCCCGGCGCCGAGGCCATGTATCCGGAGGGCTTTGCCACCCGCATCGTGCCGGAGGGACCGGCGCTGGCCGGCCTCGAGGACCGCTTCCGCCCGCATTTCTTCGGCGGCGTCGCCACCGTCGTCGGCAAGCTGTTCACGCAGTGCCGGCCGGATGTCGCGATCTTCGGCGAGAAGGATTTTCAGCAGTTGCGGGTGGTGGCGCAGATGGCCCGCGACCTCGACCTCGGGGTCAAGGTGATCGGTTCCCGCACCGTGCGCGAGCGCGACGGGCTCGCGATGTCCTCGCGCAACGTCTATTTGTCACCACAGGAGCGGCAGACAGCAACGACGCTGTACCGCGCCATGAAGGAGAGCGCCGGGCGCATCCGCGCCGGCGAAGCGGTCGCGGCCGCAATGGCGCGCGGTGCCGCGATGATCACGGCGGCCGGCTTCGAGCTCGACTATTTCGAGGTGCGCCATGCAGCGACCCTAGCGCCTGTCACCTCGCGCAAGGACGGCCCGTTGCGCATCCTGGTCGCGGCCAAGCTCGGAGCGACGCGGCTGATCGACAATATCGCGGTGTAACCGCCAAGGTTGATCTTGCACCTTTGCTCGCCCGGATGGATGATCGGCGCGATGAAGCGAGCCGACTGGCGGGGCATGTCGTCCATCAGCGCGAGGATCGTGAGCGGTGTGCTGGCGCTTGTTGCAGCAGGCGCCGTACAGGCACAACAGCGTCCGCCGATCGGTGCCTTCGGCTCGCCGCCCGACGCCATGATCTTCTACGTCGCCCATGGCCCGGCCGATGCCTGCGGGCCGGGGTGTTCGGACTGGATTGCCGCCGAAGGGGCTGTGCAGTGGGACAGCTACAAGCGGCTGATCGCGATCCTCGACCGTCAGGCCGGGCGCAAGCTTCCTGTCGTGATCCATAGCTGGGGCGTATCCAATCTCAAGGTCGCAAGCAGCCTCGGGCGCATCCTGCGCGACCGCGGCCTCGACGCCACGGCCGGGACGACCGAGGTCACAGCCTGCGCCGGGAAGCCGGACGCCGAATGCTTTGCGCTGAAGCGTCCGGGCGGACCGCTCGATGCAAGATTGTCAGTGTCGAATCTGATTTGCGATTTTGCCTGCGTGCTCGCGCTGGCGGGCGGCGTGCATCGCAGCCTGCCGCCGGGCACGAAGGTTGTGCTGGGCAGCCGCTCCGTCCGTAACCGGCTCGCGCCCAACATCCCGGCCGAGCAGCGCGAGAGCCTCACGGAGTATTTTGGCGAGCAACACCGGAAATATCTGAACGAGATGGGCATTGCGCCCGATCTCGTCGACATCGTGGATGGCATCGGCGAAGGCGGGCGCCCCGTCGTCATACCGCCGTCCGACTGGGCGCGGCTGCACATCGTGACGCCTTCGCAGTGACGCCTTGGGAGGAGCGGACTACAACAGCCCGAGATCGCGCAGCTCGCGCCGCATCGGCTCCGGCATCGCCGCGATCGAGCCGGCGGCGGACTTGCCGAGATCGGGCGGCACCGAATCGTCGGCGAGATAGCGCCAGCCCTGGAACGGGCGCATCGGCCGCGGCGACACCGGGATTACCTTCGGCTGCATCACGATCCGGCAGCGTCCGATGCCGTCCTTGTCGCGGAACGGCTCGATGCCGATGATCTTTTCGCGCGCGGCGACCTCGCCCTTGATCACCCAATAGAGCGACCCGCCCGACAGGATCTCGGCGTCCCGCTTGGGCACCATGCGGGTGATGTGGATGTGATGTTGCGGCAGACCCTTCTTCTTGGCGGTCTGCATCCGTTCGGCGGTCCACTCCTTCAATTCCTTGACGGATTCGCAGCCGACGGCGAGCTTGATCAGATGTAGTGGCATGCCCCCAGCATTAGCCGGGCAGCCACGCATTTGGAATGCCGATCTACTCGTTATCCGCAGCCGGGGGAGCCGCGGCCGGCGGCGTGAGCGGAACCGGTGCTGCCGCCGGCGCCCGCGCAGCCTTCGGCGCAGGCGGCTTCTTCGCGGCGGGGGCTGCGGCCTGTGCCGAGGCCGCTGCCGGGGCGCGCGGAGCCGCTGCGTTCGCGGCGGGCGCAGCCTGGCGCGTCGGCGGCTCCGGATTCATGATGCTGACCGGCGGCGTCGACGAGGCACTCGGGAACTCCGCACTGGTCGGCTTGCCCGTCGGCATCGACGGCGGCAGTCCGGCAAGCGCGGCAGTGGCCGGCAACGATTGCGCCGTTGCAGGCGCATTCCAGGTCGGCGCGTGGCGCGCGACCAGCGTGTCGTAGAGATGGGAATCCATGTTGGCGGCGACCTGCTGCTGGTCGGTCAGCGAGCGGAAGGCCGCACAGTCGAACTGCGTGCAGCCGTCGCGCGCGACCAGCACCTGCGCGACCAGGCCGTAGCGATCACGCTCCAGCGACTTGCGCAGCACCTTGATGTCGGGAGTCAGGCTCTTCTCGGCGGTCGCGGCATCGCCGAGCGCCGTCAGCCGGTCGATCCTGGCCGCAATGGTGGAGACGGCCGCAGCCGCCACGTCAGGCGCGCCGAACAGCGCTTTCTCGCAGCCAATGGCCACGGCATCGCCGGCGAGATCGTCGAGACAGGACAACGCCGGCAGGCTCGCGGTCATCGCGGCCTGCGCGCGCGCCTCGGTCGGCGTCGTCTGCCCCGCCGGTCCATCGACGCGCACGACGGCAGCCAGCGCGATGGCAATGGCGAGCAGCGTAACGACGGCCAGCGCACCGTTGGCGACCGATCGCTCGGCGCGCAGCAGCGTGACCAGGAGGATCAGTCCGAAGAAGCCGGCAGCCGCCAGCATCATCCACATTGGAAAGGCCGGCGAGCGCCAGATTTGGTCGAGCGACGAGGCCCATGGCCAGTTCATGCGCGACGTCCCCTCACGCGAGCAGAGAGCGAATGGTCAAAGCGAGCACCGAGAGTCGGCAACTGCCCCCGGGCCCCCTTTTGAAGGTGAAGCGGGCCTTTTGACGGCGGCAGAATACAAATTCCTGGGAACGCGCCAATGCGCGGGTAGCGTCGGCCTTCAGGACAGCGCGAGCTGGCTTTCCTTGGCGACGCGTTCGAAGGCTTCGGTCGAGCTCTTGATCCGGTACTGACAGTCGTCACCATCCGTCGGCAGGAGGCGGATGACCTCATACGAGCCGCTGGCAGCGGGGCGTGCGACATTGCTGGCGGTGAACAATACGCGCGCGCCAATAGGGAATTTGTGCTTCAACACCCTCTCCATCACTCAAACAACGCCTGCCACGCCCATGGTCCCACTGCGTCGGCCGGCCGGAAACCCGGGCGTGGTATAGCATGCGGCGGGCGTTTTTGGCCAGCAGTATGCAACATGGCAAACGTGCGAATTTTGCAGTTATTTCAGAGTGATGCCGCCAGCCGATGATACCGCTGGAACCGGTTCTTCAGGCGCTATGGGGCAAACGGCCGTCGGGCTGGCGTGATCCACCGCCTTGGGCGGTTCCCGGGCCGTGAGGTCCCTCTCCTTGCCGACCACTCGGGCGATCGAGCGCCGCCGGCTTGCTGCGCCAAGCGAGGCCCGATCGCAACCACGGATTACACGTTCTCGAACTTCTCGATGACGAGCGTTTCGGCGAGCCCGTCCCGGGTCCATTCCTGGAACGCCGGCAGCGCCAGCATCGTGTCCATGTAGGCCTTGGTCTCCGGCGTGACCTCGATCGCGTAGGTGCGGAAGCGGTGCACGACCGGGGCATACATCGCATCCGCCGCGCCGAAGCGCCCGAACAGGAACGGTCCATTGGCGCCATACCGGGTCCGGCATTCGCGCCAGATCTCCTGCACCCGCGCGATATTGGCCTCGGCATCCGCCGACAGCGTCACGGGGCGCTCCGGGCGGTGCAGATTCATGCCGCATTCGTTGCGAAGGGCCATGAAGCCGGAATGCATCTCGGCGCACACCGAACGGGCATGGGCGCGGGCGGCGGCATCGTCCGGCCACAGCTTCACTTCCGGGTAGCGCTCGGCGATGTATTCGATGATGCTGAGCGAATCCCACACCGTGATGTCGCCGTCGACCAGCACCGGCACCTTGCCGGCGCGGCTGAACGAGATGATCTGCTCCTTGTCCGCGGGATTGTCGGTGTAGAGCGGGATCAGGGTCTCCACGAACGGAATGTCGTTGGCGCGGAGCGCGAGCCACGGCCGCATCGACCATGACGAGTAATTCTTGTTGCCGATTGCGAGTTTCAGCGCAGCCATGTCATCAGTCCTTCTCGATCCGCCTTGAAGCGAGCCGCTTTTAACGCCATCGCCTGCCGCCAATCAATCGTTGCTGCGCCTCGCCATGCGTGGCAAGCGTTGCGATCCTCGCCAGGAGACAGACATGAGCAGGCATTGGGTCGACATCACCGCCGTCGGCTTCTTCATCATCGAGTGGCTGGTCTACGCGTTGACGCTGGAGCATTCGGCCTATGGCCGCGACAGCCTGTCGGCGCGCATGAACAGCTACCGCGAGGTGTGGGTGCGCCGGCTACTCGACCGCGACGCGCGCATGGTCGATATGCAGATCATGGCCTCGCTGCAGAACGGCACCGCCTTCTTCGCCTCCACCAGCCTGATCGCGCTCGGCGGCGCGCTGGCGCTGCTGCACGCGACCAATGACGCGATCACGATCTTGAGCAAGCTGCCGATCGATCTCAGCACCTCGCCGGCCATGTGGGAGCTGAAATGCGTCGGCCTTGTCCTGATCTGCGTCTACGCCTTCTTCAAATTCGCCTGGTCGTATCGCCTGTTCAACTATGTCGCGATCCTGTTCGGTGGCATGCCTGCGGCCTCGCAGCGTGACACGCCGGAGGCCGAAGCCCATGTGATCCGCACCTCGCGCCTGTTCGAATCCGCCGGCCGCCATTTCAACCGCGGCCAGCGCGCCTTCTTCTTCGCACTGGGCTATCTCGGCTGGTTCGTCAGCCCCTGGGTGTTGTTCGTGACCACGGCCGCCGTGGTGATCGTGACCTGGCGGCGGCAATTCGCCTCAAGCGCGTGGGAGGCCATGGCGCCGGAGGTGGTGGATGGCGAGGAGATGCGGAAGCGCGGTCGTTGACGCGCTTGTGTCCCAGACGAGTTGCAGCGCTCTTGCGCTGCGTCCGGTACGAGAGCGGAGTGTGGCGGACAAGTCGCTGCGCTCGCATTGACGCAGTATGAGGCGGCAGCGCCACTTTTCCAGCTCGCATTTTGAATTGCAGACATAGCTTCGCACTCTCGCGGCGCATTTCGCCCGTATCTTTGCCCGGTCACTTCCCCCCTTATCCAAGGGCACAGGGAAGCCTGCGATCATAATCCTAAGCCGGCGTCTCGGCCTGTGCAGCGATTGCCTCATGGGAACTCATGAAGTCGCTTTGATCTATCTCAATTCTCTGACTTGAGCGGGCATCAGTTTGAGGGAGTCGCGTCCATCGCTTCGCCGCGCCGGCCGGGCGGTTGGGCGCTTCCGGGGAGCTCGATATGATCAAGTCGCTCGGAATTGCCACGTCCGCCTTCTTCTTCGCAGTATCGGCTCAGGCGATGACACCTGCCCCGATTGCACAGCCCGAAAGCCTGATTACGGAAGTCGCTGCTGCCTGCGGCGTCGGTAGGACACGTATCAACCGCGTGTGCGTGGCACGGACCACCGTCCGGCATACCCGTCGGGCGGTTCGCAGATGTGTGAGAGGGACGACGTGCTGATTGGTTGTCCTCAAGGACAATACGCAGATTGGTGCGTCGCGATTAGAGTTCTGGAGTACCGACCCCAACGGTACATCGACGCCCCCACCGGCCTCAGTCCTTCCAGACTGAGGCCGTCTTGCGCCTGAAAGGTTGGACGGACCTGGTCACCTTGTGGGATTTATCGACGCGGGGAACAACTCCAACTGCAAAGCTGATGCCGGCACGCCAACAATCAGCCTTCGAGAGCCGGTCATCGTCAACCGACGAAGCCGACGAAGCCGACGATGCCGACGATGCCGACGATGCCGACGATGCCGACGATGCAGATGAATAGCGCAGACACAAAAAGCAAATGTTTACGCAATTTACCCCGCGACCATCAACGCGATGGTCTTCATTTTCCCGTCTGATAATTGCCTTGCGCGCCTTGTTTGGTCGGATGCTCGGAGTGGTCCTGTCGTAGCGGAGATGGCCGGCATGTCCGAAATGGTGGAAGTCCTCGCCGGAACGAGTTTATTTCTACTCGCCTTCTCGCTGCTGATATTCGACATACCCCGCTACACCTTATCGTTGGTGTCTCTTGCTCTGTTCAGCTCGAAGCGGCGAAGCGCCGGTGGGACGGTTCGCCAAGCGACGGTAAGCGTGATTATCCCGACGTTCAACGGTGGCTCCGGGCTTGCTCCTTCGATCAGCTCGCTGCGCCGGCAAACCCTGCGACCTGTCGAAATCATCGTCGTCGACGACGGCTCCACCGACGCAACACGCGCGGTCGCGGAGCGGGCGAGAGCGCAGGGCCTGGTTGACATGGTCATCTGCCATGGGACCCGCTGCGGCCGCAGCGCTGCCATCAACGCTGCAGCACGGTTTGCCCGCGGCGATCTTCTCTTGACCGTAGATGCCGACACTGTCTTCGAACCGAACGCGGTTGAGCGCCTCGCGGCTGCGTTCGGCGATCCGCTCGTCGCCGGCGCAAGTTGCAGCATCGCGATCAGCAACGAGCGCGACTCGATATGGACAGGACTTCAAAGCGTCGAATACCTGATGTCGATCACAGCGGGGCGGTCGATCCTAGACGTGGTGGATGCGATCGCGTGCCTGTCCGGCGCCTGTTCCATGTATCGCCGGGATATTTTCGCGCAGCAGGGCGGGCTCGACGTCGGCCCGGGAGAGGATATGGAGTACACCTTGCGGCTCCGCAGACTCGGCTATGTCATTCGGTTCGTTTCCGACGCCTGGGCGGAAACAGCCGGCCCCGCAAGCGGCATAAGTCTGTTGCGCCAGCGCGCACGCTGGGATCGCGATGCTCTGCGCATCCGCTTCATGATGTATGGCGAGCTGAGTTTTCGCCATCCGCTAGAGCGTTTACCGGACACGATCCAACGGCTGGACTTCATCGTCTTTGATCTCGTTCCGACGCTCAGCCTGCCATTCTACTTGGCCTACATTGTGCTGTTGTTCGGCTCGGATGCCGTGTTGTTTCTTTCGGCGATATACGTGCTGCTGCTCTGGATCTCGGTCTTCAATATGGCGCTCGTGTTCGCCCTGTTCCATCGATCCGTCGGAACCTTGGGCTGGAAGATGGCTCTTATCTTTCCCTTTTACCAGGGTGTCTATCTGAAGTGCGCGCGGTTCTTTTCCTACACTTCGGAAATCATTTTTGCCTCGTCGCGGAACGATGATTTCGTGCCGCCGCGCGTTCGCCGTGCACTATTCGGCGATCGGACGAAGGAAGTGGCCAAATGACCGTCACCCTAACACGACTCGATCCCCATATCCCCGATCCCATCGAGAGCCGTCGGCGTGCGGCCGGACGGGCCGTCCGCGCCGCCTATGCGACAATCGTATTCGGCATACTCGCATTCTTTGTCATCTATTTCGGGAGGCCAATTCTTTATCTCGGCGGCCCGGGCAGCGTGTCCTCACCAAGATATTTGGTTTCAATGCCTTACATCGTGCAGATCAACAGCATCACCGTGCTGAGAGGTGCATCGGTCAAGGCCGGCGACGAAATCGGAAGGGTTCGGTCTCCGCAGCACGATGAAATAGTCGCCACCTATATGCGCTCGCTCGCGGACATCGCCGGTCGCAAAGCGGAACTGCGCGTCAAGGCCCGGGTTGCGCGCGAATCTCTCGACGCGGCGCGCTCACATCTGCGGCTTGCTGAGGAAGCTGTCGAACTTATCGCAAACTCATCGGCCGCGAGCCTGAATTACCGCATAGACATGTCCCGGGAGCGCGCCCTGGCTAATAAAGCCGTGGTCTCGCAGGAGGCGGAAGCCGCCGAGGCCAGCACTCAATTGGCCGCTCTCGACGAATTCGGCCGGCAACTCGGTGACCGCCTCGAAAAGGTTGAAAGCAGCTTTGCAGACGGGAGAGTCTTCGCACCCATAGCTGGAATAGTCGCGAACAATCCTGCGCGCGCCGGCCAATCGCTGGTGGCGGGCACTCCGATCGCAGAAATTCTCGACCCCACGGATGTCTTCGTCGACTGGTACGTTCCCAACGAACGCCTGTCCGATCCAAAAGTCGGCAACGAAGTCTTTGTGCTGTTCGGCAACCGACGAATTCTGGGCAAGATCGCGGAAATCCTGCCGGTGTCAGATGTGTACCCGGGACCGGGCTCGTCAGTGATGCGCGAGCGTACTGCCTCGCAAATCGCGCGAATCAGGTTCAGCCCAGGCGCGCATTCCCCCGCGCTGAACTCGGCCGTCGACGTTCACATGCACTACACGCAACTCAGCGCGCGGATCGCTTCCATGCTGGTGGGACTATTCGGGCTCGACGAGCTGTGAGAGGGAGCGAAGTGCAGCATGCAGATCGAAGGGACTCAAACGAATTGCCCGGCTTGCGGCTCATCCGCTCTGATCTCGTTTCCGGTATTCCACCACATGATCTGCGCCTATGTTGGTCCGGAGTATGACTTCGCACCGAACATCGCGGGATATACGTGCCCGAAGTGCTGCCGCGACATTGTGTCGGCTGACCCAGCTTGCGAGATCGTGGGCACTAGCGCGCGGTGCACAAGGTGTTGGGTTGAGATGGTGGTGTCTCCAGCGTGTGCTCCGGCTGGTTTGTAAGGATTGGCGGCGATCTCGACTTGTCCGTCGCCAGACGCAAAGTTGGACGTACGGTCATTCTATGCGCTGAGCAGCAAGTCCGGATGGAGCGCAGCGGCGTAATCCGGGAAGGTGCCGAATGCCGGGCGAGCGCTCCTGGATTGCGCTTCGCTCCATCCGGGCTACATGATGACCTGCTACCCGCCAAAATCCCGCGGGCTGAACGGCAGGTCCATCACCTTCCATTCCCCGTATTTGTCGGCCGGCAGCATCTTGTAGGGCTGGCAGGCCTGAAGCGCGCTCATGGCGGACTTCACAAGCGCCACGCCCTTCGCGGACGGCGGGGCTTCGATCAGGATCGGCTCGCGCGCCAGCGTGCCGTCGGTCGCGAGCACCGTGCGCAGCTTGATGTTGACGTTGTCGGTCGGCGCGACCCCCGCCGGCAGCTTGGCGCAGCTTCGCAAGTGACGGCGCAGCTCGGCGATGATTTCGGCCGGCAGCTTGGCTGCGATTGAATCCTTGGCATCGCCGCCATCGTCCTTGGGGGCGTCCTTCGGCAGCTCCGTCGGCAATTCCGGCGGCAGGCCCAGCATGACGCCGTACTTGACGGTGACGTCGGGCTCCGGCGCCTGATAGGCCGGGGGCGGCGCGGCCTGTGGCTGCGGCATCGCTTGTGGCAGGAGTTGCGGCGCCGGGGGCTGCGGTGTCGGGGGCTGCGGCGTCGCCTGAGGCGGCGGCGACTGCGATGGCTGAGGCTGTGGCTGTTGAGGCTGCGTTTGCGTCTGCGCGTTTGCCTCGCGCTGCTGCTGCTGCTGCTGCTGAGGCGTCTGTGAAGGCTGTGGCTGCGGCTGTTTTTGCTGCGGCTGTTCGGGTGAGGCCTGCTGCTTCGAGGACGGTGCTGCGGCCTGCTGCTTCGCCTCGGGCTTCGGCGCGGCGGCCGCCTTGTCCTTGTAGGTGAAATCCAGCTTCGGCAGTTTCAGGTCAGGGGTCGGCTCCGGCGGCTTCGCCTTGAGTTTTTCCTCGGCCTTCCCCTCGGCCTTGGCCTCCTCCTGCTTCACCTGCTCCGGCGTCACGATGCTGACGGAAACCGATTCGGGCGGGCTGGCGTGAAACGGATGGACTTCGCTGATCACGATGATCAGCGCGACCAGCGTCAGATGGGCGATCGCCGACGCTGCAATGTCCGTCCGTATGATCTTCCGCAGTTCCATCGCCTGACTTCAGGTTGCCAAGCTGGTCCTAGCATACGGCAGCCCCCTCTCAATCCCATTTTGGCGCGAAGCCGAAATCGGTCAGGCGGCCCTTGGGACTGGCCAGCGCGGCGATTTGGGCCATCTCGTCGTCCGAAAGCTCGAAATCGAAGATCTCGATGTTTTCCGACAGGCGTTCGACGCGCGAGGTGCGCGGGATCGCAGCGACATTCTGTTGCACCAGCCAGCGCAGGCAGACCTGCGCCGGCGTCTTGTGATGCAGACGCCCGATCTCGGCGAGCGTCTGGTCGCTCTTGATCCGCCCCCTGGCGATCGGGCTGTAGGCGACCAGCGCGAGCCCGTGCTGATCGCAGGCCGCCCTCACCTTCGTCTGGTCGAGATAAGGGTGGTATTCGACCTGGTTGCAGGCCAGCGGCGCCGGCGACAACGCCACCGCCTGTTCGATCAGCGCGACGGTGAAATTGGAGACGCCGATGTGGCGGGTCAGGCCCATGCGCTTGGCATGCGACAGCGCGCTCAGCGTCTCCTCCAGCGGCACGTGCGAATTGGGCCAGTGCAGCAGCAGGAGATCGACAGAGGGAAGCCGCATGCGCACCAGACTCTCCTTGACCGAGCGCTCGAGATCGTGGGGCGCGAAATGATTGGTCCAGACCTTCGTCGTCAGGAAGATGTCGTCGCGGCGCACGCCGGAGGCGCGCAGGCCGTCGCCGACCTCGCGCTCATTGTCGTAGACTTGTGCGGTATCGATGTGGCGATAGCCGAGCCGCAGTGCCTGCTCGACCACACGCGCGCACATGCGCCCGCTCAGCTCCCAGGTTCCCAGCCCGATCGCCGGTATCCTTGCGCCATTGGTCTCGACGAACAGCATGAGGAATCCTCTCTGTCGCGGTCGCCCCAAATCATCGTCTAGGCGTCATTATGAACCCGGCTGGCGACACTGCCAACGGGCGACGTCAGCGCCCGAGCCGGATCTTCAGCGCAATGCTAACGGGAGGTTCGCGCCAGACCTTGATGTCAGGCTTTGAGCTCAGGCTTTGGCGAGCGCCTGGAACACGGTGTCGGGCGCATGCGCGATCACAGCGAGCAGCGCGCGGGCCGGCCCCCGCGGCGCCCGTTTGCCCTGCTCCCAGTTGCGGATGGTCTCGACGGGAACGCCGAGCTTGGCGGCGAACTCCATCTGGGTCAGGCAGGCGCGGCGACGCAAATCGCGCACGGCGAGCGAGCCGGTGTCGGGCGGCGCTGCGTTGGGTACGGGCTGGATTGGAAACGGCTGGACCGGAAACTCCTGCCCATCCCGCAACTCGACAATCCGTCCGTCCGCCTTCAGCCGCACACGCATGCTCATTCCCCCAAGCAAGGCGATGATGCGGCAGCTCGCTTAAGTTCGGATTAAAGATGATGGCCAGTAGCCCGGATGGAGCGCAGCGCAATCCGAGCGTCTCTGGAGACGCAGCGGCCCCGGATTACGCTTCGCTCCATCGAGGCCACGGATTTCGACAGCTCCTACCTGAGCCCGAACCACAAGGTCGCAATTCCCAGGAAGGAGAAGAAGCCGACGACGTCGGTGACCGTTGTCACGAACGTGCCTGACGCCACCGCCGGATCGGCTCGCACACGTTCGAGCGCCATCGGGATCAGGATGCCGCCGAGCGCGCCGGCGAACAGGTTCACGATGATGGCGAGCCCGATGACGAGGCCGAGGCCCGGGATCCTGAACCAGGCCACCGCGGCAACGCCCGTGATCACGGCAAAGGCGAGACCGTTGACGAGGCCGACCAGACCCTCGCGCACCACGACGCGCCATGCATTGGAGGAGCCGAGCTCGCGCGTCGCCAGCGCCCGCACCGCGACCGTCATGGTCTGGGTCGCGGCATTGCCGCCCTGGCTTGCGACGATCGGCGCCAGTACGGCGAGCGCCACCATCTTCTCGAGCTGCCCCTCGAACAGGCCGAGCACGGAGGACGCCAGAAAGGCGGTGGCGAGATTGACCAGCAGCCAGTTGAACCGCGCGCGTGCAATGGTGAACACGGTGTCGGACAGCTCTTCGTCGCTGTTGACGCCGCCGAGCGCCTTGAGGTCCTCGTCCGCCTCTTCCTCGATGACGTCGACGACGTCGTCGACGGTGATGACGCCGACGAGGCGGTCCTGGGTGTCGAGCACCGGGGCTGCGACGAGGTTGTACTTGCCGAACATGCGCGCCACCTCCTCCTGGTCCTCCAGGACGGAGACGCGGCGGCGATCCTCATCGGTCAGCTCGGCAAGCGCCACCGGGCGGCGGGCACGCAGCAGCACGTCGAGCGAGACCGCGCCCTGCCAATGCTGTTCCTTGTCGACGACGTAGATCTCGTAGAAGCGGTCGGGCAGATCCGGCGTCTCGCGCATGTAGTCGATCGCCTGCCCGACGGTGAAATCCTGGGGCACTGCAATGAACTCGGTCTGCATCCGGCGGCCGGCGGAATTTTCCGGATAAAGCAGGCTGCGCTCGAGCACGACGCGCTCCTTGAGCGGCAGCTTCTCGAGGATCTCCTCCTGATCGGCCTGATCGAGCGTTTCCAGCAGCTCGACCGCGTCGTCGGATTCGAGCTCGCGCACACCTTCCGCGACCGTCTGCGGCGGCAGTTCCTCGAGGATCTCCTCGCGCACGCCCTCGTCGAGCTCGTTCAGCGCGGAGAAGTCGAAATCGCGCCCCGTCAGTTCGACCAGGCGGACCCGATCGTCGGGCTCGAGAGCCCCGATGAGATCGCCGAGATCGGCCTCGTGCAGCTCGGCAACGCAGGCGCGCAGCGCGGCGCTGTCGCCGGCCTCGATCGCATGGGCAATTTCCGCGACGAATTCGTGACGAATCTCGCCGTCTTCATTGCGCATCGGCACGTGGTCGAGTACCGATTCCGCGGCAGACGCGACACCGTCCAGATATTCATCCATGGCGCGCCTCGCCGTCCGACAGGTTGGAACGAGTGGTCTGAGCTGTTGGTTCAGGCAATACCCACAAGGCAACTCCGAGCGCAATGACAAAGATGCTTCGACTGAGGCGGACCTCGATGGCGGCAGGCGCAGCCCTCGCGGCCCTCACCGGCATCGCCTCGACTGAAGCCGCCGAGTGCCCGCGCAAGGACGCGCTCGGCACCTCCCGCATTCTGAGCGTCGATGCCAAGACCACGCCGCGCGTGGGTCTGAAGAGCTTTCCGCAGACGTTGGCCCTCGCCGATCACGAGGTCGTGCTGACCTTCGACGACGGACCGTATCCACCGACGACCTCGAAGGTATTGGCGGCGCTGGCCCAGGAATGCGTGCGCGCGACCTTCTTCCTGATCGGCCTCCACGCCTCCGAACATCCTGACATGGTCAAGCGCATCGCGCGCGAGGGCCACAGCATCGGCCATCACACCTTCTCGCATCCGTTCATGGCGCGGATCCCGCTCGAAAAAGCAAAGAACGAGATCGACCGCGGCATTGCCGCCGACGAAATGGCGCTGCACGGCACGCCGACGACGACACCCTCGACGCCGTTCTTCCGGTTTCCCTATTTCGAAGCCACGCAAGCCGAGCTCGACCTGCTGCACTCCCGCGGCATCGTCGTGTTCGGGGCTGACCTGTGGGCCAGCGACTGGAACGAGATGACGCCGGAGCAGGAATTGAAGCTCGTCACCGAGCGCCTCGCCGCCGCCGGCAAAGGGATCATTCTGTTCCACGATCCCAAGGCGCGCACGGCCGCGATCATGCCGGCCTTCCTGCGGTATCTGAGGGAGAACGGCTATCGGGTGGTTCACGTCGTACCGGCGGGCACATCACAGAAGAGTGCCGACGCGCATTGATGCCGGAATGTCACGCCGGCGCAAAATGGGGTGATTTGGGCCCTATTAACAGTCTGTTCATGCTACGCCATGCAAGTATTGAGGGGACTTGCAATGGCAAAGGCTCGGGGTAAGCGTTCTTGCGCCTGAACCGTTTGCTGATGTCTCCGACCTACTATGGCGGCAATCGCGTAAGAGGGCAGACGGGGTTCATGATCGGAAGTAGCGTTGTTGCTCGGACGCGATCGTGGATCGTCCTTTGCTTTGGCGGATTCCTCGGCGGATTTTTGGGTGTCCTGACCATCGGCTCGCCGGCCATTGCGGCCGACTGCCCCGGCCATCCGGACGCACTCGGGACCTCCCGCACGCTCGTGGTCGACCCGCACGAGCATCCCCGCATCGGCACCATGCAGTACCGCGAGACACTGCCGCTGAAGGACCATGAAGTCGTCCTGACCTTCGACGACGGTCCGTTGCCGAAATATTCCAACCAGGTGCTGCAGATCCTCGCCGACGAGTGCATCAAGGCGACCTTCTTCATCATTGGCGAACAGGCCAAGGCGAACCCGGAAGGCGTGCGCAAGCTGGTCGCAGCGGGCCACACCGTCGGCACCCACAGCATGAACCATCCGCTCACAATGGACCGGATGCCGCTCGACAAGGCCGAGGCGCAGATCAATGGCGGCATCGAGTGGACATCGGCCGCAATGACCGATCCGTCCAAGCTCGCGCCGTTCTTCCGCATTCCCGGCCTGATGCGCGCCGACGGCGTCGAGAACGTTCTGATCTCGCGCGGGATCCAGGTCTGGAGCGCCGATTTCCCGGCCGACGACTGGCGCCATGTGTCGTCCGATCGCGTCTATCAGCTCGCGATCCAGCGGCTTGAGGCCAAGGGCAAGGGCATCCTGCTGCTGCACGACATCCAGGCCCGCACGGTGGCGGCGCTGCCGAAGATCATCCGCGACCTCAAGGCGCGCGGCTATCGCATCGTGCACGTGGTGCCCGCGACCGCCGAGCAGCCGGCGACGCCGACAACGCCGGTGGAATGGCTGCTGCATCCGCCGACCGAGACCACACCGATCGCGCGCTGGCCGGCCGTGCCGAACTTCGTGTTCGCGCAGACCAAAACGCTTCCGGCGCCCTCGCTGGCCGACCTCAACGCGCAGACCGCGCACCAACCGCTGCTGCCGCGCAAGACCATGGCACTCGCCAATGTCGCGGCCACCCTGCCCGTGCCCGCCCGCGATCTCTTTGCGATCCCCGAGGGCTCGGTCGAGGTGCTGCTGTCGACGACTTTGTCGCGGCGCGCCGCGACGCGCCTGGCAATGGCGGCCGAGACGCCCCGTGCGGCCAAGGGCAAAGCCGGCAAGTCGCACGCGCCCCGCACCGCGCGCGCTGCTCATAGCACACCGAAGCATGCCGCAGAGACCGAGGGCACTGCCGCCAAAAGTACAGCGCCCAAGAGCACTGCGCCGCGCCCGACCCGTGTGGCGAGCCTGAAGAAGCGCGCGCAGTAGAGCTTACTGTCGCATGATGTTGGCGACGCAGAGCAAGACGATCAGCGCCAGGAAGAACAGGTCCATATAGGACTTGACCTCGCCGTCGCGCCGCAGCCGGGCGACGTCAACCACGACCTGCTTGCGCACACTCGTTCCGCCAGCGCCGTCATTGAGCGGGGCCTGAAGGCGCTTGGTCTCGGCTTCCAGCTTCTCGATCTTCTGGTAAAAGTAGAACGCCCGCAGCGTCGAAGCTGCGCGCATGCCGGTATAGACCAGCACCAGGATCGCGATAATCGCCCGGTTCTGGTACTTCTCCATGAAATTCAGGCTGAAATAGACCATCGCCATGAATGCGAAATTGGTCACGAAGCGATAGACGAAGCTTAAAAAGACCATGCGGGCTCAAGCCTTGAAGGGTGGCGCAACCGGACCGTGTTGCAAATGCGGGGATCAGGAGCCCAGACCGGAACAGCCGGCCTGAATGCCATGCAGGCCCGTCTACGCCAACTTTGTTTCAACAAAGATACTATTGCCCCTGCAATGCCGCCTTTTAGCCACGCCCGGCCATAATGCAAGCCGGAGCACGGCCGCCGGTCCGGTCCGCGTGCCGCCCGGCTGCAACGGCTCCTTGGAGATTTGGCGGAAGTCCCGATAGACTGGGCCGCCACATGTGGGGTCTGCCGATGCCGAAGAAGGGAATCACCGGCCACGACGACTGGGTTCTGACCGAGGCGCTGGCGACTGCGCTGGTCGCGCTGGAGCAGCTCGACACCAAGCACCAGCCGAGCGCGCATATGGACGACATCCGCAAGATGCTCTCGAACGGCAAGGAGCCGGCGGCGGTGAGCCTGCATCTCGCCCAGGCCAAATGCCGGCTGTTTCCCGACCTCGATCCGCTGGAGATCTACCGGGAATACGGCATCGGCGAAGAGTATGGCTGAGAGCGCCGTTGACGGCCGGACCTAAGGCCCGCCGGCGACCGATCCGGCGATCACCATGACCAGCGCGGCCAGGTCGATCTTGCCGTTGACGATCAGCTCCTCCGAGGCTTTCGCATCGTCCGCGCGTTCGACCTTCAGCGATTGCGGCCGGTTGGCCGCCTGCCGCTTCAGCTCCTCGACGATGGCTTCCGTGAGTTTCTCTTCCAGCATGGGCTTGTCCTCAGGCCGCCATCGCACGGCAGGATTGTGCGCAGGAGCGGCACATGGCGACGCACTCGTCCATGCCACCGACCCGCTCGCAATCCTCGGCGCATTCGCTGCAGATTTCCGCGCATTCGCCGCATGTGTGCCGGTGATGCGGCGTGTTGATCAGCATGAAATGCCCTGCCGTCCGGCACATTTCGGCGCACGCCATCATCAGGCGGAAATGCTTGGGCTCGACGTGCTTGCCGCCGGTCTCGAGGCAATGGTTCATCGCGGTGCCGAGGCAGGTCTGGTAGCAGCTCATGCAGAGCGCGATGCAGCGCGTCATGTCTTCGGATTGAGCCATCCGGTTTCTCCAATGCTCGCCCCCTGCACCGCTCAACCCGTGGGATGTTGTGATCGTTCCTGCTGTCGTGCCGATTGTGGCTTATGGGGAACCTCGCAAAGCTAGCCGTAACGCCTCGCGCGCACCGCCCGGTAGCGAGCATCGGTCTGCGGCTTGATGAACAGCGCCGCCACGCTTGGATGACGTTTGCGTATCTCGTTCTCGATCGCAACGACGCATCGCTCGATGTCGTCGGCGCGCTTGTCATCCGCAAATTCGATGCTGAGGGCCGCAACGATTTCGACCGGCGACAGCTGCACCGTCAGCAGGCCGTTGGCCCTGAGCACGCCGGGCGACCGCCTTGCGATGTCGAGGATCGATCGCGCAAGCTCCGGATCGGCAGGCTCGCCGATCAGCAGGCTCTTGCTCTCGCGCGCGAGACCGATCGACACGATCGCCAGCAATATCCCGATCAGGATCGAACCGATCCCGTCCCAGACCGGCTGGCTCAGCCATACGGCGGCCGCAGTGGCCGCCGCGGCAATGGCGATGCCGACCAGCGCCGCGCTGTCCTCGAGCAGCACCATGAATGCCGGAGGATCCTTGCTGCGAACGAAAGCCTGATAATACCCGAACCGCTGGCCGTCCGGGCTGAAGCGCCGCAGGGCAACCAGCCAGGAGCCGCCTTCAAACAGGAACGACAGCCCGAGCACCACGAAGCTGACGATCGGACTTTCGATCGGCTCGGGCGCGGCGACATGCAGAATGCCCTGATACAGCGAGACACCGGCGCCCAGCGCGAAGATCAGCAGCGCAACGATGAAGCTCCAGAAATACAGTTCGCGCCCATAGCCGAGCGGGTGGGATTCGTCGGGCGAACGGCTCGCGCGCCGGTAGCCGTAGAGCAACAGGATCTCGTTGGTCGTGTCGACGAGCGAATGCACCGCTTCGCTCGTCATCGCCGAACTTCCCGTCCAGGCGGCGGCGCCGATCTTCGTGACCGCGACCAGGACATTGCCGAAGAGCGCCGCATAGACCGCGGTCTTCGAGGATGATTCTGTTGCCAATGTCCGATACCCCGCTCCTCATGCCAGCCGCCGCGGCAGGCTGTTGTGGATCGTGCAGGCGGCGAGCGCGGCGTGGCCGAACGCGACCGAGATCTGGTGCAGGTCGGTGACGACGTCGCCGATGCCGTAGAGCCCGTCGACCGAGCTGCGCTGATGGTCGTCGACTTTCAGATGGCCGTCTTCGGTGTGTTCGGCCCCAAGCGTCATCGCGAGATGCGAGCGCACTTCCGCACCCATCACGGGATAGATCATGTCGAATTGCGCCGTGTGGCCGCCTGCGAAGACGGCCTCGACGCAGTGGTCTCTCCGCCTCAGGCGCAGGCCGGGCGCGACGACGATCTCGACACCCGCTTCATTGAGCTCCGGTGCCGCGGCCTTCCCGTCATCCTCACCCGTTGCCAGCAGCGTCACGTCGCGCGAGTAGCCGCGCATGAAGAGCGCCTTGCCGGCGGCGCGGTCAAGCGGACCGACGATGCCGATACGGCGGTCGATCGCCTCGTAGGCGTCGCAAACGGGGCAGTAGCGCAACAGCCCGTCTGCGACCGCCGCGCGCCATTCGTCGAAGGGCGGATGGGCGTCGACGATGCCGCTGGCAAGGATGACGGTAGAGGCCGTATGCGCGCCGCCGTTCCAGATCGCCTGAAAACCGTGATCGTGTCGCCGCAAGCCGGTGACCTCGGCATCAACGCGCGTGACCGCGAGCTCGCCCAGTTGCGCGGACATGCGCGCGAGCAGGTCGGTACCGGACAGGCCGTGGACGAAGCCCGGCACATTGTGACTGCGCGGGATCAGCGCCGCCCGGCTCGCGCCGGCGTCCACGACGCAGACGCGGCGCCGAAATCGCGCGAGGTAGATCGCAGCCATCAGCCCGGCCGGGCCGCCGCCGACGATCAGGCAATCATACGGCTGATCCTTCGTCGTCATTTGGGGTTTGGATCCGACAGGCCCGCACCGGGCGCGCGAAGCTGTCCGCTCCGCGCCAGGTGGACCGCGTTGCCGAGCGCGCGCGCGACGTTCTGCACCTCAGTCTGGAACGCCCTGTCGTCATCGAGGTCGCGGTGCGAGGTAGCGTATGGCTCCATGTAGCCGACATAGCCATCGAGCTCGGCGAAGCGGCCCGCCGAGATCAGCTGCATGTCGGTCAACCAATCCGACAAGGCCCGGCGCACGCCCTCGGCACCGACCGCATCGCCGTGAACGACGAGACCGAAATGACGGCCGGCGAGATGGCGCGGATAAGACCAGCCCTTCAGCTCCAGCGCCTTGGCTTCGTCCGCCTTCTTGCCGTGAGTCGAGGTCGGATCGGGATTGCCGCCGTCGGCGCAGACCATGCGATCCATCATCGCCTTCAGTCCGGCGGGCACGTGATACCAGTTCACCGGCGTCACGATCAGGATGCCGTGCGCGGCGACCCACAGCGGATAGATATCGTTCATCCAGTCGTCGGTCTGCCCCAGCGAATAGTTCGGATAGCAGCTGCACGGCCAATGGCAGAGCGGCATCGCGGTTCCGACGCAGGATTTGCAGGGATGGATCGTCTTGCCGAACTCCGAAGCCAGGCGCGACAGATCGAGGATGTCGACGGCAAAGCCAAGCTCGGCAAAGACCGGCTTGGCGAGTTCGACCAGTCGCCAGGTCTTGGACATCTCGCCGGGACAGGTGTGCTCGCTGCGGGCCGAGCCGTTGATGATGAGGATGCGCGGCGTCTCGTCCGCGTCATCATGGCGCCGCTGCGCCGCCAGGATCTTCGCGCGCGCATCGAGCCAGTCGATGGCGATGTCGTAGTCGGGATCGGAGAATCCCGCGCCCGCCTTTCGCGTCAGCGGGGCCTTGCGTGAATTGCTGTAGGCATCCCAGGCCGCACCGACGATGGCGTCGAGCTCGCGCTGGAGCGGTGCAAAGGCGGGATCGACGAACCGGCTCCGGTAGCGGCGCTCGAAGGCCTCGCGCGAGAGCTTGACGGGCGGCATCCCCTTGCGAATGTCGGCTTCCGTCATGCTGGCTCCTCGCGAGGTCGGTACAGTCCGACCAACCCGGGGCGCCGCGCGCGGTTCCTTCTCGCTCTCGTCTCCCTGCTCTACTGGCGGACAACTTCCGGAGGCACATCGAACTGCGCGATGCGCTGGTCCAGCCGCCACAATTCGATGCGGTGCACCAGCACGAGCGAGGCGGCCTCGCGCTTGGCCTGCTCATCATCGTCGCAGACCAGGTTGATGCAACCAAACACATGCCCGTCCGGATCGATCTGGAACGCGCGGTAGTGCTTGATGCTCCGCATCGTCATCCTCCCCGTCTCGGGTAGACGGGTTCGCTCAGCCAGTCCGTCAAATTCGAGGTCACCTCGTTCTGCATGGCGCGCTGAAGCAGCATGTCGCGCTCCTTGCCGGGCGGCAGGCTGCGCGCACGCTCGCGAGCGGTTTGGGCGAATGCCGCCAACCGCTCCTGGAGCGATTGGGTCTGTTTCCTGCGGTTGCGTTTCGCGGTCATTGTACTTTCACAAAGCCCTTCAGATGGAAGGAATTGGGATGGGAGGAATTGGCCCCGGCGGGAGGTCGGCGCCGGGGCCAGAGTTTCGTGCCGGTTGGGGCGGCCCAGCCCGGCAGTGTTGGCAGCTTCGGCCGCAACCGCAGGTTCCGGCATTTCAATAAGTTAACGGTGCGTGATTTTGCCGGTGCGAAACGAAACGACCTAGCAGCGACGGTGCGCGCATTCCCTCGCGCGCCGGCGCAGCTTCGACTACGCCGGAACCGAAATGCTGATTCGCTGATTGATGAAGGACTTGAAGGAGGATCATCATGGCGAAAGCAGCATGGAAACGGCCGGGTTCACCGATCGGCCGCAAAGGCCCGCGCAAGGCTAATCCCGCGTACAAGCGCCGGGCGCGCGAACGGTGGACACCGGCTGACGTGAGCAAGCTGAAGCAGCTCGCGAAAGGAAACACGCCCACGGGCGTCATGAGCATCAAGCTGCAGCGCCCGGTCGCGGCCATTCGCAGCAAGGCGCAGCGCGAAGGCATTTCGCTGAAGCCCGTCAACCGCTCGCCTTACAACAGGCGATCCAAAGCAGCGAAGCGGCGTTAAGTGGGACGCCCATCCCGGCGCATGCTGCACGTTGGTGTCGTCGGCTCTAGTCCGGCGGCACGCGGTGTCTGAGACCCTGCTCTTCCCGGTCGTCGCGAAGGGCCTTGAGCTCCGAGCGCAGCATCGCGCTTTCCATCACCACACGGCGCACCTCGCGCGTGGCGTCATCAAGCTGATCCGCGACCGCTCTGCGCTGCGCCCGGAGGGCGCGGCTTGCTTCGATCGCGCGCTCAGCGCGGGCAAGCAGGACGTCGTTCATGGAGCGATGATAGAAGATTCGGGACGAAACTGCCTTTACGTAAGTTACGTCGATTACTCAAAACCAGCCATCCGCTCAAAAAACATTCGCGAACGCTAACCTGGATCAAGTACGACGTTCCCCACGCCGAGCAAACGCTTAGCTCCGTCGATAGAGTTGCAGATAGCTCGGCGAGAACAGCGCCGCATCCTTGAGCGCATCGAGATCGGTGATGGTCAGCGTGCGATCGCGCAGCACGATCAGGCCGGAGGCACGCAGCTCCTGAACCGTGCGGTTGAGATGGACCACCGACAGGCCGGTGGCGTCCGCAAGATCCATTTGCGTCACCGGCATCACGCAGGAATTGCCCTCGACCATGCCGACGGGGCGCAACCGCTCGATGATCTCGCAGAACAGATGGGCCACGCGTTCAAAGGCGACCCGGCGGCCGAGATTGATGGCCCATTCGCGCTGGATCGCGTTGTTGACGAGCGTCTCGCACAAGAAAGCTTCCGCCAGCGAGTGGTCGGCAGCCACCAGACTCTCGAACCGCGCGCGCTTGATTTCGGTGTAGACGACCGGCGTCATCGCCGCGATGGAATGATCCATCACCGAGAGCAGGAACGCGTGCGCGTCGCAACTCTCGCCGGGAAAAAGGAAATTGACGATCTGGCGTCGGCCGTCCTCGAGCGTCTTGTAACGGCAGAGCCAGCCCGACAAGACCAGGCGGACGCTGTCGACCGGATCGCCCTCCGAGATCAGATCCTCGCCCGACCCTGCGCGCTGGAGTCCCTCGAGCATTGCGTATTCGAGCGAGGTGCGGGCCTCCGTCGACAACGGCCTCAGCACGTTCAGCCGGCGAATGACCGGGTCCACCTGGCTGCGATCTAGCGTTGACAAGGGCATCAGTTGGCCACCGCCGGTGTATGAAACGCTCGCTTGCTGAGAGGAATGGTGATCGTGCATTCCAATCCCCTGGGATTGAACGCCATCGTGGTCTGCCCCTTGAACTCGAACGCGAGTGTGCGCTCCAGGAGCTCGGTCCCAAATCCTTTATGCGGCGGCGGCGCAACCGGCGGCCCGCCGCGCTCCCGCCACTCGAACACCAGCTCCGCCGGGTCGGTGCCCTGCTCGAGGCGCCAGGAAATCTCGATGCGACCTGTCGGCCGGCTCAGGGCGCCGTATTTCAGCGCGTTGGTTGCGAGCTCGTGAATGGCAAGCGCAAAGGTTTCCGCGGCCTTCGAATGGAAACGCACCGTGGGGCCGCTGACACGTACCTGCTCGCCTTCCCTGGCATTATAGGCCAGCAGCTCCTCGACGGCGAGATATTCGAGATCCACGCCGCCTTCGGGATCGCGGGTCACCAGCGCCTGGGTACGGGCGAAAGCGTTGAGCCGGCCGTCGAGATGGGAGGCAAACTCCTCCACCGTCGAGCTCGTATCGGCCGTGCGACGGGCGATCGAGCGCACCACGCCGAGCGTGTTACGAACCCGATGCTGGAGTTCGGCCAGCAGCAGGCGCTGCCGCTCCTCGGCGCGGGTAATGGCAGTGATGTCGACGAACGTGATCACGACGCCGGCGATGAAGTTGTCGATGCTGCGATAGGGCAGAATGCGCACGATGTAGCGCGTGCCGCTGTCCGGCGCCCTCAGCTCGCGCTCGGCGATAACGAGCGTCCGCAGCACGCCGCGAATGTCGTCATAGAGGTCCTCGATCGGGATGCGCGCCTTGATGTGCGCGATGGGGCGGCCTCTGTCGGTTTCGACGAGATGCAGGACCTGTGTAATCGCCGGCGTGAAGTTCATCACGCGCAAATCGTTGTCGAGGAACACGGTCGCGATCTGCGTGCTCTCCAGGAAGTTCTCGAGGTCGCTGGTGGCGCGCGTCAATTCCTGGACGCGGTGAGCCAGCTCGCCGTTTACGGTGGTCAATTCCTCGTTGACCGACTGCAGTTCCTCGCGTGAGGTTTCGAGCTCTTCGTTCGCGGACTGAAGCTCTTCATTGAGCGACTGATATTCCTCGTTCGAGGATTTCAGCTCCTCGTTGGTGCTTTCGAGCTCTTCGATGGTTGCCTGAAGGCGCTCCCGCGTCGCCCGCAACTCGCCTTCGATACGCTCGACATGCTCGGTCTGCACCAACGCATTGGGCTTGCCTGCGTCGGCATCGATGGCGCGCACCGGACCATCCTTGAACAGGACGACAAAATTGCGATCGCCGCTGCCGCCCTCCTGGATCGGCTCCACCGTGATGTCGACGGGAATGTGCTGGCCGTTGGCGCCGAGCTGCACCTGCTCGGCATGGGCCGGCTCGTTGGTCTCTGACGCGCGGCTGAGCACTGCGCGCAGGTCGAGGCGGAGATCGCGGTGGACGAGTTGGAGCAGATCGAGGGTGGCGGCGCCCGCCGTCGGCTCGATGTAGCGGCCGGTGCGCCCGGAGAAGTGCAGGACCTGAAAGTTGCTGTCGGCGATGACATAAGCGGGCGCATAGCGCTCCGCGATCCGTTGCGCGCGGCGCTCCAGCCCGATGTCGGGGCGGAAGGAGCGCGCCGGCGCCACCTCGAGGTTTGCCCTCCCTGCGGAGGTCGTGATCGGAAATTCCGGCGGCAGCCGCGTTCCGGTCTCGAGCTTCTTGAAGATACGGGCGCGGCGGTCGATCGGCACAAACAGTTTTGGATGCCGCGTCACGTTCTCGGAATTGCCGAGGAACAGGAACCGATCCGGCAGAACCGCGAAGTGGAATAGCGGGATCACCCGGTTCTGCAATTCGGCATTCAGGTAGATCAGCAGGTTGCGGCAGGAGACGAGATCGAGCTTCGAGAACGGTGCGTCCTTGATGACATTGTGCTGCGAGAAGATGCACATCTCGCGCAGCTCCTTGACCACGCAATAGGTATCACCCTCGCGCACGAACCAGCGCGCCAGGCGCTCGCTGGTCATGTCCGCCTCGATCTTGGTGCGGTAGCGGCCGACGCGCGCGGTCGCCAGCGCCCGTCCGTCGATATCGGTCGCGAAGATCTGAACCTGCGGCGCGGAGTCCATTTTCGCCATGTGCTCGCGCAGGAGGATACCGATCGAATAGGCCTCCTCTCCGGTGGCGCAGCCGAGCACCCAGACCCGAACCTGCTGGCCGGCATCCTTGCCTTCGAAGAGCCTCGGGACGATCTGGCTCTCCAGCACGTCGAATTCGCGCTTATCGCGGAAGAATTCGGTGACGCCGATCAAGAGGTCGTTGAAGAGGTGCTGCGCCTCGTCCTCGTCGTTGCGCAGGAAATCGACATAAGCCGAAATCTCGGCGATCTGAACCACCTGCATCCGCCGCTGCACGCGACGCAGGAAGGTGTTCTGCTTGTAGCCGTGGAAATCATTGCCGGTCCTGCTGCGCAGGATGTCGGCGATGCGCGACAGCGAGGTCGCCGCAGCGGCGAGCACCTCGTCGAACCCCTGCTTCTCCTCCAGCCGGCGCAGATGACGGGCATAGACCTGGATGTGCTCGGCGATGTCTTCCGCGGTCAGCACGTAGTCGGCGATCGCGGCCGGCGTGTCGGCGTCCTTCAGATGATCCGCCTCGTCGCTCGCGCCTTTTTCTGCGATGGCAAGGCCACCGTGATCCTTCAGTGTCGCGGTACCCAGCGTGCCATCGCCGCCGATGCCGGACAGGATCACGCCGATCGACTGCTCGGCGCGTTCTTCCGCCAGCGACACCAGGAAGCTGTCGATCGTAGCCCGCTCCCCGGGCGCCTGCTCGGCCTCGCGGACCGCGAAGCGACCGTCCTGGATCGTCGTAATCATCGCCGGCGGGCACAGATAAATCGTGCCACCCTCGATGGTCTGGCCGTTACCGACGTCGGAAATCTTGCCACCGTGGGAATTTCGCACGATCTCGCGCAGCCGCGGCTCGTCGAGGGCCTCATGATGCTGGAACGCGAGCACGACGGCTTGGTCGGCGCTTATGGTCAGCCTGGAAAAGAACCGCTCGACACTATCCAGAGCTGTCGGCGCGGCGCCCACCCCGATGATCAGCGGAGACCTGGTCTGGCGCTCTCTTTCGACCGACTGGTCGCCGATTTCATGCATGGTCTCGGTAGCTCTCATTCATCGGCGTGAAGCGGGACGCCCGCTCGCGGCAATAGCAGAAATGATGTTATCCCAATAGGTGGAAGGCGGAAACGTCGCGCTGCGTTCCATACGGCGAACATCGTTGTCAATTGCCGACCAGAGATGTAGGAGCCCGCGATGGAGCTCGGGCGGCGGCTACCCCCGGATCACTCCGGACCGACTTGCTGCCGGAGATAGCTAATCCGCTGCTCGATCAGGATGCGGTGGCGGAGCCATTCCGTCAGGGTCTGCTTCAGCACCTCGACCAACCGCTCCGCCTGGCCTGCGTCGTGGCCACCGGCACTGAGTTCGCGGATCCGATCCTCCTGATCGCGGATGCGCTGGCAACCCTCCTCGATATCCCGATCAGCCTTTATCAGATGGCGGCGCTCGGTATCGAGCTGCTCGGTCCATTCGGCGAGGGAAATGGTCATGGCGACCCTCAAGCCTCCCGTTTGCGAACCGGAGGATCGAGCGATTTTAGCACGACACGCCGGATCATGTCGGCATATTCGCGATATTCGGCCGCGCGCGCCTGGTACATCTCGGCCACCGCAGGCCGGCCGTTGCGCCGGCCGTCGGCGGCCATGCGCTGCACCAGCTCGGCCCGCTCCTCTATAATGCGCAGTGCGACCCGCAGGGCTTCATCCACTTGCCCCTCCTGCTCTTTTGCGAGGACGTCGGCGGCAAAGGCGTGGCCGACCTGGCACCGGAAGCGCATCGGGTGCGATTCCTTCATCTCGGACAGGACGCCCCCGCAGGCGGGACAGGTCAGCGCAACCGGATCGGCCATCGAGACGAGACTGTCACTGCCGATCCGTTCGCCGGCCGCGATCTCGACCTCGAGCCGGATCTCCGGCGGGATCGGCAGCGCGGCACCCGCAACTTCCCTGGCGAGATCGGACAGAACGTCGCCCATTCCGACGCCGGGGACGCAAAGATCGATGATGCTCGCCTCCAGGGCGCTTCTTGGCATTTCATCGGCGATGGCGTCCGAGGGGTCCTGAACCACCGAAATCCCGCCGCAACGCTTGATGGCATTGAGACCGGCCGCACCGTCGGACAACAGGCCGCTGAGGAGCACACCGATGACGCGCGGGCCGTAATTGATGGCGGCCGAGCGGAACAAGGCGTCGATGGCCGGCCGGACCATGTTCTCGCGCGGACCGCGCCCGAGGAACAGGTGATCCCCGGACAGCAGCAGATGATGGTCCGGCGCGGCCAGATAAACTTGGCCCGGCTCGATCTTCATGCCGTTTTCGGCCTGCCGGACCGGGAGCGGCCCGGCGTGGCTGGCGACCGTCGAGAGAATGCCGATGCCCTGCGCCGGGATGTGCAGCACGATGAACACCGCCGCGGGCAGATCGGGCGGCAGCCGGCCCAGGATCTGCTTCAGCGGTGCGGTCGCGCCGGCCGAGCCACCTATGACGATGATGTCGCGGTTGCTCATGGAACCCACTTTCGGTTGTATCGTTATACCAAGGCGGGTGACCGCCCTATGTTCCTACGGAAGGTAAGGGATGGAAGGAACCATGGCGATTTCGCCTGGATCGTCAGGTCCACAGTCGCCGCTCAGCGGGCGGCGCATCTTCATTGTCGAGGACGAATATTTTCTCGCCGACGACATTGGCAAGGCATGTCAGGCGCTCGGTGCAGAGGTCGCGGGGCCAGTCGGTGATCTCGACGACGCACTCAGGATCCTGCACGACGGCGGAGTCCTGGATGCCGCCGTCCTCGACGTGAACATCCGCAGCGAGATGATCTTTCCTGTCGCACGCGAACTGAAGGCACGGAACATACCCTTCCTCTTCACGACCGGATACGACAAGGTCACGATCAGTCCGGAATTCCACGACGTGCTGATCCTGGAGAAACCGATCGATCTGCCGGCGATGGCCCACACG
>NZ_JBVVOT010000038.1:0-58283 GCF_055807455.1 Bradyrhizobium sp. Kon58
ATGCTGGAGCTGATCGAGGTCCAGACGGGAAGCTATCTCGGGGAAGACGACATCATCCGGATTGAAGACGACTACCAGCGCTCTTGAGTAGAGTGTCGCTCCAACATTCGGCGAACATCTGGAAACTGTCCTGTGAACTGCGATGATCGGAACAGGCTGTTATGACGGACGACACGCACACGATCCGCCACGGCGGGCTCACCGCGACCATCAAGGCGCAAGGCGCGGAGATGTGTTCGCTGGCGAGCGATGCCGGCATCGAGTTCGTCTGGCAGGCGGAGCCGGCTTGGCCGCGCCATGCGCCGCTGCTATTTCCGATCGTCGGGCGCCTCGCCAATGACGAATTGCGGCACCGGGGCAGGACCTACCGGATGACCCAGCACGGCTTTGCGCGTGACAGCCGCTTTGCGTGGGTGGAATGCGGCGAAAGACGCTGTGTCCTGGTGCTCGAAGACAGCGAGACGACGCGCGCGCTCTACCCCTTCGCGTTCCGCCTGACGACAACCTATGCGCTCGACGAATCCGGTCTCGATCTTTCACTCGTGATCGCGAACACCGGCAAGGAGATCTTGCCGGCCTCGCTCGGCGGCCATCCCGCTTTCAACTGGCCGCTCCAACCGGGGCTGGCGAAGGAGAGCTACGCGCTGAGCTTCGCGAACGCAGAGCCATCGCCCGTCCGCCGTCTCGATGGCGGCTTGCTGCGCCCGGCAACCGAGCCGAGCCCGGTCAAAGGATCCGTGTTGCCCTTGTCCGAATCCCTGTTCGTCGACGACGCAATCATCTTCGATCGGATCGCGAGCAATTCGGTCCGCTATACCGTGGAGCAGGGCGCTTCCACCGGGCCGTGGTTGAAATGTCATGGCGCGGCTTTCGGGAGCTTGGCGTCTGGTCGAAACCGTCGGGCGCGCCGTTCCTCTGCATCGAGCCCTGGCGCGGCTATGCCAGTCCCGCCGGCTTCGACGGCGAGTTCAGCGACAAGCCAGGCCTGATGCACATCGCGCCCGGAACGGAAGAGCAGTTGTCATTCCGGGTTGAGGTTGGATCGTCGTGAGGTCGCACGGCCTTCACGCATCTCGAGTTCTCAGACCTCGATCCGCGTGAGGTCCTCGCCGAGCACGACAGGACCCGAATAGTCCCGCCTGACGTCCGCAAGCAGCGCATTCAGCATGGAATCGTCGGTGCGAGGCCGGTGATGGGTCAGCGCGAGCTTCTTGACGCCGGCCTTGGCCGCGACCTTGCCGACTGTATCGCCGCAGGCGATCGTGAATTTGGCAAGCCGGCGCAGGTGCTCGTTGTCGATCTCCGGCGTGGCGAGGAAGCAGCACTGGACCAGCAGGTCGGCCCCGTCAGCCAACCGTTCGAGACCGGGGCAGGGCACCGTGTCGCCGGAAATTGCAATGACCTTGCCCTCAGCCTCGAAGCGATAGCCGAGACACATCCAGCGTGCGAGGAAGGCCGGCGACATGTCGAGGCCGTCGCCATGCGAGACCAGTTCGGCGCTGATCTTCCAGGGCCCGGTGTCGAGAACGGGGCCCGGTATAATGTCGGTCGCGACGACTGGTTTCCAGCCGCCGAAGCTCGGCTCGCCCTGATCGCGCCAGGCGATGTCCTTGTCGTAGACCTGCGTGACCAGCGTATTGACGAGCCGTTCGGTATCCGGCGGTCCATAGATGCGCAGATCGTCCTTGCGCCCGTGCATCCATGAATTGAGCATCACGTCGTAGAGGTCGCCGATGTGGTCGAAATGGTGATGGGTGAGAAAGACCGTGTTGATGGAGCCGAGCGGTACGCCGGCCTTGCTGAGCTGAACCATGACGCCGCGGCCTGCATCGATCAGGATATTTTCCCCGCCGAGCCTGATCAGCGTGGTCGTCGCCATGCGGCGCGGGTCCGGGCGTGGGCCGCCGGTGCCGAGCAGGATGACTTCCATGGCGCCACCTCCAGGGGCAGACTTTTCGGGACGCCACAGTAGATTTGAAGCTCTCGGCGAGGCAAGCGGTGGCGGGAGGGGCTTCAGCCCCGCACGACTGCCGCCTGTGCGGGGCTCCCGAACATGATGCGCGGGACGAGAAGTGTGGGCCAATTCATACTTAATACGGCCAGATCGTGACCAATGTTGTTTGGGCGCGATAACGCGCCTAGTGTTGCAGCAGGCAATTCGAGGGGGCTCGAACAAGTCGTGAATGTACGTTCACAGGACGGCGCGCTCGGCGACCTGAGCATCCAGGCCGGTTCGCAAGCACACAGGACATCCAGCATCGTGGCTGATTCCGCAGTTCAGGAATCGCGTGTCGCTGGCCGCGAGCGGCTGATCGTCGTCGAGGATGATCCGGTGACGCGGACGATGCTGGTCGGTTATTTCAGCGAGAACAATTTCGACGTGGTCGGCGCCGGCTCCTGCGCCGAATGCCGCCAGGCGCTGCGGACGCGGACCGATCTCGTGTTTCTCGACCTGCAGCTGCCCGACGGCGATGGCTTCGATCTCGCCAAGGAGATCCAGGCGACCAGCAATGCGGGCATCATCTTCGTGACTCGCCGCGACACCGATGTCGATCGCATCCTCGGCCTCGAGATCGCGGGCGACCACTACGTTACCAAGCCGATCAATTTGCGCGACCTGCTCGCACGCGCGCGAAGCGTGCTGCGGCGGCGCTCGATCGACCGCAAGGCGGCGCGCACCCACAATTCGATCGCGTTTGGCGACTGGATCATCGACCTGACGCGGCGCGAGCTGCTCGGCAGCGACGGCAAGCCGGTGGCGCTGACGCGCGCTGAATTCGACCTGCTTGCGGCGCTCGTCGGAGCCGACGGCAGGCCGCTCAGCCGCGACTATCTGATCGAGGTCGTCAGCAATCGCCAGGCCGAGGTCGACATCCGCACTGTCGATGCCCTGGTGGCGAGACTGCGGCGCAAGCTCGTCGGCAGCGGCACGCCCGTCATCACCACCGTCACCGGCGTCGGCTACAAGCTCGCGCTGAGCGAGCGGCTCTAGACCCAAGCGCAGCACGAAATGGTGCCGGCGGCGCCATCGGGTTCAGCCACTGAAACCGACCAGGAACCGAATCGCGAGAAAGGCCGACAAGGCCACGGCGCCGGTCGCGACGATTGCAAACAAAACTCTCAAACTATTGTGCATGATCTCTATTCAGGTTCGGTTTCAAAAAATGTCGTTGGTCCAACCGCTGCTCGTCTCAAGGCAGGCAATTCTATTGGCGTGATGCGACCCGTTTCCACTTGGCTTCGACGCGAGCCTTGATGAGGCGGACCCGGGCTTCCTGTGCTGCCCAATATGCCCTGCTCGCGACCGCCGTGCCTTGACGGTACCGCGCGTAAACGTCCTTCGGCTGTGCCGGTCCCTTTTGATTGTGCGCGGACTTCTGATGGTGCGCTGACT
Organism: Bradyrhizobium sp. Kon58; assembly: GCF_055807455.1. Taxonomy (NCBI): domain Bacteria; kingdom Pseudomonadati; phylum Pseudomonadota; class Alphaproteobacteria; order Hyphomicrobiales; family Nitrobacteraceae; genus Bradyrhizobium; species Bradyrhizobium sp. Kon58. The sequence goes on from NZ_JBVVOT010000038.1 coordinate 3,395, forward strand.
TCGAGATGGCGGGGGGCGTAGTTGGTGCCGGTGCCACATCTGGGACGGCCGCAGCCTGGTTTCCCACACTCGTCGAGTTCATGGCGACAAGACGGTTGCGGGCGCGATGACAATAGACCTGCGAGCGCGGAGTCATGGACTCCTCGTCATGACCTGCTCGATATTTCATCAGGGCACGGCAAAGCTCCCCGCCTGCCAGGCGCCATGCGCGGCTCAGATAGAGAACGCCGTAGTGGATGTTGATATCGGGCTCTGTGAGCTCTGCGTTATTTCCCCGAAATCCGAGCATCGCTGCCGTCTCGGGCCGAACCTGCATGAGGCCGATCTCGCCGACGGCGCCGATGGTGGCCGGATTGTAACCGCTTTCAACGAAGACGACGGCCTCCGCGATGTCCGCGGGCAGATCGGTCTTGGCCGTTTCTCTTTCGATAATTTTTCGGATTGCCGCTCGCGATGCCGGCGTCTCTCCGGCGCCGAGATCTGCATCGCGACCGCCCGCCGCCAACGCCGGTTCCACGGCGTTCTGGGCGTGCACGGAGGTGGATGCCAACCAAAGCACAGCGATCGCAACGTGTGTCCACGCCGCGCGGGCATTGATGTGTGTTCGATCCCGCAGCATGGACACGTATTATCTCTTTCGAGTTAACAACCGATTTTCTGACGGCCCGGGGCGCGGCCCGGCTCGGACGGCGCGAACGGCCAGCGGAGCAGCGAGGCTATCGCGACCGCGAGCTCTGGTCGGTTGATGTGCTTGGCGCAGCCCCGGCCAATTTGTCGTCGACCGCATAGAGCGTGCAGGTGGGCGACCATTTTGTGCAGGCGCCAAGTGAATCGCGCTGGGCGTCGTCGGCGGTCGCGCGCCCCGAACGCCAGCCGTAACCGCCGTTCGGCGACACCGCAAAAGCCTTGTGCGGCATCGTGCTGGCGAGATAGCGCGCGAACTCGGCCCGCGCGGCCTCGCTGAGCTGGCCTGGCGGCGGGAGCGGATCGGGCGGGCTCAGGACATCGTGGCCGAGACCTCGCTCGCGCAGGAAGGCGTCGAGATATGGCGTCCATTGCGGACGGCTCACCACCGAATAGAGATAGTGGCCATCGTCACCGTAAGGCGGCGCTGCGACGAATTTCGCGTTGCCGCCGCTGGCGCGAAATCCGTCATGGAGGCGGCGCGCGAGGTCGGGACCGAAGTAGGAATCGTTGCTGGCATAGACCCACAGCATCGGCGCGCGCGAGGTTTTGCCGAACGTGGCGAAGGCCTGCACCAGCCCGTTCGGGTTGCAGACGTCGTCATCGTCGCGCGAGCCGCGCCCGCCGGCAAAGCTGATCGCGGCGGCGAGACCCGCTGGCGCCTGCGCGGTCAAGGCGACGGTGGCGAACCCGCCGGCGGAATGGCCGGCTGCGATCATGCCCGAGGTGGTGACGTCGGCCCTCCGCGCCATCGCCTCGATCGCCGCGCGCAAATCCGCCACCGCGACCGCCGCAGCTGGCAGATAAGCGGCATTGGCGCAGCCGCTGACGCTGTCGACGCGCCCACCGGGCGAGGTGCCGTAGCCGCGTCGCATCACGATCAGCGCGGCGAAACCGCGCCGGGCGTATTCGAGGGCGATGCCGTAATATTTGTGCGCGGACATCGTCGCGCGATCGTCGAAGCTGCGCGGCGAGCCGTGGCTGAGCAGCGCGAGCGGATAGCGCCTGGTCCCGGCCGGCCGGACCAGGAACGCCTCCAGCCCCTGCGGTCCGGCCTCGGCCATCGGGATACGCAAATCCTCGGTGTAGAACTCCGCGGCCATGGCATCGGGCGCAATGCCAACCGTCGCAAGCCAGGCCATCAGAACAACCAGAAGCCTCTGAAACAGCGTCATGCCCCGACTCGAAAAGCCCCGATCGAAAGACCATAGCATGATCTCAGGAACGGCCGCCCCATCGCGGGTGTTGTGCTCTTGGCGGGGCCTTGGCCGATGCTATGGTATCGCGCAATTCTACGACAGGACGAGGTATATCCAGTGGCTGATGTTCATCCCGCGGCGGGCAAGCAGGCCTCGCCGGACGCGCTCACCAACGTTCCGCGGCTGGTGACGGCCTATTTCGCCGGCAAGCCCGATGTCGCCGATCCCGCGCAACGGGTGGCGTTCGGCACCTCCGGCCATCGCGGCACCTCGTTCAAGACCAGCTTCAACGAGGGCCATATCCTGGCGACGACGCAGGCAATCTGTGATTATCGGCGTGAAAAGGGGCTGACCGGTCCGCTCTTTATCGGCATCGACACCCATGCGCTGGCCGAGCCCGCGCTCGTTAGCGCCGTCGAGGTGTTCGCGGCCAACGGCGTCGACATCATGATCGACAAGGACGGCGGCTACACGCCGACGCCGGTGATCTCGCACGCGATCCTGACCTACAACAAGGGCCGCACCTCGGGCCTTGCCGACGGCGTCGTCGTCACGCCGTCACACAATCCGCCCGAGGACGGCGGCTACAAATACAATCCGCCGCATGGCGGGCCGGCCGACACCGACGCGACCTCCGTGATCGAGAAGCGCGCCAACGCCTATCTCGCCGACGGCCTCAAGGGCGTGAACCGCATCGACTACGCCAGGGCACGCAAAGCCGCGAACGTCCACGCCTATGACTACGTCACACCCTATGTCGCCGATCTCGGCAACGTCGTCGATCTCGACCTGGTCAAATCCGCCGGCGTCAATATCGGCATCGATCCGCTCGGTGGCGCCGCCGTGCATTACTGGCATCCCATCATCGAGCGCTACGGCCTGAAGGCCACGGTCGTGAACGAGGCGATCGACCCAACCTTCCGCTTCATGACGGTGGACTGGGACGGCAAGATCCGCATGGACTGTTCCTCGCCTTACGCGATGGCGAGCCTGATCGCGATGCGCGACCGCTTCGACGTCGCCTTCGCCAACGACACCGACGCGGACCGCCACGGCATCGTGACGCGCACCGGCGGCCTGATGAATCCGAACCATTATCTCGCGACCGCGATCTTCTATTTGTTCGCGCACCGCCCGAACTGGGGCAAGGACGCCGCGATCGGCAAGACCGTGGTGTCGAGCTCGATCATCGACCGCGTCGCGAAGAAACTCGGCCGCAAGCTGGTCGAGACCCCGGTCGGCTTCAAATGGTTCGTCGACGGTCTCCTCACGGGCGGCTTCGGCTTCGGCGGCGAGGAGAGTGCAGGCGCCTCGTTTCTGCGCCGCGACGGCACGGTGTGGACGACCGACAAGGACGGCATCATCCTCGGCCTGCTCGCGGCCGAGATCATGGCCAAGACCGGCCGCGATCCGAGCCAGCTCTTCAACGACCTCACCGCCGAGTTCGGCGTGCCGCATTACGCGCGCATCGACGTCGCCGCCACCACGCCGCAGAAAAACATCCTGAAGTCCGTCACGCCCGAGCAGCTCGGCCTGAAGGATCTCGCCGGCGATCCCGTCCGCGCCACGCTGAGCAAGGCGCCCGGCAACGGCCAGCCGTTCGGCGGCATCAAGGTCGAAACCGATTTCGGCTGGTTCGCCGCCAGGCCGTCAGGCACCGAGGACGTCTACAAGATCTATGCGGAGAGTTTTCGCAGCCCCGAGCACCTGAAGGCGATTCAGCAGGAGGCTCAGGCAGGGTTGGCGAAGGTGTTCGGGGCGTAATCGTCGCGGGCGCCTACCCGCGTACATTCGCGTAGCCGTTGCAGCGCCGTCATGGCCGGGTTTATCCCGGCCATCCACGTCTTTGGCGCGGCACCACGACCGTGGATGCCCGGGACAAGCCCGGGCATGACGAGTTTGCGGGTGCGCCGCTGGGACAATATCTCGTCTGTATACCGGAATAAGAATAACGGTATTATGGTAGGGTAAATTCCGCCTTGAACGATTCCGCTCCTCCGCTATTGTATACATAACGTATTGATAAGCCTTGGGAGTGAGACCGGTGACAAAACCCTTCCCGATGAACGCCTGGTATGCCGCCGCCTGGGACGCCGATGTGAAGCCGGCACTGCTGCCGCGGACGATCTGCGGCAAGCACGTCGTGATGTACCGCAAGGCCGATGGCTCGGTGGCCGCGCTGGAGGATGCCTGCTGGCACCGCCTGGTGCCGCTGTCCAAGGGCCGGCTCGAAGGCGACACCGTCGTCTGCGGTTATCACGGCCTGAAATACAACGCGCAAGGGCGCTGCACCTTCATGCCGTCGCAGGAGACCATCAACCCGTCGGCTTGCGTGCGCGCCTATCCCGTGGTCGAGCGTCACCGCTACATCTGGCTCTGGATGGGCGATCCCGCGCTGGCCGATCCCGCGCTGGTGCCCGACCTGCATTGGAATCACGACCCGGCCTGGGCCGGCGACGGCAAGACCATTCACGTCAATTGCGACTACCGCCTCGTGCTCGACAATCTCATGGACCTCACCCACGAGACGTTCGTGCACGGCTCGTCCATCGGCAACGAGGCGGTCGCAGAGGCGCCGTTCGACGTCACCCATGGCGAGAAGACTGTCACGGTGACGCGCTGGATGCGCGGCATCGAAGCGCCGCCGTTCTGGGCGAAACAACTCGGCAAATCCGGCCTCGTCGACCGCTGGCAGATCATCCGCTTCGAGGCGCCGTGCACCATTGCCATCGACGTCGGCGTGGCACCGACCGGCACCGGCGCGCCCGAAGGCGACCGCTCGCAGGGCGTCAACGGCTTCGTGCTCAACACCATCACGCCGGAGACCGAGAAGACCTGCCACTATTTCTGGGCCTTCGTGCGCAACTATCAGCTCGGCGAGCAGCGCATCACCACCGAGATCCGCGACGGCGTCTCCGGCATCTTCCACGAGGACGAGCTGATCCTCGAGGCGCAGCAGCGCGCGATGGACGAGAGCCCCGATCGGATCTTCTACAATCTCAACATCGACGCCGGCGCGATGTGGACGCGCAAGCTGATCGACAAGATGGTGGCGAAGGAAAACCCGCCGCAGCACCTCCAGGCCGCGGAGTAAGCCGACATGGCCGAGCGTGAGGTCGACCGCTCCGTCTCGCAGACCGTGAAGGCGCAGCTCGCGCTGCGCGATCAGCTCCTGTCGGGCTCGTTGCGTCCGGGCGAGCGCATCTCCGAGCTCCAGGCGGTGGAGACCACCGGCGCCTCGCGCACCCCGGTGCGCATGGCGCTGGTGCGGCTGGAGGAGGAGGGCCTCTTGGAGGCGATTCCCTCCGGCGGCTTCATGGTGAAGGCGTTCTCCGAGCGCGACATCTCCGATTCTATCGAGCTGCGCGGCACGCTGGAGGGGCTCGCCGCGCGCTTTGCCGCCGAGCGCGGCGTGTCCGCGCGCGAGCTCGAGCCGCTGAAGGAGTGCCTGGCCGCGATCGACGAATTGCTGCGCCAGGTCCCGATCTCGGTCGATGCGTTCTCGTCCTATGTCACGCTGAACGCGCGCTTCCACGCCCTGCTCACCGAATTGTCGCGAAGCCCGCCGCTGATCCGGCAGATCGACCGCGCCTCGTCGCTGCCGTTTGCATCCCCAAGCGGTTTCGTGATGGCGCAGTCCGCGCTGCCCGAAGCGCAGCAGATCCTGATCATCGGGCAGGAGCACCACCGCGTCGTGATCGACGCCATCGAGAACCGCGAAGGCGCCCGCGCCGAAGCGGTCATGCGCGAGCATGCGCGGCTCGCGGTGCGCAATCTGCGGCTTGCGCTACGCAACCGGACCCATCTCGACCTGCTGCCGGCGCTTGCGCTGATCAAGACCGCAACCGATTGAGGGGAGTGTCATGCGCTTCATCGAAACCTGGAGTCCGGCGACGCTCGTCTCGACGCGCGATCTTGCGCCGGGCATCCGCGAATTCCTGATCCGGCCGGACCAGTTCGATGGCGCCGCCTATCCGGTCGGCAGCCACATCAATATCAGCGTCACCATCGACGGGCAGCCGGAGACGCGGTCCTATTCGCTGGTCGGGGAAGCCTCGTCGCAGGGTTTAAGGATCGCGGTGCGCCGCGCCGAGGATTCGCGTGGCGGCTCGCGCTATATGTGGTCGTTGCAGCCGGGCGCGCGGCTCGACATCACGACGCCCGCCTCGCTGCTCGCGGTCGACTGGGCGCGCCAGAACTACTGCTTGATCGCCGGCGGCATCGGCATCACGCCGATCCTCGGTGCGGCGCAGGCGCTGGCGAAGCGCGGCGCGGATGTCACGCTGCATTACGCGGTGCGCTCGCGCGCCGAGGCTGCCTATCTCGACGATCTCGCCGCGATGCTCGGTGATCGCCTGGTCGTTCACGCCAGCGATGAGGGCAAGCGGATCGATCTCGACGCCCTGTTCGCCTCGGTGCCCAAGGATGCGCTGGCGCTATTCTGCGGCCCGATGCGGATGCTGGATGCCGCGCGCCACGCCTGGATCGGCGCCGGCCATCCGCTTCCCGATCTTCGCTACGAGACTTTTGGTTCGAGCGGCACGCTGCCGACCGAGACATTTCGCGTGCGCCTGAAAGGCTCCGATGTCGAGCTGGAGATCCCACGCGAGCGCTCGATGCTTGATGTCCTCAACGCCAGCGGCCACGACGTGATGTACGATTGCAAGCGCGGCGAATGCGGCCTGTGCGCCATCGACGTGGTCGCCGTCGATGGCGAGATCGATCATCGCGACGTCTTCTTCAGCGACCATCAGAAGCAAAGCAACCAGAAGATCTGCGCCTGCGTCTCCCGCGCGCGGGGCACCATCACGGTTGACACACTGCTGCGAGCGGATGCGGTCTGAGGGGGTAGGGCGTCTCCTCATACGCTTACCCCACGAAGGCAGGCCTTGTCCGCCCTGTCTTCGGGGGCCGGCACTCTTGGTCGAGCCGAGACTGCGTCGTCGCCGTAATACTAATATCCGCCGCTGTTACCATTCTGTCACGGATTTGGACGCTGCTTGTGCCCTAGTATTGGATGCCCGTCGTAACTTAAGGCTCCGCGGTTCGCGGGGCGCTTTGCAGTAGCCCGCCACTGGTTGCAAATGCCGCCCAGAGGTTTGCAATGAGATCAAACAAGCCGGGAAGCTGCGTCATCAACTATGCGACAGCGGGGGCTGCTCTCGTGCTTTGCGCTGATGTTTCGCATGCCGACCAGGGCGGTAGCTCATTCTGGTTTCCGGGTCAGTTTGCGAGTCTCGCCGCCATGCAGCAGACACCGGGCTGGGCGCTCAGCGTGATCGATTACCATTCCAGCGTCGCCGCCGCTGGGAGTGCTGCTGCAGCCAAAGAGATCCTGGCCGGCAAAATTCCCGCGAACGTCAATGTTAATTTGAATCTGAGTCTGAGCGGGCGGGCCGATCTGGTCGCCCTTACGCCATCGTATACATTCGCGACGGCGGTGCTTGGCGGTCAGTTGGTCGTAGGCATATCGGGCCAGTACGGCAGAGCCGCCACCAGTATCGCCGGAACGCTGACTGCGATAGCCGGACCGATTGTGGTGACGCGTACCGGAATGCTGGAAGGATCGCTTACCTCCTACGGCGACCTCGCACCGTTCGCGGAACTGCTATGGAACCATGGCGTCGACAATTACATGGCTTACGTCACGGGCAATGTTCCCGTCGGCGACTATGATCCGACGCGGATTCCCAATATCGGGCTCGGGCACGGCGCGATCGACATTGGGGGCGGCTATACCTATTTCGACCCGGCGGCAGGAAACGAAATCTCGGGCGTCGCCGGCCTGACCTACAATTTCAGGAATCCCGACACCCAGTACCGGAGCGGCATCGATTTCCACTTCGACTGGGGCGCATCGCACTACCTAACGAAGCAGCTTTTCGTCGGCATTGTCGGATACGCCTACCAGCAAATCACCGACGATTCCGGCCAGAACCCGATCCTCGGTGGTTTCAGGTCACGCGTTTTCGGTGTCGGTCCGCAAATCGGGTACAGCTTCCCGGTCGCAGACATGCAGGGCTTCCTTGCTCTGAGGGGATACGGCGAATTCGGTGCAGCCAACCGTCCGTCAGGATGGAATACTTGGCTGACGTTCACCATTTCCCCGTCCGCGCCTGCCGCCATAGCACCCACGAAGCATCTGGTTGTGAAATAAACCTCGTGCCAACCGGACGTCGGCTGCGATTGGCCGGCGTCAAATGGGTCAATCGCATCACTTTAGCCGTATGCCGGCGTTCCCGCTCGCTTACGCCGCGTAGGTCGCCCGCAACTTCTTCGGATCGAGCAGCGCCAGAACGCCATCCGCCGACACCGGCCGGCTGATGAGATACCCCTGAACTTCGTCGCAACTGATCTGGCGCAGATATTCGAGCTGGTCGGAGGTCTCGACGCCTTCCGCGACCACGCCGATGCGCAGGTCGCGGGCGAGCCCAATCACAGATTTCACGATTGCGGCGCAGTCAGGCTGCACCAGCATGTCGCGGATAAAGGACTGGTCGATCTTGATGCGGCTGAACGGGAGCTTGCGCAGATAGGTCAGCGAGGAGAAGCCGGTGCCGAAATCGTCGAGCGCCACGGTGACACCGAGCTCCAGCAGCGCGTTGAGGACGGACGCGGCGGAGGCGTATTTCGACAGCAGCATCGATTCCGTGATCTCGATCTCGAGCCGGTGCGGGGCGATCGTCGCGTCCGCAAGTGCCTGCACGATGATCTGGAGGAGGCCGTTGTTGTGAAACTGCGCGGCCGAGAAATTCACGGCGACCCTGATCTCTTCGGGCCACTCGGCAACCGTCGCGCAGGCGCGGCGGACGACCCATTCGCCGATCTCGTGGATCAGCCCGGTTTCCTCCGCGATCGGTATGAATTCGCTCGGCGGCACCAGCCCGCGCTGGGGATGCTGCCAACGCAGCAGCGCCTCGAAGCCGGTGATGCGGTTGCCGCCGAGGTCGAGAAAGGGTTGAAAGACCAGGAACAGCTCGCCCCTGGCGATGGCGCCTTCCAGATCCGATTGCAGCGCCTTGCGGTCGCGTGACGAGCGGTCGTCGGCCTCCTCGAAGAAACACACCGTCCCGGGTCCGGCCTTTTTGGCGCGGTAGAGCGCGGTGTCGGCGTTCTTCATGATGTCGAGTTGCGTGCTGCCGTCGCGCGGCGCCAGCACGATGCCGACGCTGGTCGCGCCGACGATCTGGCGGCCCTCGATCTGGAACGGTTCGTCGAAAGCCGCGACGAAGCGCTCGGCGATCTCGAGCGCATCCTCGAGGCGCGCCAGGTTGGCCATCACCAGCGCGAACTCGTCGCCGCCGATGCGCGCGACATGCTCGGCCGCGCGGGTGCAGCGTTGCAGGCGACTCGCGATCTGGACCAGAAACTCGTCGCCGGCGGGATGGCCGAACTTGTCGTTGACCTCCTTGAAGCGATCGAGATCGAGCAGAAGCACCGCGAATTCCTCGCCGGACAGAGCGAGCCGCTTCAAGGCTGCATCGAGCGTTTCGTTGAACGCGACGCGATTGGGCAGATGGGTCAGCGGATCCTGCCGCACCGTACGCTCGGCCTCGATCTGCCGCATCACGCGCCGTGCGAACGAGATCGAATTGACGAACACGCTGCGCAGCAGCACCGATCCGTAGACCACCACCAGGAAGGCGATCAGCAGAAACGCCGGATCGCCATTCCTGCCGAGGCAGATCGCGATGCCAGCGAAGATCGGGGCCGTGAATGCGATCGCCGCGATCGGGATGGTGGCGAAGGCCAGCGCGCCGCCGGCCAGCATTCCCGAGCAAAGGCAGGTGATGACGAGCTGCCCGCCCGTCGAGGCATTGGCGAAGAATGCGACCGGAACGGTGCCCCAGGCGGCGCCGAGGATGAAAGCATTGCGCACCAGCCGATGCATGGCCCGGCGCGAGACGAATTGCGGTTTGGTGATGCGGCGCGCGGCATGGGATTGCAGGCCGAACGCGATCGCGGCGCCCGCCACGATGGCGGCCCAGATCAAGGCCAGCTTCAAGTCCGGCGAATGCCACAGCGCGACGACGAGTACCCCGGCGTTGCAGGCATTGGCCAGCATGATGCCGACGGAATAGCCGAGCACCAGCGACATCTGTTCGGCGCGGATATGGCCGGCGACGGCTTCGTCGGTTACGGGACCGCCAAAGGCCGACAGATCGCCGGCGAACAGCCGCGCGAAATAGCTGGTCGTTTGAGTCCGCATTCCAGAGCCTAGCAGCATGGGCCGCTTGTCCGGCCCGGTCCGGAGAATTCGCTGCAAACCTTTGACGAACTATGAATTATCTGAGCTTGCGACGATTGCTATGACCACTTCTGCGTGTTCGCGATATTGTATCGATAACAAATCGATACAAATGCGAGGCGCGGTCGTCATCGTCGTCGCGGCAGGAGCATGCTCACTACCAACTCCGCTGTCATGCCCCGCGAAGGCCAGTACGCCGCAGCCTATCGAGGAATCACTGCCGTCTCTGGAATACTGGATCGCCCGCCTTCGCGGGCGATGACAGCTGTGCTTTAGGCATCACCGCTCCAACTGCTTCGGATCGTAATAGAACCGTTCTTCGATCAACTGATCGCGCCGCCACGTCTGCCATGCGATCTCATCCAACGTTCGGATGATGCCTTCGGCATTGGTGAAGCTGAATCTCCAGCGCGTAGCGACATGATCGCCTTCGATCAGGCTCGGCCCGATGCGCACCGCCTTGACCTCCCTAGAGGCTGCCAGCACGCCGCGCTCCTTGGCCGCGAGCTTGTCGCGTCCAACCAGGGGCTCGGCCTGGTTTTCATAGGTGGCGGCGTCCGGCGTGTAATAGTCGAGGATCGCCCCGACGAAATCCCCGTCCTCCAATCGTTTGGCAAAAGCTTCGACGACATCACGGCTCGGCATGGCGCACCTCAAGAGTAAAACCGACTGATAGTCGGTAAATACCGACCGACGGTCGAAAAGTCAACTGGCTGTCCTCATCCATTTCGACTACAGCAGAGCCATGGCGAAACAGGCGGAGCGGCGGGCTGCGACATCGGAGGCGATCCTGACGGCGGCGCGCCGCCTGTTCGGAACGCGAGGCTTTGTCGCGACGACGATGGACGAGATCGCCGAAGCCGCGCACGTCGCCAAGGGCGCGGTCTATCATCACTTCAAGACCAAGGAGGCGGTGTTCGAAGCGGTGTTCGACCAGGTCTCGCGCGACCTCGTTGCCGAGATCGACAGCACGGCCCGCGCCGAGAAGGACGTGCTTGCCGCGATGGTCGCCGGCACCCAGCATTATTTCGCCGCGACCGCCAAAGGCCCGACCGGCCAGATCATCCTGCGCGACGGCCCGGCCGTGCTCGGCTGGGAGCGCTGGCGCGAGATCGACGCCAAACATTTCGGGGGCAAGCTGCCGCGTGCGATTGCGGCGGCGATGGAGGCCGGCCTGATCGCGCGGCAGCCGGTCGAGCCGCTGGCCCGGCTGCTGCTCGGCGCGGTGACGGAGGCCGCCGTCGCCTGCGCCGGACGCGCCGATATCGCAAGGGCGGGTGCGGAATATGCCCGTGCGTTCAGGTCGCTGATCGAGGCGCTGCGCGTCGCTGCATGATCGTGCTAAGTGATGATTGGAAACGCCCACACCAACAAAAAGAACAGTAGCGCATGAACGCAACTTCCTCCCTGACGCCCTCCGATCCCGAGTTCGACTACATCATCGTCGGTGCCGGCTCTGCCGGCTGCGTGCTCGCCAACCGGCTGTCGGCCAACGGCAAGCACCGCGTGCTGCTGCTCGAGGCAGGCCCGAAGGATTCCAACATCTGGATCCACGTGCCCCTCGGCTACGGCAAGCTGTTCAAGGAAAAGACCGTCAACTGGATGTACCAGACCGAGCCGGAGCCCGAGCTGAAGGGCCGCCAGGTGTTTCAGCCGCGCGGCAAGACGCTGGGCGGATCGAGCTCAATCAACGGCCTGCTCTATGTCCGCGGCCAGCACGAGGATTACGACAGATGGCGTCAGCGCGGCAACGCCGGCTGGGGCTATGACGACGTGCTGCCCTATTTCAAGAAGGCGGAGAACCAGTCGCGCGGCGCCGACCGATACCACGGCAGCGGCGGCCCGCTGCCGGTGTCCAACATGGTGGTGACCGATCCGCTGTCGAAGGCCTTCATGGACGCCGCGGTCGAGACCGGTCTGCCCTACAATCCTGATTTCAACGGCGCCACCCAGGAAGGCGTCGGCCTGTTCCAGACCACGACCCGCAACGGCCGCCGCGCCTCGACGGCGGTGGCCTATCTCGGCCCCGCCAAGGGCCGCGGCAATCTCAAGATCGAAACTGGTGCGCTCGGCCAGCGCGTGCTGTTCGAGGGCCGCCGCGCGGTCGGCGTTGAATACCGTCAGGGCGCCAATTTGCGCCGCGCCCGCGCGCGCAAGGAGGTCGTGCTGTCGAGCGGCGCCTACAACTCGCCGCAGCTGCTTCAGCTCTCCGGGGTCGGACCCGGCGACCTCCTGCGCAAGCACGGCATCGATGTCGTGCTGGACGCGCCGGGCGTCGGGCACGATCTCCAGGACCACATGCAGGTCCGCATCGTGATGCGCTGCTCGCAGAAGATCACGCTGAACGACACCGTCAATCATCCGCTCCGCCGCACCATGGCCGGTGCGCGCTATGCGCTGTTCCGCAAAGGTTGGCTGACGATCGCGGCAGGCACGGCGGGCGCCTTCTTCAAGACCAGTCCGCGGCTGGCCTCGCCGGACATCCAGGTCCATTTCCTGCCGTTCTCGACCGACAAGATGGGCGAGAAACTTCATGGTTTCTCCGGCTTCACCGCGTCGGTATGCCAACTCCGTCCCGAAAGCCGCGGGTCCTTGCGCATCAAAAGCGCCGACCCGACGGTGCCGCCGGAGATCCGCATCAACTACATGTCGACCGAGACCGACCGCACCACCAACGTGGAAGGCCTGAAGATCCTGCGCAAGATATTGCATGCACCGGCGCTGAAGCCGTTCGTGGTCGACGAATACGATCCCGGAGCGAAGGTGTCCACGGATGCCGAGCTGCTGGATTATTGCCGTGAGCGGGGCAGCACCATCTACCATCCGACCTCGACCTGTCGTATGGGCAATGATGCGCTCGCGGTGGTCGATCAGCGGCTGAAGGTGAGGGGCCTCGAGGGCCTTCGAATCGTCGACGGCTCGATCATGCCCGATCTCGTATCGGGGAACACCAATGCGCCGATCATCATGATCGCCGAAAAGGCCTCCGACATGATATTGGAGGATGCGCGGTAAACTCGCGTCTCGAGAGGATTTGGGCTTGGCTACGCGATTCAAGATCGGCACACGCAAGAGCGCGATGGCGCTGGCACAGACGGAAGAGATCGCGCGCCGCCTGACCGCCGCCATGCCCGATCTCGACGTCGAGATCGTCAAATTCGACACCACGGGCGATCTCGACCAGACCAGCAAGCTGCTGCCCCATGGCGGCAAGGGCGGTGCTTTCGTGGCGCAGATCCGCGCCGCCGTGCTGTCGGGCGAGCTCCAGGCGGCGATGCATTCGCTGAAGGACATGCCCGGCAACGAAGACACGCCCGGTCTCGTGATCGGTGCCACGCTCTCGCGCGACCCTCCCAACGACGCGCTGGTGCTGCGCAACGGCGTGACGCTGGAGGCATTGCGCCAATCTCGTGGCAAGGGTTTCAAGATCGGCACCAACGCCGTCCGCCGCGCCGCCTATGCGCGGCGATTGTTTCCCGACGTCGAGATCATCCATTTCCGCGGCGCGGCCGACACGCGCGTGCGAAAACTGGACAATGGCGAGAAGCAACGCCTGCCGGATGGCGGCGCGGTGGGGCCTGCGGATGCGCTCATCATGGCGCGGTCCGGCCTCGACCGCGTCGGCCTTTCCCATCGCATCGGCTACGAATTCTCCGCAGCGGAAATGCTGCCGGCAGCGGGGCAGGGCATCGTCGCCGTCGAATGCGCGGCACAGGACTGGCAGACGCGTCGCATCCTCGCATCGATCGACGATCCCGCTGCTCACGCCTGCGCCGATGCCGAGCGCGAAGTGCTGTGGGTGCTGAACGGCCATTGCAATTCGCCGGTGGCGGGCTTTTCGACCATTGCGGGCGATCAGATGTCGCTCACCGCGTCCGTGCTCGATCTCTCCGGCAACACCATCATTGAAGCCTTGCGTTCGGGTCCTGCCGATCGCCCCCGCGAACTCGGCCGTGCGGTGGGACTGGATCTGCTGGCCAGGGGCGCCGCCGAGATCATCGAGCGGAGCCGGCCGAGCTAAGTCGGCCGCGAGGCGGGCATAGGTGCGATGATGGCATCATGCGCCTGTTTTGCCCGACGGATCAAATGTTGGCGCGACCTGATGTGATGACGGCGCATCTGATTTCCGTCCGCCCTAAGTCATTGATCGGGCGTGGCCTCTCTACTGTGCATGGGGTTGTTTTCGCGCTTTTTTGTTTTCCCGCTCCCCAGGCGCAAAATAAATCAGCCCCGCACCCGCTTCAGCATCTGCTCGACATGGGCGATCGGCGTTTCAGGCTGGATACCGTGGCCGAGATTGAAGATGAACCGCCCCTGCGCGAAATTCGCCAGCGTGTTGTCGACCGCGCGGTCGAGCGCGGCGCCGCCTGTGATCAGCACCAGCGGATCGAGATTGCCCTGAACCGCAACCTTGCTCTGCACGCGCTCGCGGATGAAGGCCGGCTCCGCGGTCCAGTCGATGCTGACCGCGTTGACACCGGTCGCTTCGACGAACCCGGGCAGTTGCGCACCGGCACCGCGCGGAAAGCCGATGATCTTCGCATCCGGCACCTTGGCGCGCACGCCTTCGACGATGCGCCGCGTCGGCTCAATCGACCAGCGCACGAACTCGGCGGGTGGCAGCACGCCGGCCCAGGTGTCGAAGATCTGCAAGGCATTGGCGCCGGCCGCAAGCTGCGCCAGCAGATATTCGATCGAGTTCTCGACCAGCACGTCCATGATAGCTGCGAACGCCTCCGGATGCCGGTAGGCCATCATCCGCGCCGGCGCCTGGTCGGGCGTGCCCTGGCCGGCGACCATGTAGGTTGCCACCGTCCATGGCGCGCCGCAGAAGCCGATCAGTGCGATCCTGGGATCGAGCGCCCCGCGCACGATCTTGAGGGCCTCGAACACCGGTGCGAGCTTGCCGAAATCGGCTTGCTTCGCCAGTGTCGCGACCTTGGCGGGATCATCCAGCGGTTCGAGCCGCGGACCCTCGCCGACCTCGAAGCGCACGGAACGTCCGAGCGCATAGGGGATCACCAGGATGTCGGAGAAGATGATCGCCGCGTCGAAGCCGAACCTCCGGATCGGTTGCAGCGTCACCTCGGCGGCAAGCTCCGGGTTGAAGCAGAGGTCGAGGAAGCCGCCGGCCTTGGCGCGCACCTCGCGATATTCCGGCAGGTAACGGCCGGCCTGCCGCATCATCCAGACCGGCGGAATGACCTGCCGCTGGCCGGAGAGGACGTCGATAAAGGGTTTTGTCGCAGACTGGGGCACGAACGGTCCTGAAGATGGTTAGGGCTCCTGATACACCGCCGCGGCGCTCAGCGGAACAGGGGAACCAAGCGCAATTGGACCGCGTTGACCAGCCAACGGAGGACGAGACCATGGCTGAGACATTCAACCCCGCGCCGCATGACAAGCACGCCGACGATCTGCACGAAGCGCTCGCCGCCGACCGCCACGCCAAGCTCGACGCCGGGCTGAAAGATACCTTCCCCGCGTCCGATCCCGTGAGTGCTGCCCAGCCGACGCCCTCGAAGGCCGATGCGGAGGCCGACAATCCCTCGCTCTGGGACAAGGTTAAGGCCATCTTCAGCTAAGGCGGGGTGCGCCGGATTCCGATAGGTTTGCTAATGCCTTGTTAGCGATGCGCCGATTCCGGCGTACGTACGACTACGGGAAACCGGCAACATCACTGCATATTTATCCCGGCGTTTCAGAGTTCAATAACAGAAGCAGCAGAAGTTCCGGAGATCGGAGATTTCTGCTGCATGAGCGCTGTGAGCCAAAGAGCCGGATGGAGCCGCCTGCCCCTGCGGGCGGCTGCGTTCGTCGCGCTGACCTGCGTGGCCATCCTCGGCGTCAGCGGCTGGCGCGAATGGGCGGCGCGGGACGCTGTGCTCAAGGGTGCCGAGACCGAGATGGCGAATGTTGCTCGCTCGCTGACGCAGCATGCCGAGGACAGCCTCGATCTGCTGGACTCAGGCGTCGTCGGCGTCGTCAGCCGGCTGGAGATGGACGGCGCCGAGCCGGCCACGATCGCCAAGCTCAGAACCCTGCTGGAGGCGCGCAAGAAGGCGATGGAGCGTGTCCACAGCCTCGCCATCATCGACGAACACGGCAACTGGTTGACCTCGCCCGGCACGATCGGCTCGACCCTCAACGACGACGCGTTCTTCCGTTATCACCAGCTCTCGCCGAAACGGGAGCCCCATGTCGGCCGTCCCGTGAAGAGCCTGCTCGACGGCGAATGGGTCGTCACCCTGTCGCGCCGTTTCAACAAGCCCGACGGCAGCTTCGGCGGCGTGGTGCTCGCGACCATCAGCTCCAACTATCTCTCGCATTTCTACGAACAGTTCGAGATCGGCCGCAACAGCTCGGTGGCGTTGACGCACGGCGACGGCCTGATCATCGCGCGCAACCCGAGCAACGACAGGTTCGTCGGTCGCAGCGTTGCCGATACGCCGCTGTTTCGCGACGCCGGCCTGCAGCGGCCGGGCGGCGCCTATCATTTCAAGTCGCCGCTCGACGGCGCCGAACGCGTCAGCTTCTTCAAGCGCTCCGGCCGCTATCCGCTGGTCCTGCTCGCCACCGTCGATAAGGCCGAACTGCTGGCGCCCTGGCGTGCTGCGGCGATCTCCCGCATGGTCTACGTGCTCGCGCTGGTCATGCTGATCGCGATCATCGGTGCGGTGCTGGTGCGGCAGTTGCAACGCGGCCAGAGCATGGCGGCCGCGCTGGTCGAGAAGGAAGCGCATTTCCGACTGCTTGCCGAAGGCTCCAGTGACATGGTCACCCGCATCGGGCTCGACGAGCGGCTGCGCTATGTCTCGCCATCGTCGATTGGCGTCGTCGGCTGGCGCGCCAATCAGCTGATCGGTACCCTTGCGCTCGCCGGCGTTCACGCGGACGACCGGCCGCAGGTGCAGGCTCTCGTCGACGCCATGAAACGCGGCGAGAAGGAGGAGGTGCGCGTCACCTATCGCAACGCGCACCGGCAGAATGCTGAAGTCTGGCTCGAATCGACCATGCGGGTGACCCGCAAGGAGAATGGCCGCGTCGACGGCGTGGTTGCGATCTCGCGCGACATCACCGAGCAGAAGAAGCTCGAGACCCGGCTGGAAACGCTCGCGATCGAGGACAGCCTCACCGGGCTTGCAAATCGCCGCCGCTTCGATGAACGATTGAAGGAGGAGTGGGCGCGTGCCTATCGCGAGCGCTCCAGCCTCTCTTTGCTGATGATCGACGTCGACCACTTCAAGTCTTACAACGACGACTACGGCCATCCCGCGGGCGATGCCTGCCTCCGGCAGGTGGCCCAGATCATCGCTGCTGAGGCGCAGCGTTCCGGCGATCTTGCGGCGCGCTACGGCGGCGAGGAGTTCGCCATGCTGCTGCCGAACACCGACGCAGCGGGCTGCGCCCTGATCGGCGACCGGATTCGACGGGCGATCCGTGATGCGGGCCTGGTCCACACCAGCAATCATGTGGCTGGCTGCGTCACCGCTTCGCTCGGCGGTGCTGCGTGCCGGCCGGCGCTGGAGCGCACGGCCGGCGTGGTCTCGCTGATCGAGGCCGCCGACCAGGCGCTCTATGCCGCCAAGGAGGCCGGGCGCAACCGGCTGATGATGTCGGGCGAGGTGAGCAACCTCCTGCTCAAGGCGTCCGGTCAGTAACCCCGCTCAATAATGCGGCGGACGCTCATTGGCCGCTCCCGGCGCATTCGCCTCGGCCTCCTGCAGCCGCTCGCCGAGCTCCGCGATCCTCCGCGTCAGCGCGTCGATCTGCTTCCATTGCGCGGTGATGGTCTGGTTCAGCGTCTCGATCGCGTCGTCCTGATAGGCGAGGCGGGTCTCCAGCGTGTCGATGCGCTCGCCGAGCGTCTTGATCTCATTCGTCACGTGCCGCGTCCTTATTTCGTTCGGGCGAGCCAAGTTGCTGCAAACCATGGCCGAGCGCGACGCGCTCGTCGAACACGAAGCATTCGCCGCGCCAGCGGCTCTCCGCCTCCGGCACCTCTTCCAGATATTTGAGAATGCCGCCCTTGAGGTGATAGACCTCGGCAAAGCCGCGCGCGAGCAGGTGCGCGCTCGCCTTCTCGCAGCGGATGCCGCCCGTGCAGAACATCGCGATCTTGCGGTGTTTGGCGGGATCGAGCTGCTCGGCCGCAAAATCCTTGAACTGGCCAAAACTCCTGATGCCGGGGTCGAGCGCGCCGTCGAACGTCCCCATCGCCACCTCGAAGGCGTTCCTGGTGTCGAGCACCAGCGTATCGGGCGCCGCGATGAGCGCGTTCCATTCGCTCGCATCGACATAGGTGCCGACCTGCCGCGTCGGATCGGCGGCTTCGTCACCGAGCGTGACGATCTCCTTCTTCAGCCGAACCTTGAGCCGGCCGAACGGCATCGTCTCGGCGGTCGAGAACTTCAGTTCGAGATTGTTCAACCTGCCGCTGAACATGTCGCCGTGCGCGAGCTCTTGGGCGAGGGCGTCGATCGCCTCGCCCGGGCCCGCGACCGTGCCGTTGATGCCCTCCTGCGCGAGCAGCACGCTGCCCTTCACCGCCAGGCCGGCGCAGAACGCGCGCAGCGGCTCGCGCAGCTCGCGGTAATCGGGCAGGGCGGCGAATTGGTAGAAGGCGGCGACCTTGTAAATCATGGCGCCCGTTTAGCAGGCGCAGCGTGCCCGGAAAACCCGCAACGAGCAGCTCTATTCCCAACGGATGGCAGCCATTTCCCTGGCATGCCAGCATTGCCCCGGCCGGCCGGAATGTGTCATGTAGGCCCGACTTTTCCGAAACGACACGCCATCCGCGCCAGACGCCAACGAGAGCAAGAATTCGATGAGAAACTTCCATTTCCCCGGCAGGTCCACGGTCCACGCCACCAACGCGATGGTGGCGACCTCGCATCCGCAGGCGTCGCTCGCCGCGATCGAGGTGCTGCGCGAGGGCGGCACGGCGGTGGACGCGGCCGTCGCGGGCTCGGCCATTCTCGGGGTGATCGAGCCGCAATCGACCGGCATAGGCGGCGACTGCTTTGCGCTGATCCAGCCGCGCGGCGAGGGCAAGATCATCGCCTATAACGGCTCCGGCCGCGCGCCGAAGGCGGCGAACGCCGATTGGTATCTCGAGCGCAAGATCAATTCCGTGCCGCTGACCTCGGCGCATGCAGTCTCGATCCCCGGCGTGATCGACGCCTTTGCGACCGTTTTGCGCGATCACGGCAAGTTCGGCTTCGACCGGCTGTTACAGCCCGCGATCAAGGCCGCCGAGGAAGGCTACGTCGTCGCCCCTCGCATCGCCTTCGACTGGAAGAACCAGTTCGAGAAGCTGAAGGCTGGCACCAACACCGAGCGCTATCTGTTGCCGCACGGTAGGCCGCCGGTGGCCGGCGACATCATCCGCCAGGCGGAGCTCGGCAAGACGCTGCGGGCGATCGCCAAGGACGGCCGCGACGCCTTCTACAAGGGCCCGATCGCGGAAGACATGGTGGAGACCCTGCGCGGAATCGGTGGCCTGCACACGCTCGACGATTTCGCCGCGCATACCACCGAAACGACGACGCCGATCGGTACCATGTACAAGGGCTACGACGTCTGGCAGTGCCCGCCGAACGGACCCGGCCTCACCATGCTGCTGATGCTGAACATCCTGTCGCGGTTCGACCTGACCAAATACGCGCCTCTCAGCGTCGAGCGCTTCCACCTCGAAGCCGAGGCCGCGCGCATCGCCTACATGCACCGCGAGCTGCATGTCGCCGATCCCGAGCATATGCAGGTCGAGGTCGCCAAGATCCTCGCCAAGGAATACTGCAACGAGCACATCGACAAGATCCGCATGGACGGCATGCTCGACCTGCCGAACGTCGCGCCGCCGATGAATCCCTCGACCATCTACATCACCGTCGTGGACAAGGACCGCAACGTCTGCTCGTTCATCAACTCGGTCGCGCATTCCTTCGGCTCGGCGATCGTCTCGAACAAGACCGGCATCCTGCTCCAGAACCGCGCCGGCGGCTTCCGCATCCAGCCCGGCCACCCGAATTGCATCGCCGGCGGCAAGCGTCCGCTGCACACGATCATGCCGAGCCTGCTCACCAAGGGCGGCCGTTCCGTGATGCCGTTCGCGGTGATGGGCGGACAGTATCAGCCGGTTGGCCAGACCCATGTCCTGACCAACATTCTCGATTATGGCTGCGACGTGCAGGAGGCGATCGATATGCCGCGCGGCCTGCATTACGAGGGCCAGTACCAGCTCGAGGACAGCGTGCCGGCCGATATCGTCGAAGGCCTGAAGAAACTCGGCCACAAGACCGCCAGCGTCGTCGGTCCGCTCGGCGGCGCGCAGGCGATCTGGATCGACTGGGACAAGGGCACGCTCACCGGCGGTTCCGATCCGCGCAAAGACGGTTGCGCGCTCGGCTACTGACCACCGCGCACCGGTTCCCGGCGCAAGATCAGGAAAAGTTGACGAAGGGGCGACGCGGCATTTGCTGCGTCGCCCTTTCTCGTTCGGAACGGAGCTCATTGCTTCAGGTTAAGGGCCGATGAGCGGTGCAGGCGTGCGCTGCTTGCCCGAAGCGGCGGAGGCCCTCCCATGTCCGAAAAACCAGGTTCCGGACCATCCGGATTCGATCGGCGCGCCTTCATGGCGGGCGCTGCCGGCAGTGCGCTGGTCCCGATGACGGCGCGTGCGGTCGCACAGGATGCGAGCGCGTCGGCCGCCCAGGATCCGGCGCTTCCCGTCGACGTCACGCTGCGGGTCAATGGCAAGGACAAGCGCCTGCGCATCGACGCGCGCACGACGGTCCTCGACGCGCTGCGGGAGCATCTCAAGCTCACCGGCAGCAAAAAGGGCTGCGACCACGGCCAATGTGGTGCCTGTACGGTGCTGATCGACGATCGACGCGTGGTCTCGTGCCTGACGCTCGCGCTCGCGGCCGAGGGGCAGGAGATCACGACGATCGAAGGCCTTGCCACCGACGATCATCTGCATCCGATGCAGCAGGCCTTCGTCGACAACGACGCATTTCAATGCGGCTATTGTACGCCGGGCCAGATCATGTCCGCCGTGGCCTGCGTCAAGGAAGGGCATGCGGGCAGCGAGGCCGACATCCGCGAATACATGAGCGGCAACATCTGCCGCTGCGCCGCCTATCCCAACATCGTCGCCGCCGTGAAGCAGGCCGCGCCCGAGATCATGAAAGGCTAGGCGCATGCGACCGTTTTCGTATCAAAGGGCAACAGACCCCGACATGGCCGTGCAGGCGCTCAGCGCTGCCGCGGCCGCGAACAATCCGCTGACCAAGGCTACTGCGCAGCCGCTCGCGGGCGGCACCACGCTGATCGACCTGATGAAGCTCGACGTGATGCGGCCCGCCGCGATCGTCGATATCAATCCGCTTGCGCGCAGCTGGTCGGCGATCGAGCTCGGCAGTGACGGCTTGCGGCTCGGCGCGCTGGCGAAGATGTCCGACGTGGCCGCGCATGCCGAGATCCAACGCAACTATCCGGTGATCGCGCATTCCTTGAAGCTCGCTGCCAGCGCCCAGCTGCGCAACATGGCGACGCTCGGCGGCAACGTGATGCAGCGAACGCGTTGCAGCTATTTCCGTGATGTCTCCTATGAGAATTGCAACAAGCGCAATCCTGGCTCGGGCTGTGCCGCCATGGATGGCGTCAACCGCATGCATGCGGTGCTCGGCACGTCCGATCAGTGCATCGCGACCTATCCCGGTGATTTTGCCCAGGCGCTGATCGCGCTCGATGCGAAGGTCGAGATCACCGGCAGGTCCGGCACGCGCAACCTGCCGTTCGCGGACTTGCACAAGGCGCCCGGCAGGACGCCCGACATCGAGACCACGCTTCAGCCCGGTGAGCTGATCTCTGCGTTCTCCGTTCACGGCCGCTGGCCGCGCTCGGTGTATCTCAAGGCGCGCGACCGGCAGTCCTACGAGTTCGCGCTGTCGTCGGCTGCGGTCGCGCTCGACGTGCAGGATGGCACGATCAGGGACGCGCGTGTCGCGCTCGGCGGCGTCGCCACCGTGCCGTGGCGGGCGCGCGAGGCGGAGGCGCTGCTGAAGGGACAGACATTCGACGACGGTCTGGCGCAGCGTGTGGCCGATGCCGCCTTTGCCGACGCCAAGGGCCGCCGGCACAACGGCTTCAAGATCGCGCTCGGCAAGCGCGTGGTGGCGCGCGCGCTCCAGCAGGCCGTAACGATGGAGATCTGATCATGACCGCTGCAGCTCCCGAGCCGAAAGCAAACATGGGCCGTGCCGTGCCGCGCTATGACGCGGCCGCAAAGGTCACGGGCCGGGCGACTTATGCGTCCGACATGCCGCTCGACAATCCAGCCTACGCAGTCCTGGTCACCAGCGCCATCGCCAAGGGCCGCATCGACGGTTTCGATCTCGATGATGCCAAGCGGGTCCGCGGCGTGATCGACATCGTTACGCACGAGAACGCTCCGAAGCTGAAGGAATCAAAACTGTTCAGCAATGGCGGCTATGCCGGCACCACGATCCAGCCGCTGAAATCGGCGGACATCGCCCATGACGGCCAGATCATCGCCGTCGTCATCGCCGAGAGTTACGAGGCGGCGCGCGAAGCCGCCAATCGCGTCAAGGTCAGCTACACGGCCGTGGCGCCGAGTGCGAGCTTCGAGTCGCCGGGGACCACCACGGCAGCGGCAAAGGGACAGAACGCACAGTTCAAGGAAGACCCGGAGGTCGGCGATTTCGCCAAGGCGTTCGACGCGGCCGAGGTCAAGCTCACCGCCTCCTATGAAACGCCGACCCAGCACCACAATCCGATGGAGCTGTTTACGACGAGCTGCGCCTGGATGGGCGACGAGCTCGTCATCTATGAGGGCAGCCAGTATGTCTACGGCCTGAAGAACGGCGTCGCCGAGCAGCTCGGCATCGACGCCGACAAGGTCCGCGTCGTCAATCCCTATGTCGGCGGCGGCTTTGGGTCGCGCGGCTCGATGACGCCCCGCACCGCCATCATCGCCGGCATTGCCAAACGCCTGAACCGGCCGATCAAGCTGGTGCCGACCCGTGACCAGGGTTTCACCATCGCGACCTATCGCGCCGAGACGCGCCATGAGATCAGGCTCGGTGCGGGTCGGGACGGCAAGCTGGTGGCTTTGAGGCATGACGGCGCGGAGGTTTCGTCGCGTCCGGATGCCTATTGTGTCGGCGGCACCAAGACGACGACGCGGCTCTATGCCTGCCCGAACGTCGCAAGTCTGGTGTCGATCGTGCGCGCCGACCGCAACACGCCCGGCTTCATGCGCTCCCCGCCGGAGGTGCCGTATCTCTTCGCGCTGGAGAGCGCGATGGACGAGCTCGCGGTGAAGCTGAACATGGATCCCGTCGAGCTCCGCCGCATCAACGACACCAATGTCGAGCCGATCGGCGGCAAGCCCTACACGTCGCGGTCATTGATGGCGTGCTTCGACGAGGCCGCGAAGGCGTTCGGCTGGTCGCAGCGCTCGCCGCAGCCGAAATCGATGTCGGACGGCGACTGGCTGGTCGGCTATGGCTGTGCCGCCACCTGCTATCCGACGCAGATGGCGCCCTCTGCCGCACGCGTTCGCCTCCAGCGCGACGGCCGTACCCGGGTCGAGATCGCCGGTCACGAGATCGGCACCGGTGCCTATACCGTCATCGCCCAGACCGCGGCCGAGCGGCTCGGCGTGCCCCTGGAGAAGGTCGCGGTCTTCCTGGGTGACAGCGATCTGCCGCCGGCGCCTGTTGCCGGCGGTTCGAACTCGACTGCGAGCACCTGCTCGGCGGTGATGATGGTGTGCGACCGGATTCGTCAAAGGCTGTTCAAGGCCGTGATGCCGGGCGACAGTCTCGCCGACAAGGCCAAGGAGACTGTCGGTATCAGCCAGGCGCCGAGCACGCAGGCGGCGCAGAGCGATCGTCCACTCGATCTCGAGAAGGCCTTCGACGCGCTCGGCGTCGGCATCGTCGAGGAATATGGCGAGTGGAAGCCCGAAGGCGCGCCGCTGGATTCCTTCACGGCGATGCACAGCGGGCACGCGCGGCTCGTCGGTGGCCATCAGATGAAGGACAAGGTCGCCTATGCCTTCGGTGCCGAGTTCGTCGAGGTCCGCGTCAACCGCTTTACCCATGAAATTCGCTGCCCCCGGCTGGTGGGTGCGTTCGCGGCGGGCCGCATCATGAATCCGCGCACGGCGCGCAGCCAGCTCATGGGCGGCCTGATCTGGGGCATGTCCTCGGCGCTGCTGGAGGCCACCGAGATCGACGAGCGCAATGCGCGCTACGTCAACGACAATCTTGCCGACTATCTGGTGCCCGTGAATGCCGACGTGCCCGGTGTCGAGGTGTTGCTGCTTTCCGAGCAGGACGATCACATCAACCCGGCAGGCGTGAAGGGCCTCGGCGAGCTCGCCAATGTCGGCACCAATGCGGCGATCTGCAATGCGATCTATCACGCCACGGGCCAGCGTATTCGCAAGCTGCCCGTGCGACTCGAAAATATCGAGGTGTGAGGGGTGGAAACGGCGTCGGCGTTGCGCTAGACACCTTGCGCCTCAAACGGAAGGTCTCTTATGCAGCGTTTACAGCGCGTGCTCCTCGCCATCATGTCGGCACTCGCGATCACCGTGATCGCCGGCGTGTCCGATTTCGTTTCCACCACGGCCTCGGCCCAGACCGCAGGGAAGACCATGACCACAGCTTCAGGTTTGCAGATCACCGACAGCGTCGCTGGCACCGGCGCTTCGCCCAAGCCCGGCCAGATCTGCGTGATGCACTACACCGGCTGGCTCTACGAGAATGGCCAGAAGGGCAAGAAATTCGACTCGTCGGTTGACCGCAACGAGCCGTTCGAATTCCCGATCGGCAAGGGGCGCGTCATCGCCGGCTGGGACGAGGGTGTTGCCTCCATGAAGGTCGGCGGCAAGCGTACGCTGATCATTCCGCCGCAGCTCGGCTATGGCGCCCGCGGCGCAGGCGGCGTAATCCCGCCAAACGCGACGCTGATGTTTGACGTGGAATTGCTCGGGGTGAAGTAAGCCCGCAAACAAAAAGACCGGCCTCTCGGCCGGTCTTTTCGCTTTCAGTGCGACGGTGTCATCTCGTCTTATTCCGTCGCGCGCTTGGCCGCAGCGGCTGCGCGATCGACCGCATCCTTCGCGGCGTCCTTGGCGTCGCCCATGGCCTGCTGGCCCTTGCCCTTCACTTCCTGGACTGCACCTTCACCCTTCAGGCGCTCGGACCCGGTGGCTTCACCGACGCCCTGCTTGGCCTTGCCCATTGCCTCGTTTGCGGTGCCCTTGATCTTGTCGGTCGTGCTACCCATGAAACTCTCCTCGCGTTTTGCTCGCTAGGACAACGTTCGACGGCTATGAGGGTTCCGATTTTGTTATGGCTCGATGTCGCGGCTTTGGGTTAGTTTGCCGCACACGGAACCAACAGAAAGCAAGTCTCATGACCGGCCATGACCATTCGCATTCCCACCATGACCACGATCACGACGATCGCTGGAAACATGACGGCGTGCGCGTCATTCCCGGCAACCAGCTCGATACCAACGTTCCGTCGACGGCGGGCATGGACCGCGCGGCCGCGATCAATTTCGCGCGCGTCGGTGCGCAGAAATTGTGGGCGGGTACGGTCAGCATCAAGCCCGACGCCAAGACCGGTGCGCACCACCACGGCCATCTCGAAAGCGTCATCTACGTGGTGAAGGGCAAGGCGCGGATGCGCTGGGGCGAGAGCCTGCAATTCACCGCGGAAGCCGGCCCCGGCGACTTCATTTTCGTCCCGCCCTATGTGCCGCATCAGGAGATCAACGCCAGCGCGGACGAGGTGCTGGAATGCGTCCTGGTGCGCAGCGACGGCGAGGCGGTCGCGGTCAACCTCGACATCGAGCCGATCGAGAAGCCCGAGACCGTGCTGTGGGTCGATCCCATTCACCGCGATCCGAACGAAAAGAAGTGAGAAGCGCCTGAAAGCCGGCGGGTTCTGTGCGACAGAACCTCGCAGGCAAGGGTCCAAAAAAAGATCCGGAAGCCGTGTCGGATCGCCGCCTGGCCGTCCGTCCTTGGGCAGAACCCCGCCCAAGGAGCTCCGATGCCCAGGATGATTTTCCTCAATCTGCCCGTGACCGACCTCAAGCGCGCCACTGCCTTTTACGAGGCGGTCGGTGCGACCAGGAACCCGCAATTCAGCGACGAAACAGCGAGCTGCATGGTCTTTTCCGAGACCATCTACGCGATGCTGACGACCCACGAGAAATTCCGTCAGTTCACGCCGAAGCCGATCTCGGATGCAAAGACCTCAAACCAGGCGCTGTTCTGCCTGTCTGCCGATAGCCGGACCGAGGTCGACGATATCGTCAGCAGGGCCGAGGCTGCAGGCGGGGTCGCCGATCCCAGCCCGAAAGACGAATACAGTTTCATGTACGGCCGCAGCTTCGAGGATCCGGACGGCCACATGTGGGGCGTGAACTGGATGGACATGGCAGCCTTCGCGGCGCAGTCCGAGATGGCGAACGCCTGATCCAAGCCCCACAACAGCAAGAAACCGAAGAGGAGCATTCACGATGTCCAAGCTCGTTCCCTGCATGTGGTTCAACGGCGATGCCGAGGAAGCCGCGAAATTCTACGTCTCGCTCGTTCCGAATTCGGAGATTACGCACGTTCAGCGCAACGTTTCAGATGGCCCGTCCGGCAAGGAAGGCTCCGTGCTCGTCGTCGAATTCTCGGTGGCGGGACAGCCTTTGGTCGCGCTCAACGGCGGCATGAAGATGGAATACACCCACGCGATCTCGCTGATGATCAATTGCGACGATCAGGCCCAGGTCGACAGCGTCTGGAATGCGTTCCTAGCCCATGGCGGCAAGGAAGAGCAGTGCGGCTGGCTCAGGGATCGCTGGGGCGTGGCCTGGCAGGTCGTGCCGAAGGTGATGTTCGAATTCCTTTCGAGCCCCGACAAGGCGGCTGCCGCACGCGCGATGCAGGCCATGATGAAGATGGTCAAGCTGGACGTGGAAACCTTGCGCCGCGCGTTCGAGGGCAAGTCGGCGGCGTGAAGGGCGTGCCCTTGCCGCATACTCACTGTCATCGCCCGGCTTGACCGGGCGATCCGGTACGCCGAGACGGTCGTTGGTCAATCGATAGGCCGCGGCGTCCTGGATGCCCCGGTCGAGCCGGGGCACGACAGCGGAATTTGAGGCGAAGGCTCCGCCGCTAATAATTGATCCGCAGCCCCACGCCGCCATGGATGGTGTTGCCGACCGGCTGCGGGCCGAGCGTGCCGTTGGCGAACAGGTCCACGATCCAGCCCTTCTGCACGCGGAAGCCGAGCCGCCCGCCATATTCGAACCAGCCCTGGTTGCCCATGGTCGGCACTACCACGCCGTCGCCGGTCACGGTGGCAACGATGCCGCTGTGGGCAGCGAACGACTGCACCCAGCCGCCATTGATGTTGGCCTCGATATTGCTGCCGTAGAGATGCGTCCACTGGCCCCCGATCTTGACCAGGCTGGTGCGGTCGTTGCCGGTCGCGATGCTGGCGTCGAACGGATTGAACGCCACTGCGCTGTCGGTGTAGCCTGAGACGCGCTGCCAGAGCTGCCAGACCTCGATCGAGGCGGCGACCTCGTCGCGGGGCGACACGCGACTTATCCAGCCGGCGCGGCCGTAGACGGCGTAGTTCGCGGCGTTGGTCGAACTCGTGACGCTCACCGGGCCGAGGCTGGTGTTGTAGCTGCGGGTGTAGCGCGCCTTCTCCCACGGCGTCAGGATCGTGCCGACGTCGAAGAACGGACGCGACGAGCCCCAGTCGGTGAAGTCATAGCGCAGCGCGAATGCGCCGATCGGCGCGCTGGTGATGTTGTAGCCGCCTTCGCTGTATTGCGTGTAGGCGATGCCGGCGAGCAGCGACAGATTGTTGGTCAGCTCCTTGCGGCCGTGGATGCCGGCCGAGAACGAGCCGGCGGAGCCGAACGCGCTGACGCAGTTGCTGCAATTGACCTGCTCGTTCACGCCGAGCAGCACCGTGCCGAGCACCCGGTTGGTGATCATCTGGTTGAAGCGCTGATTGGCAAGGCCGCCGATCGAGCCGCCGCTGGAATCCGCGCCGGTTGGCGTCGGCGTCGGGCTCGGCGAGGAGGACGGAAAAGGGCTCGGCGACGATGACGGGTAGGGGCTGGGCGAGGGCGAGGGGCTGTAGGTCGGCGTCGGTGAATATGTCGGCGAAGGGGAGGGCGTCGGCTCTCCGCACTCGGACTCGCAAATCGTGGCGGCGGCTGCCGCACGGCCATCGAACGCGGCAAACGCAAACGTAGCCGCGGCGGTCAGCACGCTCGCGACAATGAAGCGCCTGACGTTGAATACCGCCATCGTCAGCGTCCGCACAGCATGCCGTCGTCATGGACGGCGGGCGTGATGGTCGGCGACGCGTCCGCATATTGGTTGACCGCGCACAGTCCCGCGCTCGCGGCACAGGTCGCGGCAAAGGTCCAGGGCGGCGTATTGGTTTTACTGATAGAGACCTTGCCGCCGGTCGAGGTGATGATTGCGGTGTCGCCGGGCTGGGTGAGCTGCACGCATTGTTGGCTCGTCGTGCAGACACTGGCGGCGCCGTCCTGCAGCACGACGACCGAGCGGCCGCGCTGGGACAGGATATCGAGCGTGGTTCCGCGCACGCCGATGGTCGCGAGCGGGGTCGTGATCTTGTAGGCGGTCTTCTCGGAATGTCCCGTGACGAAACGGAATGCGCCGGTCGTCATGCGGATTGCGACGTCGCGATAGCTGTGCTCGTCGTTGAAGACGGTGCGGTCGAGTTTGAGCGTCGCGCTCGGACCGAGCGACAGATTGGTGCTGTCGGCCATCACGAAGCGCGCCGCGCTGCCGGCGCCGGTGCGCACGGTCTCGTCCCGCAGCATGCTGTCGCCGACGCTGATCGGCGTCGTTGTCGTGGCGACGCGAACGACTTCATTCTGAATCACGACGGCTTCACCGACGCGCGTCTGCGCCTGCGCGCAAGGGGCCACGCAAAAGGCGGTCGAGAAGAGCGTGGAGAAAAGCCAGAAACGCAAATTCATTTCGCAACCGATCGATGTGTCCCTGATCGTACCGGATCAGGCGCGCTTGCGATGTGGCGGAATTATCACAAGCAGCGCGAGACCTGCGTTATGCTTAGTGACAGTTGCGGCAGAATGCGTTCAATGAAAACTGCGATGTCTATTATTCTCCGCGGTGACGCAAATTTGCCACGCAAAACATCCCCACAAATGCGATTCGACTTGCCGGCGGTTCCGAAGGTGTCGCGGAGCGCAGTGATTGCTGTCGCGATTTTCCTGGTCGCGCATCTCGCATTGCTGATCGGCCTCTCGACGCCGGAGAAGTTCGTCTTCGACGAGGTGCACTACGTGCCGGCGGCGCGGCAGATGCTGGCACCATCGATGTCGCAGCCGATGCTCAATCCGATGCATCCGCCATTGGCGAAAGAGCTGATCGCGCTATCGATCGCGGTCTTCGGCGACACCGCGCTGGGCTGGCGCTATCCCGCGGCGTTGTTTGGCGCCCTCGCGATCGTCGCGATCTATCTGTGCGGCCTCGCACTGTTCGCCCCGCAAGGGCCTGCGATCGCCGCTGCGCTGATCGCCGGCTGCAACCAGATGCTGTACGTGCAGGCGCGCGTCGCGATGCTCGACATTTTTGCGCTCGGCTTCGGCCTGCTCGCAATTGCCGCCTTCATGCACGGTTTTCGAAAGGATCGTCCTCATGCGTTGTTCGCGGCTGCCGGCAGCCTGTTCGGCTGCGCTGCGGCCTGCAAATGGAGCGGCCTCTTTCCGCTCGGAATCTGCATCGTCATCGTCGCGGTGATCCGCCTGATGCAGGGCTGGCACACTATGTTTGCCGACGCGAAGCCGGGGGATTGGTACCGGCCCGATCTCTGGCCCGACTTCAGACTACATCACGTCGTGCTCTGCTTCATCGTCCTGCCCGCGGCGACATATCTTGCGGCCTTCGTCCCGCTCTACGGCGTGTCGCTGCCGGATCTGGTCGAGGCGCAGCGCCGGATCTTCGCCGACAACACCACCACTGCCATCGCCGGCCACACCTATATGAGCGCGTGGCCGTCATGGCCGCTGCTCGCGCGCCCGGTGTGGTTCCTGTTCGACAAGGGCGCGGACGACAATGTCTCCGCGATCGTCTTCCTCGGTAATCCCCTGGTGCTGTGGCCGGCGCTGCTCGCGCTCGCCGTCGTGCTGCGCGACTTCGTCGTCGCGCGTCGCCGGGATGCGTTCCTGATCGCAGTCTTCTATTTCGGATCCTGGCTAGCCTGGGCGTTGCTGCCGCGCACGCTCGCCTTCATCTATTACTATCTGCCGGCCGCGACCGTGGCGTCGCTCGCGCTGGTGTACGTGCTGCGCCGGGACGGTCTGCCACGCTGGCTGTTGTGGGCCTATGTCGCGGTCGCGGCAGCAGGCTTTGCCGCCATGCTGCCGATCTCGGCGGCCTTCGTCGGCACGTCGATGCAGACCTTCAACCGGCTGATGCTCTTCCAAAGCTGGATATGACATCGCCGCCTGCCGGGGGAACGGCAGGCGGCGCCTTTATGGGCGATGACCTGTGAATTACTTCGACGCGGTCTTGGTGTCCATGTTCACGACCTGAACGCGGCGGTTGATCGGGTCGGCGCCGTTGGCGGTGTCCTTCAGCTTGGTCTTGCCGTAGCCGACGGTGACGAGATCGGTGCCGGTGAGGCCGTAATTCTGCACCAAATATTTCTTGATGGTGTCAGCCCGCCGCTCGGAGAGCCCCTGATTGTATCCCTCGGTGCCGACCGCATCGGTGTGGCCGGCGACCACGAAGGTCGAGCCCTTCAGCGAGGGGTCGGACAGCGCCTTGCCGAGCGCCTGCACCGACGGCACTGACGTCTTGGCGATGTCGGCCGAGTTGTAGTCGAACTGGATCTCCAGATCGATCTTCGGCTTGGTCGCGGCGAGCTCGGCAATCTGCTCGCGCTCGCCCGTCGACAGCGACCGCGTCGAGCGGTTGCGCACGGTGTTCAGGAACGTCGATTCCTTGGCCTGCACCGCCGGATCGGCCTGCGGACCTGCGGACAGACCGCGGGTCGCCGGCTTCGGCTTCAATGCATCCAGAATCTGGTTGGTAGAGACATTGCCGTCGCCAGCCATAGCCAAGCCGGCTGTCATCGACAGAATTGCCGAGAGGGTCATCGCCTTCAGTGCAAAAGACTTATTGAAACGGGTCATTGTCGTATCCTCGCTGTGACGCCTGATGGCTATTTGATGCTGCAAGCATAGGGCAGGTTCAAAACCCCTGGTGTGATCTTGGTCACGGTGGAAACGGGGCCCTCCGGGGCCATGCAGCGAATTTCAAGCGGTTTCGGGTTCATGGAGGGCCGACCCACGGTCCGCTCCAAGGACGAATGCTGACGCGTGAAGAGAGTGGTCGCATGCTGCCCGCCGAGCGTTCGAGCCGTCGCAGCCCGGTCGTGATCCGCATCACTGAGGACCGCGCGCCCAGGTGCCGCTCGGGTGCCGGGGCCCGGTTCACTCAGGGAAACCTGTGCTGACCGATTGTCGCAAAGCCGTCGCGTGATGGCCTGTCTGCGGACAATTTTTCGGCCAGATGGACGCCTAGGGCGGAGCCTCCGACAAGCGCAACGAAGGGAGCCGAGTTCCATCCAGTGCCGAGGCCAAGTGATTACCAGTTCTATCGCAGTGGCCCGCCGGATCGGACCGTGTCCCTGAGCTCCATGCCCATATACATCGGCGCGGCGATGATCGCGGTGGCGATCCTGCTGTCGACACTGATCACGGGGCTGACCTCCCGCTATGTCGGGTTTCAAGCGCCGACCGACGAGAACATGTGGCTGGTCGATCGTCTCACCGGCAGTGTCTATCGCTGCCAGGCGGAGGAGCGCGGCAAGGCATCGTGCGAACCCGATGTCGCAACAGGCAGCGTTGGCGACCGGTCCAAAGCCCCGAAAGCTGGCCGCTGAGCCCTCCGCCTTCGCAGCGCAGCAAGAAAATTGTCTTCTCCCCGAAACGTCTTCGCCGGAGAATACGTATTGCGAAGGCCGGTATGACGCCGGCTTCGTTTTACGGAGGAGACTTTTCGATGAAAATCTTGCTCACAGCCGCCGCTTTTGTCGCGTTCACGCTTTCCCTTTCACCGGCATCCGCCGCCATGATGGCGTGCACCGGCGATAACATGATGAAATCGACAGCCATGATGATGGGCACGGCCGATACCCCGGCCAAGGTCGCGGCCAACAAGGAAATGGCCATGGCCAATACCGATATGAGCAATGGCAAGATGAAGGGCGGCTGCATGCATTACATGAAGGCGCAGAAAGCCATGATGATGAAATAGGGCCTCGGCCAAGCCAAGCGGCCGCGCTGTCAGCAGATGGCAGCGCGGCTTTTCTTTTGCTGAATCCGGTCCGCTTCTTTCTCCCGGCGCGAATTCCGCTACATTCCCTCCTGCAATGTCCCGCGCGCCCAAACCGATCCCACTCACTACGACACAGGCCCGGCAAATCTGGCTTCATGCTCAGCGGCTGGACGAGCGCGCGCCGTTCGGTGACGGCGCGCAAGCCGTCTCCGACGCGGTCGCCCATCTCGGCTATGTGCAGATCGACACCATCAACGTGATCGAGCGCTGCCATCACCACATCCTGTTCAGCCGGATCCCGTCCTACCGCCGCGCCGACCTGCGCCACGCCCAGAGCGTCGACAAGAGCGTCTTTGAATATTGGACGCATGCGCTGTCCTACGTGCCGGCCGGCGACTTCCGCTTCTTCCTGCCGGCGATGCGCGAGCACCGTCGTGAGGGGCACAAATGGTTCGCCTCGGTGAAGCCTGCCGACATGCGCAAGGTGATGCGGCTGGTGCGCGCCGGTCCGCTGACGATCCGCGACATCGAGGACGACGTGCTCACCGAGAAGGAGCATCTCTGGCAAAGCCGAAAGCCCTCGAAGCGGGCATTGCAGCTCGCCTTCTATACGGGGGCCGTGACCGTCAGCGAACGCCAGGGCATGCTCAAGACCTATGAGCTGATGACCCGCCATTTCGGCTGGGACAAGCTGCCGAAGCCGGCGTCGGCAAAGGACATCACGGCCTATCTGCTCGATCGTGCGCTGCGATCGCAAGGTGTCGTGAGCCTTGATTCGGTCTGCCATCTCGACGCGCCGCGCAAGACGGCGGTGGCTGCCCTGATCGCCTCGCGCGTCCGCCGTGGCGAGCTCGTGCCTGTGGCCATCGACGGTGCCGGCAAGCAGGAGCACTGGGCACTGCCTTCTGCGCTCAAGCCGGACGAGCGCGCGCCGCCGGATCTCGTCCATATCCTCTCGCCGTTCGATCCGCTGATCATCCAGCGCAAGCGCACCAATCTCATCTTCGGCTACAACCATTTGTTCGAGGCCTATGTGCCGAAGGCCAAACGCAAGCTCGGCTATTTCGCGCTGCCCGTGCTGGTCGGCGACGAGATCGTCGCCGCGCTCGATCTGAAGACCGATCGGCAGGCGAAGAAGCTGCTGATGCAGAAATGGACCTGGGTCGGCGAGGGGAAGAAGACCGCGGGGCGCAAGGAGCTGAAAGGGAAGATCGAGGAGGAGCTCGATCGTTTTGAGAAGTTTCAACTGGCGGAGTGAAATGCGCCTCGTCGGTCTGTAGGGTGGATTAGCGAAGCGTAATCCACCTCTTTCACTTCCGCGGAGACAAACGGTGGTGGGTTACGCTGCGCTAACCCACCCTACGCACCCTGGCGAGCCGATCGATCCAAACGCCGAACGCAATCCCACCGCGTAAGCCAGCAAATTCCACAGCGAGAAGATGCGCCCGAGCAGCAGCGCCCCGGCCGTGGTCAGCCGGAACGCGTCGAGCCAAGGCATGTGCACCAGTCGGGAGAATTCGACCACGACCGCGATCGCCATTGCGATGGCTGCGATCTGTGTCCGTGACAGCCGCGGCAGCAAGACCCCGACCAGCAGAAGCACCATCGTTGCCCACAGCAGCGAGCCGCCGTATTTCACCACGAAGGCCGGCAGGCCGAGCGGAAAGCCGTACCAGCGCAGCGAGAGTCCGCAGGCAATAACCACCAGCGCCAGACCGGCGCGGATCAGCGATGTCCGTAACGGCGCAATGGGTTTGACCGGTTGCGCCTGATGCATTGCTTGCTCCATTGACTCTTTTGCGGTGATGCTCAAAACCCCGGATCAGCCCATAAAAGCAACAACCCCGGGGGAAGCTATGAGCCAGACCACGACCTATGCCGGTTCGACCGGCGCAGCCAAGTCGGAAATCGAGACCTCGACGATCCGCGCCATCTCCTGGCGCCTGATCCCTTTCCTGGTGCTGGCCTACTTCTTCTCCTATCTCGATCGCGTCAATCTCGGCTTCGCCGCGTTGACCATGAATGCCGAGCTGAAATTCACGCCGCTAATCTTCTCCTGGGGTGCCGGCATCTTCTTCATCGGCTATTTCATCTTCGAAGTTCCGAGCAATCTGGCGCTGGAGAAGTTCGGCGCCAGCCGCTGGATCGCCCGCATCATGGTGACCTGGGGCATCATCTCGGCGCTGATGGCGCTCACGAGCGGCGTCACGAGCTTCTACGTGCTGCGCTTCCTGCTCGGCGTCGCCGAAGCCGGCTTCTTCCCCGGCATCATCCTCTATCTCACTTATTGGTATCCGGCCGAATATCGCGCCCGCTTCCTCGCAGCCTTCGCCATCGCCGTGCCGGTCTCCACCGTGATCGGCGCCCCGGTCTCGGGCCTGCTGCTCGGCCTCGACGGCGCGATGGGCCTGAAGGGCTGGCAGTGGCTGTTCATCATCGAAGGCATTCCCTCGGTGCTGCTCGGCATCGTCACCTGGTTTTATCTCACCGACAGGCCGGAGAAGGCGGATTGGCTCTCGGCCGAGCAGAAGGCCTGGCTCAAGACCAAGCTCGATGCCGAGATCGCGGCCAAGCAGGCGGTGAAGCATTTGTCGCTCAGTGAGGCGCTGACCTCACCGAAGGTGATCATGCTCGCCCTGGTCTATTTCGGCTTCGTCGGCGCGCTCTATGGCATGCAGTTCTGGCTGCCGCAGATCGTCAAGGCGTTCGGCCTCACCAACGCCCAGACCGGCTTCGTCACCGCGATCCCCTATTTGTTCGGCACCATCGCGATGATCCTGTGGGCGCGGCATTCCGATGCCACGCGCGAGCGCGTGATGCATGTCGGCGCGCCGTTGCTGCTCACCGCCATCGCGCTCGGCGTCTCCTCCTATCTCACCGACCCCACCCTGACGATGATCGTGCTGACGGTCGCCGCGATCGGCGTGTTCTGCTGCTTCGGCGTGTTCTGGACCCTGCCGACCGCCTGGCTCTCCGGCACGGCGGCGGCCGGCGCCATCGCCCTGATCAACTCGATCGGCAATCTCGCCGGCTTCGGCGGGCCCTATCTGATCGGCTGGGTCAAGGAAGCCACCGGCCAGACCTCGAGCGGACTGTTCGTGCTCGCGGTGCTGCCGCTGATCGCCGGCATCCTGGTCTTCATCGGCGGCCACGACAGCAAGCACGAGTTCGCCGAACAGGGGCGATAGCCTCGAAAATCGCCCTGGCGAAAGCCAGGGCCCATTTCCGCCTGGCCCTCCGGAGGGCCCGCGGCGCGACGCTTTCTTCTAACAGCCCAGACTTCCGCCAAGGGCAGCCGCGGAGGTTACCACCTCTTAACGATCACGCTTTCCTGATGACTGACGAATGTTGACTTTCATCAGTGATTAGTCGACATTCCTCTCATTGCAGCCGAGGGAGTGTCCTCCGATGTTCGTCCGATCCGTTTTATCCAGCTATTCGAGGCTCTTGGCTGGTGTTTCGCTGGCGCTGATGGCTGCCGCCCTCGCGGGGTGCAATGACACCGTCGCTGAAAAGGCCGAGCCGCCGCGGCCGGTTCTCGTCGCCACCGCGCACTACGATGCCGAAAAGCCCGAGCGCAGCTTCGTCGGCACCATCAGGCCGCGGATCGAGAGCGATCTGGGCTTTCGGGTCGCCGGGAAGGTCGCCAAGCGTCTGGTTGAAGTCGGCCAGACCGTCGAAATCGGCCAGCCGCTCGCGGTCCTCGATGAGGTCGATCTGAAGCTCCAGGCCGAGCAAGCCGTCGCCGAGCAGACCGCTGCGACCGGCGTGCTGGCCCAGGCCGCCGCCGCCGAGCAGCGCGCCAAGGATTTGAAGGCCAAGGGCTGGACTACCGACGCGCAGCTGGATTCGAGCCGCGCCGCCGCCGATGAGGCCCGCGCCCGCCTGAACCGGGCCGAGCGCTCGGTCGAGCTGACCAACAATTCCCTTTCCTACGCGACGCTCAACGCCGACGCCCGTGGCGTCGTCACTGCAACGCTGATCGAGCCTGGCCAGGTGGTTGCCGCAGGCCAGACCTCGATCCGTGTCGCCCGCTTTGCCGAAAAGGAAGCGGTCGTCGCGATCCCTGAGACGCTGGTCGGACGTGCCAAATCGGGCGCCGCCAGCGTCACACTTTGGTCTGAGCCGGGCAAGAAATATACGGCCAAGCTGCGCGAGATCGCGCCCACTGCGGATCCTGCCACGCGCACCTATCTCGCCAAATTTTCGCTGCCCGAGGCCGACGACAAGGTTTCGCTCGGCATGACCGCAACGCTGACGCTGTCCGACGCTGCGACCGAGCGCGTCGCGCGGCTGCCGCTGTCGGCACTGTTCAACGAAGGCGGCAAACCGTCTTTCTACGTCGTTGACGACAACGGCGGGGTCACGCTGAAGCCGGTGACGGTGAAGTCCTACGAGAGCAACGACGTCGTCGTCACCGGCGGTGTCGAAGAGGGCGCCAAGATCGTCGCCCTCGGTGTGCAGAAGCTCGATCCGGCCCAGAGGGTGCGGATCGTGTCGTCACTGTCCTTTTAAGTCTCGCTTACGAGTTACGTCGTGTGAGGTGAGTTTCGGCCCGAGCGCAAATGCTTTGGCTGAAGCGGCGAAGCGATCCAGAACCTGCCCAGCCCCCTGGATTGCTTCGCTGCCTCGCGACGACGCGTTGAACAAGGTGGCTGTCGTTTTTTGCAACCGGATCATCTTTGGAGAGTGCGATGAAGCGCTTCAATCTTTCGGCCTGGGCCGTCAGCCATCCGACGCTGATCCTGTTCCTGATGCTCATTCTCGGCGTGGCCGGGTTCTTCTCCTATCAGAAGCTCGGCCGCGCCGAGGATCCGTTCTTCACGGTCAAGGTGGTCAACGTCTCCGTGCTCTGGCCGGGCGCGACCGCGCAGGAGATGCAGGCCCAGGTCGCCGATCCCATCGAGAAGAAGATCCAGGAACTGCCCTACTTCGAGAAGGTGCAGACTTATTCCAAGCCCGGCTTCACTGCGCTCCAGGTCACCTTCCGCGATTCCACGCCGCCGAAGGACGTGCCGTATCTCTTTTATCTGCTGCGCAAGAAGCTGGCCGACGTGCAGGGCCAGCTGCCCGCAGGGATTCTCGGGCCCGTCGTCAACGACGAATTCTCCGACGTCGATTCCATCCTCTACATGATGACCGGCGACGGCGCCGACTACGCCCAGCTCAAGAAGGTCTCGGAGGGTTTTCGTCAGCGCCTCCTGAAGGTGCCGGGCGTGACCAAGGTCGACGTCTACGGCAACCAGGATGAGCGCATCTTCGTCGAGTTCAGCCATGCCAAGCTCGCCACTCTCGGCATCACGCCGCAGGCGCTGTTCGATTCGCTGGCCAAGCAGAACAACGTGACGCCGGCCGGCACGGTCGAGACCTCGTCGCAGCGCGTGCCGCTGCGCGTCACCGGTGCGCTCGACGGCGCCAAGGCCGTCGCCGAAACCCCGGTCGAGAGCAATGGCCGCGTGTTCCGCCTCGGCGACATCGCCACCGTCACCCATGGCTACGTCGACCCGCCGAGCTTCATCGTGCGCCAGGAAGGCAAGGCCGCGATCGGCATCGGCGTCGTCACCGCCAAGGGCGCCAACATCCTCGATCTCGGCAAGGAGGTTGAGAAGGCGACGGCTGAATTCATGAAGGCGGTGCCGCAGGGCGTCGACATCAAGCTGATCGCCGACCAGCCCAAAGTGGTCGAGCACGCCGTCAGCGAATTCGTGCACTCCTTCATGGAAGCCCTCGTCATCGTGCTGTTCGTGTCGTTCCTGGCACTCGGCTGGCGCACCGGCATCGTGGTCGCGCTGTCGGTGCCGCTGGTGCTCGGCATCGTCTTCGTCGTCATGAACACCATGTCGCTCGATCTGCACCGCATCACGCTGGGTGCGCTGATCATCGCGCTCGGCCTGCTGGTGGATGACGCCATCATCGCTGTCGAGATGATGGTGGTGAAGATGGAGCAGGGCTGGGACCGCATGCGTGCGGCGTCCTTTGCCTGGGAATCCACTGCGTTTCCGATGCTCACGGGAACGCTGGTCACGGCCGCTGGCTTCCTCCCCATCGGCTTTGCCAATTCCGCGGTCGGCGAATATGCCGGCAGCATCTTCTGGATCGTGGCGATCGCGCTGGTCGCGTCCTGGTTCGTGGCGGTGATCTTCACGCCCTATATCGGCGTCATGCTGCTGCCCAACATCAAGGTGCACCACAATCACGATCCTCACGCAGTCTACGAGACCCGCATGTATCGTGGCCTGCGCGCCATCGTGCAGTGGTGCGTCAATCACCGCATCACGGTGGTGGCCGCGACCGTCGGCGTCTTCATCGCCTCGATCGTCGGCTTCGGCCACGTCCAGCAGCAGTTCTTCCCGCTGTCCGAGCGCCCCGAGCTGTTCCTGCAGCTTCGCCTGCCCGAGGGCACCGCCTTCAACGTCACGGAAAAGGCGGTGAAGAAGGCCGAGACCATGCTCAAGGACGACAAGGACATCGAGACTTACACGGCCTATGTCGGGCAGGGCTCGCCGCGCTTCTGGCTCGGCCTCAATCCGCAGCTTCCGAACGAGGCTTTTGCCGAAATCGTCATCGTCGCAAAGGGCGTCGAGGCGCGCGAGCGCATCAAGGCCAAGCTTGAAAACGCCGTTGCCGACGGCGCGCTTAACGAAGCCCGCGTGCGCGTCGACCGCTTCAATTTCGGTCCCCCCGTTGGTTTTCCCGTGCAGTTTCGCGTCATCGGACCCGACGCCAACAAGGTGCGCGAGATCGCCTATCAGGTCCGCGACGTCATGCGGCAGAACAAGAGCGTCAAGGACGTCCAGCTCGACTGGAACGAGCAGTCGCCTTACCTCAAGCTCGTCGTCGACCAGGATCGCGCCCGCGCCATGGGCCTGACCCCGCAGGACGTGTCGCAGGCGCTGTCGATGCTGATCTCGGGCTCGCAGGTGACGACCGTGCGCGACGGCATCGAAAAGGTCGGCGTGGTCGCGCGCGCCGTCTCGTCCGAACGGCTCGACCTCGGCGCAGTCGGCGATCTCACCATCACCTCGCGCAACGGCGTGGCCGTGCCGCTGCAGCAGATCGCCAAGATCGAGTATGCCCACGAGGAGCCGATCATGTGGCGGCGTAACCGCGACATGGCAATCACCGTGCGCTCCGACGTCGTCGACGGCGTGCAGGCGCCCGACGTCACCGGCCAGATCGCGCCGAAGCTGAAGGCGATCAAGGACAATCTCGAGCCGGCCTACCGCATCGAAGCGGGCGGCGCGTTCGAGGAATCGGCCAAGGGTAACGCCTCGATCTTCATTCTCTTCCCGCTGATGGTCATGGTGATGCTGACGCTGCTGATGTTCCAGCTGCAGAGCTTCTCGCGCCTGATCCTGGTGTTCCTGACCGCGCCGCTCGGCATCGTCGGCGCCTCCTTCGGGCTCAACATCGCCAACGCCCCGTTCGGCTTCGTGGCGCTGCTCGGCCTGATCGCGCTCGCCGGCATGATCATGCGCAACGCCGTCATCCTCGTGGATCAGATCGAGACCGACGTTTCGCATGGCCTGACCCGCCGCGAAGCGATCGTCGAGGCCACCGTCCGCCGCGCCCGTCCGGTGGTGCTGACGGCGCTTGCCGCCATCCTCGCCATGATCCCGCTGTCGCGCTCGGCGTTCTGGGGACCGATGGCGATCACCATCATGGGCGGATTGTTCGTCGCGACCTTCCTGACGCTGCTGTACCTGCCGGGCCTCTATGCCCTCTGGTTCCGCAAGAGCCTGGATGAGGCAGGTACGCCCGAGCAGCCTGCCGCGCCGCAGCATGGGAGCGATGACCAGAACGCAATTCCGCTTGCTGAGGCGGCTGAATAAGTGAAGATGAACTGCTGATTGACGAGTCCTGACAGATGACACTGGTTTCGGAACATATCGAAGGGGACACCCGGGATCGTATTCTTGAGGTGGCCGAGCGGCTGTTCCGCCAGATCGGTTATCTCAAGACCACGGTCGGGGACATCGCCAAGGAGCTCAAGATGAGCCCCGCCAACGTCTATCG
This sequence comes from Bradyrhizobium sp. Kon58, assembly GCF_055807455.1. NCBI lineage: Bacteria > Pseudomonadati > Pseudomonadota > Alphaproteobacteria > Hyphomicrobiales > Nitrobacteraceae > Bradyrhizobium > Bradyrhizobium sp. Kon58. Next base: position 43,944 of record NZ_JBVVOT010000038.1, read on the forward strand.
CTTCTTCGAATCGAAGAAGGCGATTCATCAGGCGGTAGCCCGTTCGCTGATGGGCGAGGTCGAGCTGGAAGCGCAGCGGATCGTGGCGAGGCCCGGTCCGGTACTGCCGCGCTTCCGCGAACTGCTCACCACCATCAATCGTATGAACACCGAGCGCTATGTCGGCGACAATAAGCTGCACGAGATGGTCGAGATCGCGATGCAGGAGGACTGGGACGTCTGCGTCAACCATATGGAGTGCATTGCCGGGGTCATCGGCCAGATGATCGCGCAAGGCGCGGCCTCCGGCGAGTTCGAGGCGCCGGACCTGCAACTGGCCGCGCTCTGCGCCTGCACCGCGATGATGCGCTTTTTCCACCCCCAGATGATCGCCCAGTGTGCCACCAAGCCGGGCCCGACCATCGACCAGATGATCGATTTCGTCATCGCGGGATTGTCCCCGCGGCACTGACGGGGCGGCGAATTTCCTCCTATAAGCAGGCTGCCCTCGGATTTATCGGCCGGGACGGGCCAGGACGGATCAACACACTCCGTCATTGCGAGCGCAGCGAAGCAATCCAGACTGTCTCTGCGGAGGGATTCTGGATTGCTTCGCTGCGCTCGCAATGACGAAAAGGAAAAGCGCGTGACCGACAAAGACCTGCACTTCTACGAACCCGCCAAGGGCCACGGCCTCAAGCACGATCCCTTCAACGCCATCGTCGCGCCGCGGCCGATCGGCTGGATCTCGTCGCGCGACACCAAAGGCCATGTCAACCTCGCGCCCTACAGCTTCTTCAACGCGTTCTGCTATGTCCCCCCGATCATCGGCTTCTCCTCCACAAACTGGAAGGATACGGTGAAGAACATCCAGCAGACCGGCGAGTTCGTCTGGAATCTCGCCACCATGGACCTGGCCAGGCACATGAACGCGACCGCGGCGCACGTTGGCCCTGAGGTCGACGAGTTCGAGGTTGCCGGCCTCACCGCCGTGCCCGGCAGGCTCGTCAACGTGCCGCGCGTCGGCGAGAGTCCCGTCGCGTTCGAATGCAAGGTGTCCGATATCGTCCGCCTCAAGGGCGCCGACGGCAAGGAAGCCAATGCCTGGTTGACGCTCGGCGAGGTCGTTGCCGTTCACATCGACAAGGCCATGATCAAGGACGGCGTCTACCAGACCGCCGCCGCCCGCCCGATCGTTCGGGCCGGCCGCAGCGGGGATTATTTCGAGATCAAGCCGGAAAACATGTTCGAGATGGTCCGGCCGGACTGATCTGGTCGCTCTCGGCTCCCGCTTTTCACCGCGCTCCTCCCCCGGAACTGCCACCACGCCTCGGCCGTTATGGCTCTGTGCGGCTGCCCGGCCGCGTCAATTCGCGTCTTTTCGCAGGCGAAGTGTTCACCGCCGCCGGCCACTTTCCGCTAAAATGCCCGATCACCGCGCCGATGCATGAGGTCCGCCATGAGCTTCCGCCGCGACACCCTGACAAAGCCGATTTTCTCCTGGGCGCGCGGCGTGCTGCCGGCGATGTCGGACACCGAGCGCGAGGCGCTGGAGGCCGGCGACGTCTGGTGGGACGCCGATCTCTTCACCGGCAACCCTGATTGGTCGAAGCTGCTGAAGGTCCCGCAGGCAACGCTGACCGACGAGGAGCAGGCCTTCCTCAACGGCCCCGTCGACGAGCTCTGCGCCATGCTCGACGAGTGGAAAATCTTTTGGGAATGGCGCGACCTGCCGCCCGATGTCTGGCACTTCATCAAGCGCGAAAAATTCTTCGGCATGATCATTCCGAAGGAGTTCGGCGGCCTCGGCTTCTCGCCCTATGCGCATTCGGAAGTGGTGCGCAAGATCTCGACCCGCTCGATCGCCGCCGCGGTGACGGTGATGGTGCCGAACTCGCTGGGTCCCGGTGAGCTCCTGATGCACTTCGGCACCAAGGAGCAGCAGCAGCGCTGGCTGCCGCGTCTTGCCGACGGCCGCGACATTCCCTGCTTCGGCCTCACGAGCCCCGAGGCCGGCTCTGATGCCGCCTCGATGGTCGACACCGGCATCATCTGCAAGGGCAGCTTCGAGGGCCGGGAGGTGCTGGGTCTGAAGCTCAACTGGCACAAGCGCTACATCACGCTCGGTCCCGTCGCGACGCTGCTTGGCCTCGCCTTCAAGGCCTATGACCCCGATCATCTCGTCGGCGACCAGGAAGAGCTCGGCATCAGCGTGGCGCTGATCCCGACCAACCTTCCCGGCGTCGAAATCGGCAAACGCCATCTGCCGTCGATGCAGGTGTTCCAGAACGGTCCGAATTGGGGCCGCGACGTCTTCATTCCGCTCGACTACGTCATCGGCGGCCAGGCGCGGCTGGGGCAGGGCTGGAAGATGCTGATGACGGCGCTCGCCGCCGGCCGCGGCATCTCGTTGCCGTCGCTCTCCGCCGCCGGCGCCGCCTATGCCGCCCGCACCACCGGCGCCTATGCCCGCATCCGCGAGCAGTTCGGCATCTCCATCTCCAAATTCGAAGGCGTCGAGGAGCCGCTCGCGCGCATCGTCGCGACCGCCTATCAGCTCGACGCGGCGCGACGGCTGACCTGCGCGGCGCTCAATGCGGGGATCCATCCCGCCGTCATCTCCGGCATCATGAAGCTGCACGCGACCGAGCGGATGCGCACCGCGGTCGACGACGCCATGGACATCCATGGCGGCAAGGCCGTGATCGACGGTCCGCAAAACTATCTCGGCAATCTCCACCGTGCCGTTCCTGTCGGCATCACTGTCGAGGGCGCGAATATCCTCACCCGCAATCTCATCGTGTTCGGACAGGGCGCCATCCGCGCCCATCCGTATTTACTCGACGAGATGAATGCGCTTGCCGATGCCGATCGTGAGCGCGGGCTCACCGCCTTCGACAAGACGTTCTGGAAGCATGTCGGCCACAGCTTCGAGACACTCTTGCGCGCGTTCGGCCGGAGCTGGAGCTTTGGTGTCTTCGCGCTTGCACCCGATGCGGGTGACGCCAGGCCATTCTATCGTCAGCTCTCGCGCTACTCCGCGGCGTTCGCCCTCTGCGCCGATATGGCGCTGCTCACGCTCGGCGGCGCGCTCAAGCGCAAGGAGATGCTGTCGGCGCGCTTCGGCGACATCCTGTCCGAGCTGTATCTGCTCTCGGCCGCGCTCAAGCGCTGGCAGGACGAAGGCCGGCAGAAGGAAGACTTTGCCGCGCTCGAATGGTGCATGGCGACAGGCTTTCGAACCATCGAGAACCGGCTTGCGGAGATTCTCGCCAATCTGCCGAACCGCTTCGTCGCAGGCATCCTCAAATTCGTGGTCCAGCCCTTCGGCGCCCGCGTGCTGGGTCCATCCGACCGGGTCGTGCATCAATGCGCAAGCCTCGTGCTGGAGCCGTCGGCTGCGCGCGACCGCCTCACGCCTGATCTGGCTTATGTCGATGACGATGGCGGCTTCGCCCGGCTGGAGCGCGCTTTTAACCTGGTCGCAGGCACGGACGCCATCGCCAGGCGCATGCGCGCGGCGCACATGAGCGACTGGAAGGATGCGGTGGCCAAGGGCGTGATCAGCCAAGCCGAGGGCGAGCAGCTGGCCGCGGCCCGTGAAGCCGTTACAAAAGTAATCGAGGTCGACGATTTTGCGCCGGAGGCGCTGTCGCCGATTTACAAGAAATCCGGCGACGTGCATCAGTTCTTCCAGGAACTCGGTGAACAGAGGGCGGCGAGCTGATGGCACGACCGGTTTTCATCGTCGACGGCAGCCGGACGCCGTTTTTGAAGGCGCGTTCGGGGCCCGGTCCGTTCACGCCGGTCGATCTCGCCGTGCAATGCGGTCGGCCGCTGCTGGCGCGCCAGCCGTTTGCGCCTGATGCATTCGACCAGGTCATTCTCGGCTGCGTCAACGTGATCGCCGACGAGATGAACCCGGCCCGCGTCGCTGCGCTCCGGCTCGGCATGGGCGAGGACATGGTCGCCTTCACCGTGCAGATCAATTGCGGCTCCGGCATGCAGTCGATCGACACCGCCTACCGCTACATCCGCGAGGGCCATGCTGACATGATCCTCGCCGGCGGCACCGAGGCCTTGAGCCACGCGCCGTTGGTCTGGCCCAATTCCGGCGTGCGCTGGTTCGCAGGCCTTGCCACCGCCAAGGGCGTTGCCGCGAAGCTTGCCGCAGCCTTCAAGCTGCGGCCGCGCGATCTCAAACCGATCATCGGCCTGGAACGCGGGCTGACCGATCCCATTACCGACTTGAACATGGGCCAGACGGCCGAAGTCGTCGGCCATCTCTTCGGCATCACCCGCGCGCAGTCCGATGCCTATGCCGCCGAGAGCCATCGCCGGCTCGCGCATGCGCAGGCGGAAGGTTTTCTCAAGGGCGAAGTCGAAACCGCGTTCTCCCGCGACGGAAAATTCTTCGACCATGATGATGGCGTGCGTCCGGACTCGACGGCCGAGACGCTCGCTAAGCTCCGGCCGGTGTTCGAGCGTCCCTGGGGCCAGGTCACGGCCGGCAATTCCTCGCAGATCACCGACGGCGCGTCCTGGGTGATCCTGGCCTCCGACGAAGCGGTCGCCAGGCACAAGCTGACGCCGAAGGCCGTCATCGTCGACAGCGACTGGGCCGCACTTGACCCAAGCATCATGGGTCTCGGTCCCGTGATGTCGGCGACGCCGCTGCTGAAGCGCAACGATCTCACCATCCAGGACGTCCAGACCTGGGAGCTCAACGAAGCCTTTGCCACCCAGGTGCTCGGCTGCCTCGCCGCCTGGAATGACGACAAATTCTGCCGCGAGATCTTGGGGCTCGATGGCGCTGCCGGCGAGATCGACCGCGAAAAACTCAATGTCGATGGCGGCGCTATCTCGCTCGGGCATCCCGTCGGCACCTCCGGCAATCGCATCGTGCTGCATCTCGTCAACACGATGAAGCGGCTCGGCACGCGGCGCGGCGTTGCCACCGAATGCATCGGCGGTGGGCTCGGCGGCGCCATGCTGATCGAGGCGGTGTGATCATGGATTCCAGGATCATGACCGCGCTCGTCGACCGCGTGCTGGAGCTCGGGCCCAAGCCCGCTGCCGATGGTCCCTACAAGCACTTCAAGCTGACGCGCGACGCCGACGGCGTCGCCTGGCTGCTGTTCGATCGCACTGACGCCAGCGCCAACACGCTGTCCTCGGACGTGATGGAGGAGTTCGACTCGGTTCTGGCGGCGATCGAGACCGAGCGTCCGGCCGGCCTCGTGATCCGCTCCGCAAAACCGTCGGGCTTCATCGCGGGCGCCGATGTCAACGAATTCCGTGGCGCCAGCGATGCCGGGATGGTGGAGACGCGGATCCGCGCCGCCCATGCGGTGGTCGATCATCTGGAAGCGCTGAAGCTGCCGACGGTCGCGGTGATCCACGGCTTCTGCCTCGGCGGCGGGCTCGAAGTCGCGCTCGCCTGCCAATCGCGCATCGCAATCGACGGCGCGCGCTTCGGCTTCCCTGAGGTGATGCTGGGCCTGCATCCCGGTCTCGGCGGCACCGCGCGTTTCACCGCGCTGGTCAATCCGACCCAGTCGATGGCCCTGATGCTGACCGGCCGCACCATCGATGCCCGCCGCGCCAAATCGCTCGGCCTCGTCGACACCGTGACGCAGGAGCGCCACGTTCGCAATGCCGTCAAGGATGCGCTGTTCGGCCGGCTCAAGCAGGCGCGGCCGAGTTTTCTGACGCGTGCGGCGAATTTCGGTCCGGTGCGCGGGCTGCTGGCCAGGCGGATGCGATCGGAGGCGGCGAAGGCCGCGTCCCGCGAACATTATCCTGCACCTTACGCGCTGATCGATCTCTGGGAGACCCATGGCAGCAGCAAGGCCGCGATGCTCAGGGCAGAGCAGGCCTCGTTCGCCAAGCTGATGGTGACGCCGACCGCGCAGAATTTGATCCGCGTGTTTTTCCTGCGCGAGCAGATGAAGAAAGCGGCAGGCTCCGGCAACACGATCAAGCATGTCCACGTGATCGGCGCCGGCGCCATGGGCGGCGACATCGCGGCCTGGTGCGCGGGGCAGGGGCTGCGCGTCTCGCTCGCCGACATGAAGGCAGAGCCGATTGCGGGCGCGGTCAAGCGCGCCGCCGAGCTCTACGGCAAGATCGTCCGCAAACCGACCGAGGTGCGCGACGCGCTCGATCGCCTGATCCCCGACATGGACGGGGAGGGTGTTCGCAACGCGGATCTCATCATCGAGGCGGTCCCGGAGAAGCTCGAGCTCAAGCAGAAGGTCTATGCCGGCCTCGAGCCGCGGATGAAGCCGGGCGCGATTCTCGCGACCAACACGTCGAGCATTCCGCTGCAGGATTTGCGCACCACGCTGGCGCGGCCGGAGCGGTTGGTCGGCCTCCACTTCTTCAATCCGGTGTCGCGGTTGCAACTGGTGGAAGTCGTCAGCCACGACGGTAACGATACGCAGGTGCTGAAGGAGGCCCTCGCTTTCGTCGGCGCGATCGATCGGCTGCCGTTGCCGGTGAAGAGCTCGCCGGGCTTCCTCGTCAACCGCGCGCTGACGCCTTACATGCTGGAAGCGATGGTGATGCTGGACGAGAAGATCGATCAGCGCCTGATCGACGCCGCCGCGGAGCAGTTCGGCATGCCGATGGGGCCGATCGAACTGGCCGACCAGGTCGGGCTCGACATTTGTCTCGACGTCGGCGACATGCTGCGCAGCAAGTTCGGCGATCTGCTGCCGCCGACGCCGGCCTGGCTGCGCGAGAAGGTCGCCAAGGGCGAACTCGGCCGCAAGACCGGCAAGGGTTTTTACGTCTGGCGCGACGGCAAGGCCGAAAAGGCCCCGTTGCTCGAGACCGGGCCGCGCGTCACCGACCAGATGATCGACCGCCTGGTGCTGCCGATGTCCAACGTCTGCGTCGCGGCGCTTCGCGAGGGTATCGTCGACGATGCCGACATGATCGATGCCGCCATGATCTTCGGCACCGGTTATGCACCGTTCCGCGGCGGCCCGTTGAACTATGCGCGCACGCGTGGTGTGGATCATGTCGTATCCACCTTGCGCGCGTTGGCCGGAAGATTCGGCGAGCGCTTTGCGCCGGATCCGGGCTGGGATAACTTCAAGTGAGCAGTTTCAAGTAAGCAATCTTCAAGTGAGCAATCCTCAAGTGAGAGTGGCATGAACGAGCAAGCCAATGCCGGGCCGGGCGGCGATCTCTGCATTCGCACGCTGGCGATGCCTGCCGACACCAACGCAAACGGCGACATCTTCGGCGGCTGGCTGCTCAGCCAGATGGACGTCGGGGGCGGCGTGTTTGCGTCAAAGGTCGCGAAGTCGCGCACTGTGACCGTCGCCATCGAGGCGATGAATTTCCGCAAGGCCGTCTATGTCGGCGATCTCGTTTCGGTTCACGCCAATCTCGTTCGCGTCGGGCGCACGTCTGTCACCGTGCATCTGGAAGCATGGGCGCTGCGCCGCGGCGAGCAGCAGCCGTTCCTCGTCACCGACGGCAACTTCACCTACGTGTCGATCGACGAGCACGGCCGCCCGCAGCCGGTTCGCCCGACCGACACCGCGATCGCGACGTAATCGCGCGCGGCGTTGCGCCTCATCTCAGGTGCGGCGCCGCCAAACGCGGCGCGACTGAGTCACGGCGCCGCGGCTTTGCCAAGAACCAGTCATAAAACGGATGAGGTCCCGGCGTACTCCATCGCGTGTCGATCCGGGGTGGAAACGGCGTCAAAATGCCCAGGAACCTTTGGGCAGAACTGCCGTTATTTGCCCGCACTGAGGAATCCACGGACCATGCCGGACAGCTACATCATCGAAGTCGATTCGCAGACCGCAGGTATCGTCGTTCGTTCCCAGGGAGGCTACTGCTTTTTCGCCTCATCCAACCGCTTCAACCGTCTCGAAGGCCAGCTCTTCCGCAACGCCCGCGAAGCCGAGCGCGCCGCGCGCAAGCTGGTTAACGGTGATGTGAAGGAAGCGGCGTAGTCGTCCTGGGCATCTGGCCGCGCGTAGCGCGAGAGGTGGGAATCTTTTGCCGCCAGCTCTGCCTTCCCTTCTTCCCTTGTGGGAGAAGGTGGCGCGTAGCGCCGGATGAGGGGTCGCCTCCGCAAATTCCACTGCGAGAGATTCGTTCTCGGAGAGAAACCTCACCTAACTTCGCTTCGAGCAGTTACCCTCTCCCGCAAGGGGAGAGGGAAGAGCCGTTGTTCACAACTTCGTCGCCGCCCGCGAGAGCAGCTTCCAGTCGTCGCCCTGCTTCTGCCAGTTCATCAGGATATGAAGATTGGTCGGCACTTTCTTCCCATCGGCCGCCATCTCCTGTTCCGCCACCCAGTGGAAACGCACGATCGCAGCGGGGCCGACGACCTTGATGGTCGGGTCCTTGTATTCGATCGACAGGAATTTGGATTTGCCGTCGGTGGCGTTGGCGACGAAGGTCGCCTTGTCCTCGACCTTGCCGCTGGAATGGCTGTAGCTCACCTCGTCGGCGCAGAGTGCGCCGAGCGCCTTGGGATCGGCCGCGATCTGGGCGAGACGGAACGCCTCGACCTTCTTCGCCACGGCTTCCTCGTCCGCCGAGGCCGCCAGCACCGGTGTCGTGAGCGCTGAAACTGCAAGCGTGGAGACGGCAAGAGCTGGGACGGCAAGAGTCGAGAGAGCCAGATCGCGTCGGTTGATCGTCATTGTTTCCTCCTTTTTGATCTTGCACGGAGTGTTGCAGCCGCGCGCGACTTTGTCGAGTGTCGCGTAGTGGTCATGCACGTGCGTCATTGCGCGATTGGCGCTGTATTGATACGGCTTTCGTATTGATGCGTCATCTATTCGGGAATGTACGGACATGATCGAGGCTATCGGCAGAGAGACGGGAAGGGCGTTGCTGTTCGACATCGACGGTACGCTCGCCAACACCGATCCGCTGCACCTGAAGGCCTTCAACCAGGTGCTTGGCCCTCGCGGCCATGTCTTCGATCACGCGCGCTTCTCCAGGGAGCTGCAAGGCTTCGCGAATGTTTCGATCGGCGAGCGCTTTCTACCCGACGAGGCGCCGGCGCAGCGTGCCTTGATCCTCGATGAGAAGGAGGAGGTCTTCCGCGAGCTCGTCGCCGGGCAGATCGAGCCGCTGCCGGGCCTGATGGCGCTGCTCGACAGGGCGGATGCGGCCGGTATTCCCATGGTTGCCGTGACCAACGCCCCGCGGCTCAATGCGGAGCTGCTGCTGTCCGGCCTCGGCATCACGGACCGCTTCAAGGCGCTCGTGATCGGCGCCGAGCTGTTGCACGGCAAGCCGCATCCGCTGCCTTATCAGGAAGGGTTGCGCTTTGCCGGCGCCAGCGCGATGGCCTCGATCGCGTTCGAGGACTCCCGCACCGGCGTGCAGTCGGCCGTAGCGGCCGGCATTCCGACCATCGGCATCCGGACCAGCCTCAGCCATGCTGATCTCGTCGCCGCCGGGGCTATCGCCTCCGCCAGCGCCTTCGACGATCCCGATCTGCTGGCGCGCCTCGCCGCCGCCATGGCGTGGTGAGGACCTTCGTCCGTTAACCGTGATCGGCGCGCGCATTGACCGAACGCGCGAACCGCCGCACCATGCAGCTTCCTGACTTGAGGCCATCGCCGTGACCGGACTGACCCATCGCCAAGCCGAAATTCTCAACATCGCGCGCGCCTCGGGCCGCGTCATGGTCGAGGAGCTGGCGCGCCGGTTCGAGGTTTCGGCGCAGACCATCCGCAAGGATCTCAACGATCTCTGCGAGCGCCGCTCACTGACCCGCATCCATGGCGGCGCCATCATCGCCTCCGGCGTCGAAAACCTCGCCTATGAGGCACGGCGCTTCGTCGCCGCCGACGAGAAGAAGGCGATTGGAGCTGCGGCCGCCTCCCTGATCCCGAACGGCTGCTCGCTCTTCATCAACATCGGCACCACGACCGAGGAGGTCGCGAGCGCGCTGACCTCGCACGAGGACCTCCTCGTCATCACCAACAATCTGAACGTCGCCATGCTGCTCTACCGCCATCCCCGCATCGAGGTGGTGGTCGCCGGCGGCACGGTACGACGCGCCGACGGTGCGGTGGTCGGCTCGACCGCGACGCAGCTGATCGGCCAGTTCAAGGTCGACTACGCCATCATCGGGGCTTCCGCGATCGACGAGGAGGGCGCGCTGCTCGACTTCGACTATCGCGAGGTGCAGGTGGCGCAGGCCATCATCGCCAACGCCCGCAGCGTCATGCTGGTCGCGGACTCGACCAAGCTCCGCCGCAGCGCGCCGGTGCGCATCGCCCATATCAGCCAGATCCAGACCTTCGTCACCGACCAGGAATTGCCCGAGCGCCTCGCCACCATCTGCCACGGCAAGGGCATCGAGGTGATGGCGGCGATGCCGAAGGGAGCGGACATGGATGATGCGGCAGCGGACCCGCCGCAGGAAGCGGCACCCGTCGTGCGCCTGCGATAACGGCGGGTTCTTAGCTGGCTGCCTGTTCCCACGGGTTTATCAGCGGCACGCCGGTCGGTTCGAAGTCGCCCACATTGCGCGTAACGATCGTCAAGCCGTGAACAAGGGCGGTTGCTGCAATGAGAGCGTCGCGTTCGGCCCGTGGGTTGGGAACGTGAAGTTGCGCGCAGCGCAGCGCGACGGCCGTATCAACGGCCAGGATTCGATTTTCAAAGCGAGCCAGAATGTGATTGTCGATCCAAGCTCGCAGGACTGCACCTCGCGCGGCGTCTTTGCGCTCGATCAGGCGTGCTCCGAGTTCGATTTCTAATATCGAGATGGCGGAAATGAAGAAGTCCGCCGCCGGACTTGCATTGGCCCATGCTGCGACATTGCGATGAGCTTTATCTGGCCGCCTCAGTTCGGAAATTACATTGGTGTCCAGCAGAAACATCAGTCGAGATCAGCGGGCTTGAAAATTCGGCCGGCAACGCGGGGCGGATCGAAATCGAAGTCCGTCTCTGCCTGCCCCAATGCTTCAGCAAGGCTCATGTGCCCGCCAGTCAGACGCAAATAGTCTTCGATCGTCAGCAGGACATGGGCGGGCCGACCACGGTCAGTAATAAAGACCGGTCCCCGCGAAGCTGCTTTTTTTGCGCCGCTGGTATCGTGATTGAACTCTCGGCTGGTGAGACTGGTCACCATTGTTTGCGCCTCCCGATCAGCCGCATTCCCTGATGGATCATATGTAGGCACGTAACTACATTCAAGCCTTTTGGAGCGTCGCTCGTCCGCGGCTCTGCCCGAGGCGGTGCTGTTTTTTCGTTCGCGCTGCTCACTTAAAAGTTCCGCTTTCACTTCCTTCCTCCCCTCTTTCATCTTGCTTTCGTTTTCTGGTGTGATCTAATCAAAAGCGAAAGTAACCGCTCGATTGAACGGGCGGTCGCCGGGGGATGCGTCTGTTGGAGCGTATTTTCGACCTCGCCATTATCGGAGGCGGTGTTAACGGCTGCGGCATCGCGCGCGACGCGGTGGGCCGTGGCAACACGGTTTTCCTGTGCGAAATGAACGATCTGGCGAGCGGGACGTCGTCCTGGTCGACCAAGCTGGTGCATGGCGGCCTGCGCTATCTCGAATATTACGAGTTTCGGCTGGTCCGCGAGGCGCTGATCGAGCGCGAGATTCTCTGGGGCATCGCGCCCCACATCATTCGCCCCCTGCGTTTCGTTTTGCCGCACCATGCGGGCCTGCGGCCGGCCTGGCTGCTGCGCCTCGGCCTCTTCCTCTATGACCACATCGGCGGCCGTCATCTGTTGCCGGCGACGCGCTCGGTCGACCTTGGGCGTGACGAGGTCGGCCGCCCGCTGATCCCGAACCGCTACGGCCGCGCGTTCGAATATTCCGACTGCTTCGTCGACGACGCCCGTCTCGTCGTGCTCAACGCGCGCGATGCCGCCGACAAGGGCGCCGAGATCCGCACCCGCACGCGCGCAACGGATATCAAGCAGTCGGACGGCATCTGGACCGTCAGCATGATCGACACGCTGACCGGCGCGCGTTCGTCGATCCAGGCCCGTGCGCTGGTCAATGCCGGCGGTCCCTGGGTCGAGGATGTGCTCGGCCGCGGCGCTGGCGTCAACGCCAAAGCCAAAGTGCGCCTGGTGCAAGGCTCGCACATCGTGGTCAAGAAGCTCTACGACCACGACCGCGCCTACATGTTCCAGAATGCCGATGGTCGCATCATCTTCGTCATTCCCTATCAGGACGATTTTACGCTGATCGGCACCACCGACCGCGACTATGACGGCGATCCCGCCAAGGTGAAGGCGACGGCCGAGGAGATCCAGTATCTCTGCACGGCGGCAAGCGAATATCTGGCCAAGCCTGTCACGCCCGATGACGTGGTCTGGACCTATTCCGGCGTGCGTCCGCTCTACGACGACGGCGCCAGCGAAGCCAAGGCCGCGACGCGCGATTATGTGTTCGAGCTCGACACGCCCGGCGGCGTGCCGCTGCTGTCGATCTATGGCGGCAAGATTACGACCTACCGTCGTCTCGCCGAGGAGGCGCTGGAGCGGCTCGCGCCCTATCTTCGCAGTGCGAAAGCGCGCGAAGGCTGGACCGGCAAATGGCCGCTGCCCGGCGGCGACATGGGCGTGTCCGATGTCGACGGCCTGATCGCCGAGCTTCAGCGCGGCTATCCCTTCCTCAGCCACGAGCATGCGCGGCGCCTTGCGCGCGCCTATGGCACGAGGGCGATCAAGCTGCTTGGGGATGCGAAATCGGCGGCCGATCTCGGCCAGGCCTTCGGCGCGACGCTGACCGAGCGCGAAGTCCGCTATCTCATGGCCAACGAATGGGCCGTTACCGCCGACGACGTCGTCTGGCGCCGTTCCAAGCTCGGCCTGCGACTAAGTGCCGACGAAATCGCGGCGCTTGACGACTGGATCAGGACCCACGCCGTGCAGCAAAGTCCCCTGCTGGAAGCGGGAGGACGCTCATGACAGTGACACTCGACCACGTGACCCGGACTGTCGACGGTATCCCACATATCCGCGACGTCTCGCTGACGCTCGAGAGCGGCACGCTCAACGTGCTGCTCGGGCCGACGCTGTCGGGCAAGACCTCGATCATGCGGCTGCTCGCTGGCCTCGACAAGCCGACATCGGGCAAGCTGCTGGTCAACGGCAAGGACGTCACCGGCGTCGACGTGCGCCAGCGCTCGGTCGCCATGGTCTATCAGCAGTTCATCAACTACCCCTCGCTCACGGTCTATGAGAACATCGCCTCGCCTTTGCGCGTGCAGGGCAAGCCGCGCGCCGAGATCGAAGCGCGTGTCGCGGAAGCCGCCCGGCTGCTCAGGCTCGAGCCGTTCCTGAAGCGCACGCCGCTCCAGCTTTCCGGCGGCCAGCAGCAGCGAACTGCGATGGCGCGCGCGCTGGTGAAGGGCGCCGACCTCGTGCTGCTCGACGAGCCGCTCGCCAATCTCGACTACAAGCTGCGCGAGGAGCTGCGCACCGAGCTGCCGCGCATCTTCGAGGCATCCGGCGCGATCTTCGTCTATGCCACCACCGAGCCGACCGAGGCGCTGCTGCTTGGCGGCAACACGGTGTGCATGTGGCAGGGAGAGGCGCTCCAGATCGGCGAGACGCCGAAGGTCTACCGCCGCCCGCAGACCTTGCGCGTCGCGCAGGTGTTCTCCGATCCGCCGCTCAACCTCGTCGGCATCGAGAAGAAGAACGGTTCCGTGCAATATGCGGGCGGCATTGCGGCGCCGGCGTCCGGTCTCTATTCCTCGCTCGCGGACGGCGCCTATCGCGTCGGATTTCGCGCCCATCAGCTCGCGCTTGCCAATGGCGAGACTGACCGCCACGCCTTCCATGCCACGGTCACGGTGACCGAGATCACCGGTTCGGAGAGTTTCGTGCATCTGACCCGCGACGGATCAAACTGGGTGGCGGTGCTGCATGGCGTACACGAGTTCGAGCCCGGCCAGACCCTCGATGCCGTGCTCGATCCCAACGACGTTTTTGTTTTCGATGCTGCCGACCGGCTGGTCGCGGCACCCGGCCATACCTGAGGGAGATGCGACATGGCCCGCATTGACCTCGTCGATCTCGCCCACTCTTACGGCGGCAATGATGCCCCGCAGGATAGCTTTGCTCTTAAGCCTGTCACCATGACCTGGCGGCAGGGCGGCGCTTACGCGCTGCTCGGGCCGTCCGGCTGCGGCAAGACCACGCTGCTCAACGTCATCTCCGGCATTATCACGCCGTCGCGGGGGAAAATCCTGTTCGACGGCGAGGACATCACACCGCTGTCAACCCAGAAGCGCAACATCGCCCAGGTGTTCCAGTTTCCGGTGATCTACGACACCATGACGGTGGGGCAGAATTTGGCGTTCCCTCTGAAGAACCGCGGCGTGCCGAAGGCCG
>NZ_JBVVOT010000039.1:0-58061 GCF_055807455.1 Bradyrhizobium sp. Kon58
TCCGGTGATCTACGACACCATGACGGTGGGGCAGAATTTGGCGTTCCCTCTGAAGAACCGCGGCGTGCCGAAGGCCGAGATCGACAAGCGCGTCGCCGAGATCGGCCGCCTGCTCGACCTCGAGCCCTATCTGAACCGCAAGGCGACGCGGCTCACGGCCGATGCCAAGCAGAAGATCTCGCTCGGCCGCGGCCTCGTCCGCTCCGACGTCGCCGCCGTGCTGTTCGACGAGCCGCTCACCGTGATCGACCCCGAGCTGAAATGGCAGCTCCGCTCCAAGCTGAAGGCGCTGCATCGCGAGCTCGACTTGACGATGATCTACGTCACCCACGACCAGACCGAAGCGCTGACCTTTGCCGACACCGTGGTGGTCATGCATGACGGCCGGGTGGTGCAGAGCGGCACGCCGGCCGAGCTGTTCGACAAGCCGGCGCATACCTTCGTCGGCTACTTCATCGGCTCGCCCGGCATGAACATCCTGCCGGCCGAGGTGAGGGGCCGTGAGGCCAGGATCGGCGGTCATGTGATCGCGCTCAACCGCAGCTACGACAAGCTGCCTGGTGGCGCGAAGATCGAGATCGGCGTCCGTCCGGAATTCGTCGAGGCCGTCGCGCCTGCGCCCGGCCTGCTCAGTGCGAAGATCGAACGCGTCGACGACCTCGGCCGCATTCGCTTCGCGCGTGCGCGGCTCGGTGATGCAAAGCTCGCGGCCCGCGCGCCGGCCGGCTTCACCAGCCCGGATGGCACGGCCGGCCTGAAATTCGACCCGTCACACGTCCATGTCTATGCCGACAGCCTTCTGGTGGAGGGAGCCGCCTGATGGACAAGACCGTCAACCAAAAAGCCTGGTTCCTGGTGCTGCCGGTGTTCCTGGTCGTCGCCTTCTCGGCAGTGCTGCCGCTGATGACGGTGGTGAACTATTCGATGCAGGACACCTTCGGCAACAACCAGTTCTTCTGGAACGGTGTCGGCTGGTTCAAGGAGTTGCTCGATCCTTCGACCGACCTCGGCGGCCGCTTCCTCGCTTCGCTTGGCCGCAATTTGTTCTTTTCCCTGGTGATCCTCGCGATCGAGGTGCCGCTCGGCATCGTCGTCGCGCTGTCGATGCCGCGCCAGGGCTGGACGGTTGCGGCCTGCCTCGTCATCCTGGCGCTGCCGTTGCTGATCCCGTGGAACGTGGTCGGCACGATCTGGCAGATCTTCGGCCGGCCCGACATCGGCCTGCTCGGCTATGTCCTCAATGCCATCGGCATCGACTACAATTACGTGTCCAATGACATCGACGCCTGGGTCACCGTCATCGTGATGGACGTCTGGCACTGGACCAGCCTCGTCGCGCTGCTGTGCTACGCCGGCCTGAAGTCGATTCCCGAAGCCTATTACCAGGCGGCGCAGATCGACGGCGCCTCGCGCTGGGCGGTGTTCAAGGCGATCCAGCTGCCGAAGATGAACCGCGTGCTGCTGATCGCGGTGCTGCTGCGCTTCATGGACAGTTTCATGATCTACACCGAGCCGTTCGTGGTGACGGGCGGCGGCCCCGGCAATTCGACGACCTTCGTGTCGATCGAGCTGGTCAAGATCGCGCTCGGCCAGTTCGACCTTGGCAAGGCCGCCGCGCTGTCGCTGGTCTACAACCTCATCATCCTGATCGTCTGCTGGATCTTCTACACCGTCATGACCAATGCCGGCGCCGACCGGAAATCGCATGAAGGAGCCGTGTGATGCATTCGATCCCCGGCCGTCGCCTCATCATGGCGCTGTTTTTGATCTTCCTGCTGTTGCCGATCTACTGGCTCGTTAACATGAGCTTCAAGACCAACGCCGAGATCGTCTCGACGATGACGCTGTGGCCGCATGCCCCGACGCTGCAGCATTACAAGCGCATCTTCACCGACGAGAGCTGGTATTCCGGCTATATCAACTCGCTGGAATATGTCGTCCTCAACACCATCATCTCGATCTCGGTGGCGCTGCCGGCGGCCTACGCGTTCTCGCGCTACCGTTTCCTCGGCGACAAGCATCTGTTCTTCTGGCTGCTGTCGAACCGCATGGCGCCGGCCGCGGTCTATGCATTGCCCTTCTTCAACCTCTATTCGGCGATCGGTCTGTTCGATACGCCCTGGGCGGTCGCGCTCGCGCACTGCATCTTCAACGTGCCCTTAGCGGTGTGGATCCTGGAAGGCTTCGTCTCCGGCGTGCCGCGCGAGATCGACGAGACCGCCTTCCTCGACGGCTATTCCTTCCCGCGCTTCTTCATCAAGATCCTGGTGCCGTTGATTGCGAGCGGCATCGGCGTCGCCGCCTTCTTCTGCTTCATGTTCTCTTGGGTCGAGCTGTTGCTCGCGCGCACGCTGACCTCGGTCTCGGCCAAGCCGATCGCGGCGATCATGACGCGCACGGTGTCGGCTGCGGGCATGGATTGGGGCCTGCTGGCGGCGGCCGGCGTGCTGACGATCATCCCGGGCGCGCTCGTGATCTGGTTCGTCCGGAATTACATCGCGAGCGGTTTCGCGCTCGGTCGGGTTTAGGGAGGCATCAATGGAATCTATCGCATGGATGGCCTGGACGCCGCCGACGGCGATCTTCTTCGTCGCGCTGGCCTGCACGCTTGCCGTGATGACCTGGCTTGGGGTGGCCTATCCCGAAGCAGAGCGCGTCGGCGTGCTGCGCATCCCGACCACGCGCGGCGACCGCCTGTTCATCTCCCTGATCACGGCGGCGGTCATCCACCTGCTCTGGATCGCCTTCGCCGGCACCGACGCCCTCGCCACGCTGCCGATCGGCGAGGACGGACTTGAAATTTCGCGCCTTTGGATCGCATCAGGAATTTCGCTGGCCACGGCCGTACTCATTTTCCGCACGGTCTAGCCCGCGAAGGAACGGCCAGATCCGGGACCAACCCGGGCCTGTAAAAAGTTTGTCGCTGCAACGGAGGAATAACATGCGGCAGTTTAGGAGAAGGGAACGTCCATTGACCAAGAATAGCTTTCTGACGATGTCCAGCGTCGCCGCCATCGTCGCGGTGTCGCTGGCCGTCTCGGCGCCGGTGCGCGCCGCCGACGACGCCGCGATCCAGAAGTGGATCGCGGAATTCCAGCCCTCGACGCTGTCGAAGGAAGACCAGAAGAAGGAGCTGGAGTGGTTCGCCAAGGCCGCCGAGCCCTTCAAGGGCATGGAGATCAACGTGGTCTCCGAAACCATCACGACCCACGAATACGAGTCGCAGACGCTGGCCAAGGCGTTCTCCGAGCTTACCGGCATCAAGCTCAAGCACGACATCATCCAGGAAGGTGACGTCGTCGAGAAGCTGCAGACCCAGATGCAGTCCGGCAAGAACGTGTACGACGGCTGGATCAACGATTCCGACCTGATCGGAACCCACTTCCGCTACGGCCAGACCATCGCGCTGTCGGACTACATGACCGGCGAGGGCAAGGACGTCACCGACCCCATGCTCGACGTCAACGACTTCATCGGCAAGTCGTTCGGCACGGCGCCGGACGGCAAGCTCTATCAGCTGCCCGACCAGCAGTTCGCGAACCTGTACTGGTTCCGCTACGACTGGTTCACCAACGCCGACTACAAGGCCAAGTTCAAGGCCAAGTATGGCTACGAGCTCGGCGTGCCCGTGAACTGGTCGGCCTATGAAGACATCGCCGAGTTCTTCACCAACGACATCAAGGAGATCAACGGCGTCAAGGTCTATGGCCATATGGACTATGGCAAGAAGGACCCGTCGCTCGGCTGGCGTTTCACCGACGCCTGGCTGTCGATGGCCGGTAACGGCGACAAGGGCATCCCGAACGGTCTGCCGGTCGACGAATGGGGCATCCGCATGGAAGGCTGCCGTCCGGTCGGCTCCTCGGTCGAGCGTGGTGGCGACACCAACGGTCCGGCCGCGGTCTACTCGATCACGAAGTACCTCGAGTGGATGAAGAAGTATGCTCCGCCGCAGGCGCAGGGCATGACCTTCTCCGAGTCGGGTCCGGTGCCGGCGCAGGGCAACATCGCCCAGCAGATGTTCTGGTACACCGCCTTCACCGCCGACATGGTGAAGCCGGGCATCGCCGTGATGAACGCGGACGGTACGCCGAAGTGGCGTATGGCTCCGTCACCGCACGGTTCGTACTGGAAGGAAGGCATGAAGCTCGGCTACCAGGACGCCGGCTCCGTGACGCTTCTGAAGTCGACCCCGGCGGATCGCCGCAAGGCAGCCTGGCTCTATCTCCAGTTCATCGTCTCCAAGACGGTGTCGCTGAAGAAGAGCCACGTCGGTCTCACCTTCATCCGTGAATCCGACATCTGGGACAAGTCGTTCACGGAGCGTGCGCCGAAGCTCGGCGGCCTGATCGAGTTCTATCGCTCGCCCGCGCGCGTGCAGTGGACCCCGACCGGCAACAACGTGCCCGACTATCCGAAGCTGGCGCAGCTGTGGTGGCAGAACATCGGCGATGCGTCGTCCGGTGCGAAGACGCCGCAAGCCGCGATGGACTCGCTCGCCGCCGCGCAGGACTCCGTCATGGAGCGTCTGGAGAAGTCCGGCGTGCAGGGTGCCTGCGGTCCGAAGCTGCACAAGAAGGAGACGGCCGAGTACTGGTTCGCCAAGGCCCAGAAGGACGGCACGATTGCTCCCCAGCGCAAGCTCGCCAACGAGAAGCCGAAGGGCGAGACGGTCGACTACGACACCCTGATCAAGTCGTGGCCGGCCCAGCCCCCGAAGCGCGCTTCGCTGCAGTAAGGCACGTCATCATAACGACGAAAGGCCGGGAGCAATCCCGGCCTTTTTCTTTTTATTGTCCTGGATTTTGCTTCCACCGTCATTGCGAGCGAAGCGAAGAAATCCAGAGTCTTTCCACGGACGTAGTCTGGATTGCTTCGTCGCTTCGCTCCTCGCAATGACGGAAGGATGGAGCGACGACGACGCCTTACTCCGCCGGTTCAGCCGCCAGCGCCGGGTAGTCCGTGTATCCCTTCGCGCCACCGCCGTAGAAGGTGTTCTTGTCCCAATCATTCAGTGTCGCGCCCGCCTTCAGCCGCTCGACGAGATCGGGGTTGGAGATGAACGGCTTGCCGAAGGCGATGAGATCAGCCGCGTTCGCGTCCAGCACCTTGGTGGCGAGATCGAAATCATAGCCGTTGTTGGCGATATAGGCGCCGGGGAAGCGCTTGCGCAGGCCCGCATAGTCGAACGGCGCGATGTCGCGCGGACCGCCGGTGGCGCCTTCGACGACGTGGAGATAGACGAGCTTCAGCGCGGCGAGACCGTCGACGATATGGTCGTAGAGGGCTTGCGGGTTCGACTCCGAGATGTCGTTGGCCGGTGTCACCGGCGAGATGCGGATGCCGGTGCGCTCGGCGCCGGCCTCGGCGGCGACAGCCTTGGAGACTTCCAGCATCAGCCGCGCGCGGTTCTCGATCGAGCCGCCATAGGCGTCGGTCCGCTTGTTGGTGCCGTCCTTGGCGAACTGCTCGAGCAGATAGCCGTTGGCGCCGTGGATCTCGACGCCGTCGAAGCCGGCTTCGAGCGCATTCTTCGTGGCGCGCTTGAAATCGTCGATGATCCCTGGAATTTCGGAGAGCTCGAGCGCACGGGGCTCGGAGACGTCGGCGAAGCCGCCGTTGACGAAAGTCTTGCCCTTGGCGCGGATCGCGCTCGGCGCCACCGGGGCTGCGCCATTGGCCTGAAGGTCGACGTGCGAAATGCGGCCGACATGCCAGAGCTGGATGAAGATCTTGCCGCCGCGCTGGTGCACCTGATCGGTGACCTTGCGCCAGCCGGCAACCTGCTCCTTGGAGTAGATGCCGGGGGTGTCCTGGTAGCCCTGGCCCTGCTGCGAGACCTGGCTCGCTTCGGTGATCAGAAGGCCCGCGGAAGCGCGCTGGCCGTAATAGTCCGCCGCAAGCGGGCTCGGTACGAATGTGCCGGGCGCGGCGCGGTTGCGCGTCAGCGGCGCCATCACCAGGCGGTTGGCCAGTGTGATCGGGCCGAGCTTGTAGGTCTCAAACAATTTGGTCGAACGGCTCATGAGAATGCTTCCAGGCGGTGAGAGGTCCGGAACATTTGTGCATCGCGGCAATCAGCGCAAGGGAGGAGCCATACAGAAACTGCAGGCGAGATGCGCAGCGGAGCCGCGCAGCATAAAGCATGTGCAATTTCAGCCGCGGCAGCAGATTCGATCTCCCGCCGCGGCCGTCTGAATCATCGCGTTTTAGTTCGCGCCGAGGAAATCGCGCTTGCCGACCTCGACGCCCGCGTGGCGCAGAAGGCCGTGGGCGGTCGCGGCGTGGAAATAGAAGTTCGGCAGCGAGAACGCGCTCAGGAATTGCTGGCCCTTCATGGTGATGGACTTGTCGGGGCCGGCCGGGAAGGTGACGTCCTTGGTGTCGGCGCCCTCGAACTGCTCCGGTTTGAATGATTTCACATAGTCGATGGTCTTTGCCAGGCGCTGCTTCAATTCCGCAAAGTTGGTCTCGGTGTCCGGTGTGGACGGCACGTCGCTGTGCGTCAGCCGGGCGCAGCCTTTGGCTGCGAAATCGCTGACCAGCTGGATCTGCTTCGACAGCGGCAGCATGTCCGGAAACAGGCGGGAGCCCAGCAGGACGCTGGGGTCGACCTTCTTGGCCGCACAATGCGCCTCGGCTTTCGTGAGCAGGCCGGTCAGGCTGTTCAGCATTTGCAAATAGGCGGGAACGACGGCGTCGTGGAAGGACATGTGATGCTCGCTCTGTGGTGGGAAATCTCAGGAGAAACCTGAGCCACTCACATGGGAACCTCATGGAAAAATACAATCGCGCCCGCGGCTTGTGCAGTGCGAAAATTCTATCGGATCGTCGCCGCCGGCTGTGCCTGCGCCGTGCCACCGCGCATCCGGGCCAAAAGCTCGGCGGTGGGCCAGGAATCGGCCGGCAGACCGTATTTGATCTGCATCGCCTTCACGGCGGCGCGGCTCTGCTGGCCCAGCACGCCGTCGACCTTGCCGACGTTGAAACCGGCCTGGACCAGAAGCTGCTGCAATTGCTTGAGCTCGTTGAACGGCAGCTGCGCGACCGGTGTGGACGGCTTTCGCATCGGAGCCGCGCCCGCGATGCGGGTGGCGAGATAACCTGCGGTGGTCGAGTAGATCAGCGAGTTATTCCACTCGGTGTAGGCCGCGAAATTCGGGTACGCCATGAAGGCCGGACCGAAGCGCCCCATCGGCAGCAGCACGGAGGCCGCGAGATTGTCGTTCGGCAGCGGCCTCCCGTCGGGATAGGTCACCCCGAGCTGCGCCCATTTCGAGCGCGGCAGCTGCACCGTAAGGTCGGTCTGATCCCACGGCAGGTTTTGCGGCACCTTGATCTCCTCCAGCCACGGCTCACCGCGCCGCCACTTCAATCCGTTGGCGATGTAGTTCGCGGTCGAGCCGATCACGTCGTCCTCGCTGCGGAGGAGATCGCGACGTCCGTCGCCGTCGTAGTCGACGGCATAGTTGACGTAATGCACCGGCAGGAACTGGGTCTGTCCGAGCTCGCCGGCCCACGAGCCGACCATCTCGTCGGGATGCAAATCGCCGCGGTCGATGATCTTCAGCGCGGCGATGGTCTCGTTCACGAACATCTCCGAGCGGCGGCAATCATAGGCCAGCGACACCAGCGACTTCAGCGTCGGCAGATTGCCCATGTTGACGCCGAAATCGCTCTCCAGTCCCCAGAACGCGGCGATCACCGCCGGCGGCACGCCGTATTCTTTCTCCGCGCGCGCGAACGCGGCCGCATGCTGCTTGATGTGCTGCTGGCCGTTCTGCATGCGATAGGGCGCGGCCATGCGGCCGGCAAATTCGGTGAAGAGCTGGCCGAACACGCGCTGGCCGCGGTCGCGATTGACGATGCCCTGGTCGTAGACGAGGTAAGGCGAGGCCGCCGCGATCGTCCGCTGCGACACGCCGGCGGCAACGGCCTGCTGCTTCACGTCGGCCAGGAAGCGATCGAAGTTCGCCCCGTTGTGGCACGACGCCGCGCGCGGCGAGGGCGCGGTGGCCCGGGGGATCGCCGGCTTTGCGGCCGGCGGAGCGAACTGGGCGGAGGCGGTTGCAGACAGCGCGACAAGAGTGACGGCCACGATCGCAAATCGGGTCTGGAGCATGAGGTTTCCGGGGGGAGGGCGCGTGGGGAATCTTGCCAAAGCTTAAGGGAATTGAGCGCCTCAAACCATCCCTTCGTCATGGCCGGGCTTGTCCCGGCCATCCACGCCTTTCGGCCTTGCGTGGAGGGAGACCGTGGATGCCCGGGACAAGCCCGGGCATGACGGAAAAGCAATGTTGGTCAAGTGCCGCGGCTCCGCGACGCACCTTGAAACCTTGCACGCGGACGGGGGTCATCCCTACCTCATGCTTGCCGGCCCGCAATCCCTCCAGCGGCCACGGCCGGCCTCGGGAGACGGCCATGAACTATCTTCGTACCGCAATGCTGCTCGCAGGCCTCACCGCTCTGTTCATGGGTGTTGGCTATCTGATCGGCGGTGCCGGCGGCGCCATGATTGCGCTCGTCATTGCCGCGGCGACCAATCTCTTCACCTACTGGAACTCCGACCGGATGGTGCTGTCCATGTATGGCGCCCATGAGGTCGACCGCAGCAGCGCGCCGGAGCTGGTCGGGCTCGTGGCCGAGCTTGCGGGCCGCGCCCGCTTGCCGATGCCGCGCGTGTTCCTGATGGACGAGCCGCAGCCCAACGCGTTTGCCACCGGGCGCAATCCGGAGAATGCCGCGGTTGCCGTCACCACCGGGTTGATGCGCCAGCTCAGCCGCGAGGAGCTCGCCGGCGTGATCGCGCACGAGCTCGCTCATATCAAGCACCACGACACGCTGCTGATGACCGTGACCGCGACCATTGCGGGTGCGATCTCGATGCTGGCGCAGTTCGGCATGTTCTTCGGAGGCAACCGCGACAACAACGGCCCCGGCATCGTCGGTTCGATCCTGATGATGATCCTCGCCCCGATCGGCGCCATGCTGGTGCAGATGGCGATCAGTCGCACCCGCGAATACGCCGCGGACAATCTCGGCGCACGCATCGCCGGTCAGCCGATGTGGCTGGCCTCGGCGCTGGTGAAGATCGAAGGTGCTGCGCATCAGGTCCCGAATTTCGAGGCGGAACGAAATCCCGCCACCGCGCACATGTTCATCATCAACCCGCTGTCGGGCCACGGCGTCGACAATTTGTTCGCCACCCATCCCTCGACGCAGAACCGCATCGCGGCGCTTCAGCAGCTCGCAGCCGAGCTTGGCGCGCAGGCGTCGCCGTCGGTCGGCGCCAATGAGAATTATCCGCCGCGGAGCCCGTGGGGTCGCTCGTCCTCGCGCGGGCCTTGGGGCTGACGCAACAGCGGCTCTAATTTGCGCGCTTTGTGACCTGTCGCACACAGGACGGTCCCGGCCGGTGTTAACACCCTGCCGTGACAGTTCCTGCGAAAGGGGATGCGTGGCCGGCCCTCTGCCCGCCACCGTCGAAGATGACCAAAGCTGCAGTACCATTGTTGATCGCCCTGGGCGTGCTGATTGGCCTGTCCACGCACACCGTCGTCAATTGCGGAGACGAGGACGAGCCCGACATCTGTTCGGCGGTGATCGGCTTCTCGCCGCTGCGCGGCTCGCTGATCGCGTTCGCCTATGAGGGGCGCGGTCGGATCGCGCTGCGCCATGGCGACTGGCGGCGGGCGATCGCGGATTTCGACGAGGCCATCCACCTCAATCCCAACCGCGCCTCGCTCTATCGCGATCGGGCGCTGGCGCGCCGGCAGAACGGCGACCTCGAACTTGCCATCGAGGATTACGACGAGGCGATCGCGCATGATCCCAGGCACGCCGCGCCCTATCACCAGCGCGGTCTCGCGCTCGCGGCCGCCGGCGATCTCGATCGCGCGATCCTGAGCTACAACACCGCGGTCCGCCTCGACCCCTCGGATGCGCAGCCTCGGCTCGACCGCGGCCTCGCCTTCCTCGCCCGCGGCCAACCGAATGAGGCGCGCGCCGATTTCGAGGCCGCGCTGGCGCTGCCCGCCAGCAAGGATGCCCACACCCGCGATGCGGCGCGCGCAAAACTCGCCGAACTCGCGAGCGCCGAGCCAACCCGGCTCGCCGCGCCCGGAAGGTAGAGATATCTAGAGCTGCGTGCGCCGCTGCAACCCTCTCCCCCTGCGGGAGAGGGTGGCTCGCCGCGAAGCGGCGAGACGGGTGAGGGGTATCTCTCCGCGCGTGAGCCTGCCGCAGTTGAATTCGCGGAAACAACCCCTCATCCGGCGCTTCGCGCCACCTTCTCCCGCAAGGGGAGAAGGAAGAAGGTGAGCGCCTACTTCGCCTTCTTGGCTTTGGCTTTCTTGGCCTTCTTCACCGGCTTTTCCTTGGGCGCCTTCTCCACCTTCACCGCGACCGGTGTGCTGGCGGCGATCCGCATCGACCGCGCGTAGCTGTCGGCGACGTTGTCGGCGGACATCTGCAGGCGCTTGGCGGCGGCAATGGCCTGCTCCATGGTGGCCTTGGCCATCATCTTGAAGCGGTCGCCAGTCTCCTTGCCTTTGGCCTTGGCCGCAAGGCCGTTGAATCGATCCCGCCGCTCCTTGGCGCGGGTCATCAGGCCCGTATGCAGCTGTCTGGCCAGTTGCCGGATCACGACATCCAGGTCGGCGTCCGCCATGTTGTTCTATCCTCTTCGAAAACAGTATCGATGCGGGCGGACTATGCAGATCGGGCCCCGCCTTGGCAATTCCCGGCCACGCGTCATCCGCAGCTTCCGGTGACCAAAACAAAAAAGCCGCGCTGCGCGCGCGGCTCTCTGCCTTGGTTTGCGCTTTCTGTCTTACTTCAGCGAGGCGACCGGGCCGCTTGTCGCTGCCGGATCGGGGTCGAAGCCGAACACGCCGACCAGATATTTGTAGTAGTCCGGCAGCTTCTCCTTGAGCACCTCGCGCGACTTCGGGTCGTGGAATTCGCTCTTGCCGGCTAGGAAGATGCTGGCGGTCACCGCAAAGAATTCCATGTGATTCTTCAGCGCGTAGGATTCCTTGGGCAGGAGATCCTTGGACTTGGCGTAGGCGTAATACCCGATCACGCCCTTGTTGGCGTAGCCGTCCGGCAACAGCCGCGCGTGGTAGGCGTGCAGGAGCTCGTGCAGCAGCACGGCTTCCTTTTCGTAACGCATCATGTCCGGCCGCAGCATGATCACGCCGAGGCCGGAATCGACCGCGAGGTCGACGGCATTGGGATTGGTCCAGCGCTGGGTGGCATGGTCCCAAACAGTGAGCGTCCGCGGCACGTGGCGCTCGACGTTCGGAGCGACCCGACCGTAGCACGCGGTCGCGGCGCCTTCGTCGAGGCAGGCCAGCTCGCTGGCGATGATCGGGACGGTGCGGAAGAAGCGCAGCACGCGCGGCGAGAGGCCGGCAGCCTCGACCACGTCGATCTGGCTCTTCACATTGTCGGTGAGCTTGTCGACATCCTTGCGGTCGGAATTCTCCGACAAGTCGAACATGTAGCCGCGGTAGCTCTGGAAGCCCGGCGGCAACGCCTGCGCTGCGCCGGCGGACGCATCCAGCGGTCCGGCATGGGACGGATTGGCAAAGAGCGCGCCGACAATGGTCGCGGTCAGCAGCAACGCAATGCGCATGATGAACCCCCTGATGTCACTTCACGCGGCAGGATAAGCCGCCGTTGTTTGCGAAAAGTGAGTGGGGCGAGACTAAGGCAGCGATGTTGAGGCGTGCTTAATCGATGGTTGCGGATCGCGGAATTGAATTAGCGCCGGATTAACCAAGCGTGGATTGCCCGCGCGCTTCGGCGTAGCATGCGGTCCGGGCACCAAGCCCTCGAACCAGATAGCCGGAAGGGAGGATGCCATGTATGCCGCCATCCGTCAGGCCAAGGCAAAAAGCGGAAGCGCCGAAGAGCTGGCGCGCCGTATCAAGGAAGGCGCCGTTCCGATCATCAGCGACGTCGACGGCTTTCGCGCCTATTACGTCGTCTATGCCGGCGACGACACGGTCACAGCGATTTCGATCTTCGACAAGTTCGAGCAGGCGGAGGAGGCGAACAGGCGTGCGATCGCCTGGATCGAGAAGGATCTGGGTGCGTTGCTTGCCGGCGACGCCCGCGCCGCCGCGGGGCCGGTGATCGTGCATACGCTGGCGTAAGTCCTTTGTCATTGCGAGGAGCGAAGCGACGAAGCAATCCAGGCTGTCACTGCGGAGACAGTCTGGATTGCTTCGCTTCGCTCGCAATGACGAGGGGGTGAATACGCCTCTCACAACTCCCGTGCATTCGAGAATGCAAAGCTCGACACCCGCCGCGTCGTCTCGTCCAGGATCAGCGTGCGCGTGATCGGCGGCTCGGCGCGCTGGGCGCAGTTTTCGCGCTCGCAGAGACGGCAGTTGACGCCGATCGGCGTGCCCTCCGTTTTCTCCAGATCGATGCCGGCAGCGTAGACGAGGCGTGCGGCGTGACGGATCTCGCATCCGAGGCCGATGGCGAAGCGCGGCTGCGGCAGCGGGTGCGGCGCGACCGGGCGGCGCACCATCTGCGCGATCGAGAAATAGCGCGTGCCGTCCGACAGCTCGATCACCTGCTTCAGCAGGCGATCAGGCGTGTCGAACGTCGAGTGCACGTTCCACAACGGACAAGTGCCGCCGAATTTCGAGAACGGGAACGTGCCCGATGAAAATCGCTTCGAGACGTTGCCGGCATTGTCGACACGAAGCAGGAAGAACGGGATGCCGCGCGCGTTCGGCCGCTGCAGGGTGGTGAGCCGATGGCAGACCTGCTCGAAGCCGGAATTGAAGCGCTGCGCCAGCAGATGGATGTCGTAGTTCAACGCTTCCGCCGCGGCCAAGAAAGCCGGGTAGGGCATCATCACGGCGGCTGCAAAATAGTTGCCGAGGGTGATGCGGAACAGGCGGCGCGGTGTGTCGTCGAGCGGGCCGGCGCGGCCGATGATGGTCTCCAGATGCTGCGTGCATTCAACCAGGCCGAGCTGGAATGCGAGCTGGAACGCGCGGCCGGGCGGGTCGACCAGCTCGGAAATCAGGAGCTGGCGCCGGTGGCGGTCGAAGCGCCGGAGCGTCTCGCGCATCACGTCCACCGGCATGATGCGGGTCTGGATCGAATGCTTTTCGCGCAGCCGTGCCGCGAGCGCCGCATAAAGCTCTTCGGCCGGCACGTTCAGTTCGTCGCGCAGAGTCTCCGCGGCCTGCTCGAGTTCCGGAAAGTAGTTGCGGTTGGCCTCGATCAGCTCGCGGACGCGCTCGACCGGATTGGCCTCATAGCGGGTGCCGACGTCGCGGTCGGCCATTTGTGCCGCGGCGAGCGTCTCGCCCTGGCGGGCCTCGGCATAGGCGGCATAGAGCCGTTGCAGCGCATGAGTGACGCCGGGGCAAAGCTCGGCGAGATCGCGTAGTTCCTGCTTGGGAACGTCGATCTGGCGGAACAGCGGGTCGGAGAAGATCTCGTTGAGTTCGGCGAAAAAGCGGTCCTCGTCGGCGGTCGCGAGGTCGCGCAGGTCGAGGTCGTAGGTTTCGGCCAGCCGCAGCAGGATCTGCGCGGTCACCGGACGCTGGTTACGCTCGATCAGGTTGACATAGCTCGGCGAGATCCCGAGCCCCTCGGCGATCTGGGTCTGCGACAGCCCCAATTGCTGCCGGATCCGCCGGAAGCGCGGGCCGACGAAGAGCTTCTTGCTGGAACCGGCGGGCATTCTCAGGTCTCCGGAGGGGGCATCAAGGGCAGGCTTACTGACCTAATTAATTTACAAGATTTACAAAGTGACATCTATTACAAGTACCGATGTTACATGACATCACCATTCAAATACAAGCCTACTATACGAGCTGAGCTTTCTCGCGTTTAGCTTCTGACACGCATCTCGCAATGCATTGTCAAGAATGTCGATGGCTGGTGGCCATCGTCGGTGAAAGGATCAGGCACATGAATTACCAGCCCCGTGGCATCAGCCCCCTCCAGGCCCCCGCCTCGTATCAGAATGAGGTCGAGGCGGCCCGGTCGCTCCTGGAGACCCAGCCGACCTGGAACGGGGTGTCGGCCGAGGCCGTCGCCCGCATGCGCCTGCAGAATCGCTTCAAGACCGGCTTGGATATCGCCCGCTACACCGCGGCGCTGATGCGAGCCGACATGGCCGCCTATGACGGCGATCCCACCAAGTACACGCAGTCGCTGGGCTGCTGGCACGGCTTCATCGCCCAGCAGAAGCTGATCTCGGTCAAGAAGCACTTTGGCAAGACCGATCGCACCTATTTGTACCTGTCCGGCTGGATGATCGCGGCGCTGCGCTCCGAGTTCGGCCCGCTGCCGGACCAGTCGATGCACGAGAAGACCTCGGTGCCGGCGCTGATCGAAGAGCTCTACACCTTCCTGCGTCAGGCCGACTCGCGCGAGCTGAACGATATCTTCCGCAACCTCGATAAGGCCCGCAAGGAAGGCGACAAGGCCCGAGAGAAGGAGTTGATCGAGAAGATCGACAACTTCCAGACCCATGTCGTGCCCGTCATCGCCGACATCGACGCCGGCTTCGGCAATGCGGAGGCGACCTATCTGCTCGCCAAGAAGATGATCGAGGCGGGTGCCTGCGCGCTCCAGATCGAGAACCAGGTCTCGGACGAGAAGCAGTGCGGCCACCAGGACGGCAAGGTCACCGTGCCGCACGAGGTGTTCCTGGCCAAGATCCGGGCCTGCCGCCACGCCTTCCTCGAACTCGGCGTCGAAGACGGCGTCGTCGTGACCCGCACCGACTCGCTCGGTGCCGGCCTGACCCAGCAGATCGCGGTCAGCCAGAAGCCCGGCGACCTCGGCGACCAGTACAATAGCTTCCTGGATTGCGAGGAAGTGACCACGGAGAACGCCCGCAACGGCGACGTCATCATCAACCGCAACGGCAAGATGATGCGTCCGAAGCGGCTGCCCTCCAATCTGTATCAGTTCCGCCCGGGCACCGGCGAAGACCGCTGCGTGCTGGACTGCATCACCTCGCTGCAGAACGGCGCCGACCTGCTCTGGATCGAAACCGAGAAGCCGCATATCGAGCAGATCGCCAAGATGGTCGACCGGATCCGCAAGGTGGTTCCGAACGCGAAGCTGGCCTATAACAACTCGCCCTCGTTCAACTGGACCCTCAACTTCCGTTGGCAGGTCTACGACGCGATGAAGGAAGCGGGTAAGGACGTCAGCAAGTACAATCGTGCCGAGCTGATGAAGGTCGAATACGACGATACGCCGCTGGCGAAGGAAGCCGACGAGCGCATCCGTACCTTCCAGGCGGATTCGGCCAAGCGTGCCGGCATCTTCCACCACCTGATCACGTTGCCGACCTACCACACGGCGGCGCTCTCGACCGACAATCTGGCGAAGGAATATTTCGGCGAGCAGGGCATGCTCGGCTACGTCAAGAACGTCCAGCGCGCCGAGATTCGTCAGGGTATCGCCTGCGCCAAGCACCAGAACATGGCCGGCTCCGACATCGGTGACGACCACAAGGAATACTTCGCCGGCGAGGCTGCCCTGAAGGCGGGCGGCGCCCATAACACGATGAACCAGTTCGGCTAACGCATCACGCTAATCGACAGGAGACTGACAATGACCAACAGCAATTTCTGGGTGATCGGCGGCGAGTTCGGTTCGATGAACTTCCACAAGCTCGTGGAAGGCTCGGCCCAGGTGCAGGGTCCGTTCAAGACCCGCAAGGAGGCCGAGGACGCCTGGCGCTCGGTCTCGGAAGAGAACCGCCACAAGGCCGGCGTCCGCTTCTCGATCGTGGAAGAGCCGTCGCGGGTCTCGGCCTGACAATCTGAATAAGAAGACGTCCAAGGACGGAGGGTCCCATCCGGCGCAAGCCGGGTGGGATCGTCTGTTTTTGGCACAGGTGAACGACCTGTGGGCACCGTAAGTAACTGGAATTGTAGGGCCTTTGCGGACACTTTGGTTGCTGATAGGTTAATCCGGCCAAGTGAGGACGAGGCCGCCAATGTCAGAGCCCGAGACCAGCGGGATCCATCCCAGCCAGCCGCGCCCGGTGCGGCTGCGCGATGCGCTGTTGCAGGCGCGAATCGAGGCCGCCGACCGGACCGGCGTCGTCGTCGATTTGCGCGATGCCGAGGTGGCGCGGCTCGAGATCCTCAACGATTCGCTCGATCCCCTGTTCGCGCAGGTGCCTGACAAGATCGACCTGTTCGACCGCGGCATCAGCCAGGGCGATACGCCCAGGCTCTGGATCGACGTCGTCGCGCACATCTTGATGGGGCGCGACAAGCGGATGTACCGCTTCGTGCAGGACACCCGCTTCGGCCGCATCGTGCTCGCCGAATCGCACGACACCGCTGTGATCGTCGAGGCCGTGACCGATTACGTCGCGCGCCGCATGATCGAGCGAGAGCATGCGATGGTGGTCCCGCCCGAGCCGAAGCCCGAGGCCGCGCCGCCGCGGCGCCGCTCGCGCCTCTGGCCGTTCGTGTTCGGATTTGTGCTCGGCGCCGCCGCGCTGTTCGGCGTTGCCGTGCTCGCGGCCCTGCGGAGCTGGTGAGGCGTCTCTCGTAGCCCGGATGCAGCGAAGCGCAATCCGGGAAACTTATCGCTACAGATGCACCGCCTCGGATTACGCTGCGCTCCATCCGGGCTACGGATCATTCCGCAATGACGGCGACGACCTCAGATCAATCTGACATGCTTGATCTGCCCGATCTGAAATCCGGCCCCCAGGCTCCGCACCGTCTGCTCGCAACGCCAGCCGGTGTTGTCCTTCTCGATCGTGAACAGATTGTAGGCCGCCGCCGGGGTGTGCCCGTGCGCGAGCGCGGAGGCCGACGGCACGCCGATTGCGGGGATGTTGCCGTTGGGGCCCTCGAACCACATCGTCGAATGAATGTGGTCGTGCCCGTGCAGGATCAGCTCGACGCCGTGGCGTTTCAAAAGCGTCAGCAGCCCGGCGGAGTCAGTCATCCGCTTGTGGCGCGCGCCGGACTTCAGCGGATGATGCACCAGCAGCACGCGAAAGACGTCCTCGGCCGCGAGCTGTTGGAGCACCTCTTCGAGCGACGCGAGCTGATCGCGCCCGAGCGTGCCTGTCGCCATCAACGGCAAGGTCGGCACCGCCGTGGACAGGCTGATCAGCGCGAGCGGCCCGCGTCGGCGCAGGCTCGGAAAGCCGATACGGCCATCGTCACCCGCAAGATAGGGCGCGAAGGTTTCGCCGAAGCGATGAAAGGTGGCGCGGACATAGGCGTCGTGATTGCCGGGAATGGTGGTGACGCGGTCGGGCGGGCCGACGCCGTCGAGCCAGGCGCGCGCCGGCGCGAACTCCGCCTCCAGCGCCAGATTGACGAGATCGCCCGTGACCGCGATGTGGTCGGGAGCTTGCGCCTTCACATCGGCGACGAGTGCGTCGAGCACCTCGCGGCGCTGGTACTTGTGACGGTTGCGCGTCCAGTTGACATAGCCGAGCGCGCGCTTGCCGGCGAGCTCGATCAACCGCGGCTTCGGTAGCGGCGGCAGATGCGGGTCGGACAGATGGGCGAGCGTGAAGGGGGCCATGGGGGGCGATTGCCTCGCTATTCGCCCGCTGTAATGGCAAGGTCGCAGGCCAGGTGCAAGCGGGGCATCGAGGGAGCCCGATGGGAGAACGTCTGAACAGCGTCCGACGGAGATTCGAGCCGCTGCTGCGGCGAATCTTCCACGCCTATTTCCTGCTGGTCCGCGGCATGACGCTCGGCGTCCGCGCCGTGGTGCTGGATGCCGACACCCGGGTGTTCCTGGTCAAGCACAGCTACGTCACCGGCTGGTATCTGCCGGGAGGCGGCGTCGATCTCGGCGAGACCATGGAGCAGGCGCTGCGGCGCGAGCTCAAGGAGGAGGGCGATATCGATCTCACCGGCGATGCCGTGCTGCATGGCATCTTCCTCAACAGCCACGTCTCGCGCCGCGACCACGTCGCGGTCTACGTCGTCAGGCAGTTCAAGCAGGATCGCCTGCCCGCGCCCAACCGCGAGATCGCCGAGTGTGGATTCTTCGCGGTCACCGCGCTGCCCGAGGGGACCACGCCCGGCACGCGGCTGCGGATCGCGGAAGTCCTACACGACAGGCCGCGGATTGCGACGTGGCGATGAGGACGGCGTGTGCTAGTAAATCGCCGCGCCTGCGGTGTCGGCGCATGGACGAGGGATGAAGATTGTCTCAATCGACAAGGTCATGGCCATTTCGGGTCGCCGTGCTGGTGCCCTGCTACAATGAGGAAGCCGCCGTCGCGACGGTCGTCGCCGATTTCCGCAAGGCCCTGCCTGCGGCCGAGGTCTACGTCTACGACAACAATTCGACCGACCGCACCGCGGCGGTCGCGCGCGAGGCGGGCGCGATCGTGCGCAGCGAACGGCGCCAGGGCAAGGGCCACGTCGTGCGCCGCATGTTCGCGGACATCGAGGCCGACATCTACGTGCTCGTCGATGGCGATGCGACCTACGACGCGCCGAGCGCGTCGCGCATGATCGACCAGCTCCTCGATGAGCATCTGGATATGGTTGTCGGTCTGCGCGTCGATCAATCGCAAGCGGCCTATCGGCGCGGTCATCGCATCGGCAACCGGCTCTTCACCGGTTTCCTGGCATCGACCTTCGGTCACGCCTTCAAGGACATCCTGTCCGGTTACCGCGTGTTCTCGCGCCGCTTCGTCAAATCCTTCCCGGTCCTGTCCGGCGGTTTCGAGATCGAGACCGAGTTCGCGGTCTATGCGCTGGAATTGTCGCTGCCGGTCGCCGAGGTCGAGACGCCCTATTACTCGCGCCCGGAAGGCTCCTTCTCCAAGCTCAACACCTGGCAGGACGGCTTGCGCATCTTCAACACGATGCTGAAGCTCAACCGGTCGGAGCGGCCGCTACGCTTCTTTTCGGCGATCGGCATCGTCCTCGCGCTGCTGTCGATCGCTTTCGGATTGCCCGTGGTGATCACCTTCCTCGAGACCGGTCTCGTCCCGCGCCTGCCGACCGCCGTGCTCTCCATGGGGTTGATGATCATGGCGCTGCTTTCGGCTTCGTCGGGGCTCGTGCTCGACACCGTGACGCGCGGACGGCGGGAAATGAAGATGCTCGCCTACCTGTCCCAGCCGCCGCTCGGGAGGCCCTGAAATTGCCCCCGGGGCCGGGCGCAATCCCATGGACCGCTGCCCTCCAAGGTGATATTCCGCCGACGCGATGAACGATCTCTCCCTCACCATCCGGTCGGAAGCCGCCGGCGATGCTCAGGCCATCGAGCGGCTGCACGAACGCACCTTCGGACCCGGCCGCTTCGTGCTCAGCGCGTACCGCATCCGCGAGCATGTGGATCATGTGCTCGATCTCTCCTTCACCGCCCGCGTCGGTACGTTGCTGATCGGATCCGTCCGGCAATTGCCGATCTGCGTCGGCGACACGCCGGCACTGCTGCTCGGACCGCTGACGGTCGAGCCTCCGTTCCGCAGCCGCGGCGTCGGCCGGCTGCTGCTCGAGCGCGCGCTGAAGGATGCCAAGGCGCAGGGCCACGCCATCGTGCTGCTGGTCGGCGACGAACCCTATTACAGCCGCGTCGGCTTCAAGCAGGTCGCCAAGGGACGCGTCACCATGCCGGGCCCGGTTGATTACAGCCGGCTCCTCGTCACCGAGCTGGTCGAGGGCGCGTTCGAAGGCGTATCGGGTCCGGTCGGCCCCGACTGGAGCAAGACGCGAACCTGACGCGCCATCGCTTCGAAGCTCACATGAAGGTAGGGCAGTGCCGGTCGATCAGCAATATTACCGGGAAGTGGCGTCCGGGAGCACGGCGGAAAAGCTGCTGATCGCGGCGCGCGACCGCATCTTCCAGGATTTCATCGCCCAGATGCAGCCGTCCGCGGCGGACGAGATCCTGGATGTCGGCGTGTCCGACGTGATCAACGATGGCGCCAACGTGCTGGAGCGAAGCTACCCGCATCAGCACAAGATCACGGCCTGCGGCCTCGGCGAAGGATTAGGGTTCAAGGCGGCTTTTCCACTTTGCCGTTACGTGCAGATCGAACCGAATAAACGGCTACCGTTCGACGACAATGCGTTCGATGTCGCGACATCCAATGCCGTGCTCGAACATGCCGGAAGCCATGAAAATCAGGTGCTGCTGGTCGCGGAGCTTTGCCGCGTCGCGCGGCGGGTGTTCATCACGGTCCCCAACAGGTTCTTTCCGGTCGAGCACCACACGGCCATCCCGCTGGCGCATTATCTCGACGGCACCTTCAGGATCGTCTGCAGGATCGCCGGCAAGTCGGAATGGACCGACGAGCAAAACCTGATTCTGATGACGCGAAAACGGCTGCTGGAGCTCGCCGCGCTGGTTGCCAAATCTGCGAGTGCCAAGTCCTCCACCCCCAAGTCCGCGGCCGTGGGCTACACCGGTTTGTCGCTCGGCCCGCTATCGTCCAATCTCTATCTCGCTTTCCGCTAAAGCAGCCGCCTCCCGCCGCAGCATGATCCCGATGAACAAAATCCACACCAGCAAAGTCGTCTTCGCCGTGTTGTTTCTCGCGGTGCTGGTCGGCCATGTCTGGACCATGATGCGATGGAACGAGGCGCGCGGCGTCTATGACGACATCTGCTACCTCAGGCAGGCGCATCTGTTCCAGAGGTTCGGGTTGGTGGAGGGATTCGACACCAACCTCGCCCGCGACGACGATGGCTATCAGAGAGCAAAGCTGAAAGAGATCGGCTACCCCGACTGGAACGATACGACCGCCGCGCCCTGTCACAATCTGATGCCGGCCACGGGGAAGGTCGTCATTCAATACCCGCCGGGTGTCGGACTGGTATTGGCGTTGTTTCCGCCGGGTCACCAGGTCGTGCCCATGTACCTGCTGGCGACCATTGTCGTCCTCGGCCTTGCGCTGTTTGCGCTTTCTCTCGCGCGCAGCATGAGGTCGGTCCTGATGGCCGGGGCGTTCGGCTGTCTTGCGATCTACCTGATGGTCAATCCGGTCAAGGCGAGCTATTCGATGGCCCCGACCGTCGTCGTGTGTGCCCTCGCAGGATGTCTCACGGCGCGATCGCTGGCGGGCCCGCGATCTCAACCTAATATCTGGCTGCTGGCGCCCATCGGTTTCCTGCTCGGATTGACCGTCGATTTTCGGTTGGCCAATCTCTTCCTGGCGTCCGGCTATGGCGTGTTTCTCCTCGTCGCGTTCCTTGCGGAGCGGACCTTGTCCCGGTTCTTGCAGGGAGTCGTGTTCGGCGTCGCGTTGCTGGCCGGCGTGATCCCGACCATCGTCTTTCACGCCGTCAACGCCGGCAGTCCGTTCGCGTCGACCTATGGCAACAACCCCGATGTCAGGCCGCTGGATTTCTCGTTCGCGGTCGTCCGGGATTACCTCGCGGACCCGCTGCAGACGTTGCTGATCGTCACCGGAATTGCAGGCTCGATCTGGCTGTTGCGGCAGGCGAACGGCATTCGCCGCGTTGCGCTGCTCACGTTGGTCAATCTGGCGCTCAACCTCGCCTTCTTCTTCACCTATCCGATCGCGACGCCATACTACACGATCCCCATTTCTCTCCTGACATTGTGGACCCTGCTGTTTGCCGTGCTGTTTCAGGAGGCGGCAGATGACGCCCCTGAAACAGCCGCTTCAGCCACAGGACGATGAAGTCCGGCTAGCTATCGCGCTTTCAGAACTTGAAGTTCGCGAACGCCCGCACGCCGATGCCGGGCATCAGCACCTCGTCCTTGGTGTAGGACACCGAGTTGCGGATGTTCTCGTTCAACAGATTGTTGCCGACGAGACCGAGCAGCATCTCGCGCGCGCCGAATGCATTCGGGTTGAGCTTGGTCTTATAGCTGACCTCGGCCTTCAGCAAATTGTAGCCTGCCGTCGGCGTCTCCGCGATCACTGCGACGTCGTTATGAGCGAAGGCGTGCAACAGATTGACGCGCATCAGCCAATTGTCGTCGCGCCAGAACACGCCGCCGCCCAGTCTCACCGGCGGAATGCGCGGCACGTTGGTGCCGTCGGTGAAGGTGGCACGGACCACGTCGAACTGGTTCTCGATGCCCCAGATGCCGCCCTGCAATGCACCGACGTCGAGCTGCGACTGGAATTCGCCGCCGCGGAAGTTCGCGTCCCGCTGCGAATAGACCGCCTGGTTCACCTCGGCGCCGGGCGTGCCGCACGAGGCAAAGTCGTCGTCGCACATCACGCCGGTGAGACGGCGATAGATGAAGTTGTTGAAGTGCGTGTAGTAGACGGTCGCCTCGAACCGGAACGGTCCCGTCGCCTTGCGCAGGCCGACCTCGACGGATTTTGCCGTCTCGATGCCGAGGTTGGGATTGCCGATGTCGAAGGTCGCGGTCGCATCATGCGCGCCGCGCGAGAACAGCTCGGCAGCTTTCGGCGCGCGCTCGACATATTGCGCGGTGATGCTGCCGACCAGGCCGCCCGGCAGGTCCTGCAACAGGCCGATGCTGCCGCTCTTCGGCGTGAAGGACGGATTGCGGCCGATACTCGCCTGCGGCGTGCCGTCGGGCAGGAAGTCCGCGGGAAAATCCGGCGTCGTGCCGTGCAGCTCGACATGCTCGACGCGGCCGGCGATCTGCGCCCGCGTCGCGTCCGTGAACTTGAACTCGTTGAAGGCGTAACCGGCAACGCGCGTGCTGTTGTTCGGGTCCCACAGGCCGTTGAACAGCGTGCCCGGATTGTCCGGGCTCGGCGCGCTCAATTCCTGATGACCGGCCTGGAAGCCCAGCGCCGTCGTCACCTCGGCGAAGCGTGCGTTGAACGGCATCAGCTGCACCTCGGTGCGGATCTCCTGCTCCTTGTTGGTGAAAGTCTGCCGCACGCCGTCGCTGGTGGGATCGGCGGGATCGGCAAGCCCGATCTCGTTGTGCCGATAGTCGGTCGCACCGGCCCAGAAGCGAACGACATCGATCGCCGTAGCATCGGGATGGTACTCGCCCTTGACGTTAATCTTGGTCTGGTGACCATCGATCCGCGTGTTGTGGTCGGCGCCGTCGATCCCGGGAATGTGGTAGAGCGCGTCGTTCTGGGTGATCGCCGCACCGATATAGCCGCCCTGGAAGAAGTAGGAGCCGCCGATCGAGGCGCCGTCCGAGCGCGTCGCCGAGTTGGGCTGGCGTCCGTTGGCGACGGGCCGGCTCTGGTCGGTGAGGTACGGGTAGCTCGGGATGCTGTAGTCGGTGGTGTTGCGCCCGTAGACGTCGGCATGGAAGGCAAAATCGCCGCCGCCAGTGTCGAGCAGCACGCCGCTCTCGACGCCGCGGTCGACCGAGCTGAACGCGCTGCGCGTCTCGGCGGTGACGCAAGGCGATGTCGCGGCGCTCGCGAGCGGTGCCTTGACCGGCAGCCCGAAACTCTGGAACGGCTGGGCACCGCAGTTCGGCAGCGCGTCCGGAATCCGGTTGTTGGTGGCGCTGACGACGCCGCCGATCGAGGTCGAGCCATAGCGCAGCGCAGCCGGCCCGCGCACCACCTCGACCTGGTTGGTCGCGAGCGGGTCGATCGGGACGAAGTGATCCTCGCCGAGATCGGAGGCGCCGCCGGCATTGGTGCCGTTCTCCACGATGCCGACGCGGTTGACGTCGAGCCCCCGGATGATTGGCCGGCTGGAGGCGCCGGGCGCGAAGCTCGAGCCGGTGATGCCGGGTTTCGAGAACAGGAGGTCGCCGAGCTGGCCGCCGCCCTCGCGGCGGATCTCTTCGTTCGGCACCACGGTGACGGTCGCGAACTGGTTGGTCACGATGGGCAGCACGCCCTGCTGAGGTGCCGCCGGCGTGGAGGCTGCCGGCGTGGCGTCCGCCGTGCGTTCGTGGCTGCGTGCCCGCGCGGTTCGCGTGGGGCGGCCCGGGTTGCGGGTCGGCACCACCGCCCTGCGTACGATGGGGCTCGGGGCCGTCACGGTGACGGCGGGGATCTCGGTCGATGATTTATCCTCGGCCAGCGCCGAGGTAGCGGCGCCGAGCAGGAGCAGGCTTGCTCCGCCAAGGCGCTGCGCGCGCCGCAATTTGAATAACATGGTCCTGATTCCAGTCAGGCGCCGTCCGCATGATGGTCTGCTGATCGGAGGCGGCCTGCCGTCGCTGCGCGACGGAATTCGACTTCAACGTCTCCCGGGCACGCGCCTGAAAGCGGCGAGTCCGGGCGTGATCAAGCTGGAGTCAGGACGCGGGAGGGGCGCGCGGCTGGAACGCCGTGCCGGCCGATTTCAAATGGACGAATTCGGCGTCGCTGGTGCGGAAGAGCAGGTCGATCGCCTGCGGCAGCAACAACACAGGCGGCGCCGCGAACATGACGGTGCCAGCCATCGCGACCAATGCGCAGATCGCGCAATTGTCCTCGCCCGGGTGCTCCCGGTCGGGAGCCAACGGCGATTGCCTTTCGACCGCAGCGCGGTCGATCGCAGCGAGACCTTGGTTGCTGTCGGTCTGCTGCAGCGAGGGCTGGGCGAGGGGAGCGGCCTGGGCAAACCAATGGCTGTGGCCGAACGTCAGCGCGAACTGCACCAGCATCGCGAAGATCGCGAGCCGGGCGCCGTGCCTGATATTCGACCGGAACCACTTCATCTGGAAACGCCACCCCACATCGCGAGGCCCCAATCCCCTCGGCTTCCTGCGATGTTATAATGTAACATCGCGCGATCGGTGAGCGGATGTCAACCGCGGGCAGGCCCGCGGGCGCAGGCCGTAGTTCGATGTGTCGTTCGGGCAACTAGCGCCCTTCGCGCACCCGCGTCGCCGCAAACGCGAGTGACGCACTTACTTTGCCTCGTTCGTTCCCGATTGCTTGGAAAACACTGCCGCTGGCGTGCACCAAGTCACTGGCTGAACGCGGAGGCAACTTCCCGCCGATGCGCCAATGATAGCCAGGGTCGCCCGATCGACGCCCGCCTCGATTGCGTTGCCCAAAACGCTCGGTTCTCGCGCATAGTCGCCTTGAAATATCGCACTAAAAACTATAGTTTATAGAACTATAGATGCCATGGTGCGTATTTTCAAAACCAGAACACTCGCGAAGTTTACGCGCCAGAATGGCATCAGCGATGCGGCCCTTGTCGAAGCCGTTGACCGTGCCAAGCGTGGCCTGATCGACGCTGATCTCGGCGGCAAGGTTATCAAGCAGCGGGTCGCTCGTCCGGGGCAGGGCAGGAGAGGGGGATTTCGGATGCTGATCGGATTTGGCTCCGATCGCGCCGTCTACCTCTTTGCCTTCGCCAAAAACGAGCGCGAGAACATTAGCAACGGTGAGCTGCTCACGCTACGTGAAATCGCAACCTCGTTTCTGGACGCGGACAAAAAGAGCATCGACCGAGCGCTAGGCGACGGAATTTTAATCGAGGTGCACGATGGCAACGACAAAGGTTAAGAAGGCAAAGACCAGTCGACTCACGAAGGAGTTGCTGGAAACGGCGGATGATCTGCAGAAAAGCGGTCTGTTGACGAAGGCAGCACGCGGCAAGATTACAATGCGGCATCTCGGAGCCTCAGATATCCCGGCTGCTATCACGGCGAAAATTTCGGGCGCTGACATAAAGGCGATCCGCGAGGAGGCAAAACTGAGCCAAGCAGTTTTCGCCCGCTACCTCAATGTAACGGCCGGCTACGTGTCGCAAATCGAACGTGGCGACAAACATCCTACTGGTCCCGCCCTTGTGCTCCTCAACGTGATCCGCCGTAAAGGCATCGAGGCAATCCTCTAGGCAAGGGGAGGGAGCGCATCGGCCGTGGCGTCGCTGGGTGGGTCTCGTCCAATCACGCCCTGAGAGGAGATCAGCGCCCTTCACGGACCCAAGTTGCGGCGAATGCGCCGAGCAGCAGCAATAGGCCGATCAGGCCGGCGAAGATCGGCAGCACGCCGACGCCCTTCACGACGCTGGCGTCGCGCATCCGCACGCCCATCCAGCCGTCGCCATGGAAGACGCTGGCCGAGCGGACCGGCAGGATGCGCGGCAGCTCGACGTTGGCGCCGTCGACCACCCGCACGGCATCACCGCCGGTCGCCTGGGTCAGCGGCTTCAACGTCTCGGTGGTGGAGGTGACTTCCGAAAACTCCTTCGGATTGGTCGGGCCGACATTGATCAGCGCCTTCAGCGTGCCGTCGGTGGCTTGCCACAGGCCGAGCTCGCTCGCCGGCAGGCTGGCGCGCCATTCGCCGGGATCGCCGGCTGCAAGCGTCAGGTCGCGCGAGACGCCCGACGGCGAGGTCACGCTCACCGGCTGAACGCTGTCGGCCATGGTCTGGCGCACCACCACGAGATTCTTGCCCTGCACCTGCAGGCGCAACGCTTCCTCGTCCAGATCAGGTTGCTTCATCAGCCAGTGCGACATCCGCCGCAACAGATCGAGATGCGGACCACCGCCTTCATAGCCGCGCGCCCACAGCCAGATGTGGTCGGAGAGCAGCAGCGCGACGCGGCCCTCGCCGAAGCGCGACAGGAACAGCAGCGGCTTGCCGTCGACGCCCGTCATGACCGGAGGGTTGACCGAGTTGCGGGTCTCGACGGTGCGGAAGAAGCGGCTCCAGCGCGGCGGCTCGGACGCGGAGCCCTCGAGGCCGCGCGTGACGGGATGACGTTTGCCGACATCGGACAGATGCGCGTAGAACGGCTTTTCCGTCACCCCGACCGGTTCGGCCGGCAGTACCGAATCCAGCGGCGTGCGCCAGATGCTGGTGTTGGACGCGTAGTCGGGACCAGCCGAGACCAGCACCGCGCCGCCGGAGCGCACATAGCGTGCGATGTTGTCGAAATAGGCGATCGGCAGCACACCCTGGCGGGCATAGCGGTCGAAGATGATCAGCTGGAATTCGTTGATCTTCTGCTGGAACAGCTCGCGGGTCGGAAACGCGATCAGCGACAATTCGTTGATCGGCGTGCCGTCCTGCTTCTCCGGCGGCCGCAGAATGGTGAAGTGGACGAGATCGACGCTGGCGTCGGACTTGAGCAGGTTGCGCCAGGTGCGCTCGCCGGAATGCGGCTCGCCAGAGACCAGCAGCACGCGCAGCTTGTCGCGCACACCGTCGATGGCGACCACGGCGCGGTTGTTCACCGGCGTCAATTCCCGCTCGAGCGGCGAGGCCTCGATCTCGACGATGTTCGGCCCGGAATGCTTGATGTCGACCTCGACGCTTGCCGCCTGGCCGCTCGAAAGCGTGCGCTCGTTGATGACCTCGCCGTCCCTGCGAACCGTGACCTTGGCGCGCTCGCCGCTGACGCCCTGGTCGTCGAGGCGGTAGGTGATAGTCTGGGGCTGCCCGACGATGCCGAAGCGCGGCGCGGCGATGACGGCGATACGGCGATCGCGCTCGTCCTTCTGCCCGGTGATCAGCGCGTGCACCGGCGCCTGGAAGCCGAGCCCGGCGGCGTTGGCCGGAATGTCGTGGACGCGGCCGTCGGTGATCAGGAACGCACCGGCGACGCGGTCGACCGGCACGTCCGACAAGGCCGAGGCCAGCGCCCCGAACAGCTTGGTGCCGTCGGTCTCGCCGTCGGCCTGTCCGGCATCGACGACGCGGACCTCGAGCCCCTTGATCTTCTTCAGGCTGTCGACCAGCGCTTCCTGCGCCTGAGCGGCCTCGCGATTGCGATTGCCGAAATTCTGGCTCGGGCTCTTGTCGACAACGATTGCGGCGACCGAGGTGAGGGGATCGCGGTCCTCGCGGGTGAAGGAGGGATTGGCGAGCGCCAGCAGGAACAGCGCCAGCGCGGCCACGCGCACGGCAGCGCCGCGCGCGCGCGCCAGCAGCAGCACGAGCGCGATGACGACGATCGCGGCCAGCGCGAGCCACAGCACGATCGCGGGAACCAGCGGCGTGAATGCGATGCCGTAATTCATGGCGCCACTCTCTCGGCATCGTCATGCCCGGGCTTGTCCCGGGCATCCACGTTCTTCATGCCGTGCGGCAAGGCGTGGATGGCCGGGACAAGCCCGGCCATGACGGATTCAACTGGGCGGGCATTAAACTTCAGAACCCGCATCATTGCCCCAGCCGTTCGATCAGGGCCGGTGCGTGCACCTGGTCGGCCTTGTAGTTGCCGGTCAGCGTGTACATCACGATGTTGGCGCCGGCGCGGTAGGCGAATTCGCGCTGGCGGGGGTCGCCGCCGGTCACCGGCAGCATGGACTGGCCGTCGGGCCGCACGGCCCAGGCGCCGGCAAGGTCGTTCGAGGTGATGATGATCGGCGAGACGCCGTCGCCGCCGCGTGCCGGCCGCTGCGCGCCGTCCTCGTCGTCTTCGCGCGGCAAGGTCTCGACCCAGGTCTGGCCGGTCGTGAAGCGGCC
The DNA here is from genome assembly GCF_055807455.1 of Bradyrhizobium sp. Kon58. Taxonomy (NCBI): domain Bacteria; kingdom Pseudomonadati; phylum Pseudomonadota; class Alphaproteobacteria; order Hyphomicrobiales; family Nitrobacteraceae; genus Bradyrhizobium; species Bradyrhizobium sp. Kon58. The sequence goes on from NZ_JBVVOT010000039.1 coordinate 28,298, forward strand.
AGGAAAGTCGCGCAGGAGAAAGAAGGTCTTGGTCAGCACGTGCTCGCGCGGCACTGGCTCCAGCTCGGGCACATCGAGCGAGGACAGGATCTCGCGGAGCGTCTGCATGGCGGGGGTCTGTGCCGCGCCGTTCGCGCCGGGCGGCGCTTCGACCGCATCGCGGGTATCGAACAGCACGGTGCCGCCCTGCTTCATGTAGGCGTCGATCTTGTTGATGGCGTCCCGCGACGGCTTTGGCGCGCCGGGCACGATCGGCCAGTAGATCAGCGGGAAGAAGGCGAGCTCGTCGCGCGCCGGATCGATGCCGACGGGATCGCCGGCCTCGAGCGCGGTGCGCTGCGCCAGGAACAGCGTCAGTCCCGATAGCCCGGCCCTGACGATGGAATCGACGTCGGCATTGCCGGTCACGACATAGGCGAGGCGGGTCTGCGACACCGCCTTCATCGCGAACTCGTCGGACGCGCTGTCCGCGTGCGACGGCGTCGGCGCGAACGCGGCGAGGCCTGCGAGCACCAGCCCGAAGACGATCATCGCGGGCGCAGCGCGGCGGCGCAGCAGCGCGGCCAGGCCACCGCCGAGCACCGCGACGATAACGGCGTCGATCAGGAACAGCGCGAGCGCCGTCGACAGCAGCCAGCCGCGCAAGTCCTGCGGCTCGGCGTTGGTGTAGGTGGCGCGCCGGGCGCGCAGGCTCGCGGTGTTTAGGGCTGCGATACGGTCGGCGCTGGCAAGCGTGTTCACGGCGAGCGGTCCTTCTGCCGGACCATAAAAGCCCGGCGGATGATCGGGTGTGGCGCGGTCGCGATAATCCGCGGGCAGCGGCTTTGCGGCGGCCGGCGGCGGACCGAAAGCGCCGAAGCCGTCGAGGATGTGCAACGGCGCCACCGTCTCGGCGGTCCCTTCAGTGGCAACGCCTGCGCCCGGCTTGGCGGTATAGCCGGACATGTCGACGACGCGCCGCAGGATTTCGACGAAGGTGCCCGACATCGGCAGATCCGACCAGCGCATGTCGGCGCTGACGTGGAACAGGCTGACGACGCCCTTGCCGCGATGCTCGCCTGTTACCAGCGGCGTGCCGTCTTCCAGCGACGCCCAGCTCTTGGTGGCGAGCACGGCGTCGGGCTCGGCCAGCACCTGGCGGCTGATGGTGACGTCCTTGGGGACCACGACGCCGGCAAACGGACCGTCGGCGGCAAAGGAGGCCAGGTGTTGCGGCTTTTCCCAGGTCAGGCTGCCGCCGAGCGTCCGGCCGCCCTTGCGCAGCTTGACCGGAACGAGATCATCCTCGGCCTGCGCCAGCCGCGGACCGGCGAACCGCACCAGCACGCCGCCCTGATCGATCCAGGCGTTGAGACGCTCGCGGATTTCAGGGGCGATGGTGCCGACATCGGCGAGGATGATCATCGGCAGCTTCTGGTCGAGGAACTGCGTGATGCCCTGCTGCGGCGAGCCCTTGTCGGCGAGCCGCACGTCGGCGAACGGCGCCAGCGCACGGGTGAGATAGAAGGTCGGCGCCAGCAGCGGCTGCGCGGTCTCGCTGGTCGAGCCGGAGACGATGCCGATGGCGCGGCGGCGCCAGCGCTTGTCGAGCAGCTGCACTGCGCCTGCGGAGCGCTCACCGGCAATTTCCAGCCGCGTGATGTCGTTGCGCAGCTCGACCGGCAGATCGAACGACGCTTCGGTTTCCTTGTCCTGCGGGCCGAACGAATAACGCGCTTCGCCGATCGGCGAGGCCTTCTGGTCCAGCGCGCGCACGGTGCCGATGGCGATGCCGCTGTCGGTGCGCAGCACCTTCACCGTCATCCTGGCTGCGGCATTCGCGGCCGCGACCAGCGCCAGCGGCGACGAGGTGCCGCCTTCGAACACGGTCAGGCTGCGGTCGCCGACGGTCTTGCCGAGGCCAGTCACGAACTCCTCGCCGCGACCGGTATCGACGCTGTCGGAGAGCCAGGCGATCTCGCAGTCGCCGGTCGCTTTCAGGAAGCGATCGATTGCGGTCAGGGTCTCGACGCGCTCGATCGAATACGGCTTCGGCGTGAGCTGCCGCAGCGCGACGCGCGCGGCGCCCGCCGGCATCAGGGTGATATCGCGGTTCGGCTCGGACAGCGGCACCAGTGCGATCGCACGGCGATCGTTCTCGGCACTGGCGATCAATTCGTCGGCGGCCCTGATCCGGATGTCCCAGTTCGATGCCGCGCTCCAGCCGTCGTCGAACATGATCATGAGCGGCGCCTTGCTCGCGGCCGCGCCGGTTTGCGGATTCCAGATCGGACCGGCGGCGGCGAAAATGACCAGCGCCGCAGCCAGCAGCCGCAATGCGGTCAGCCACCACGGCGTCCGCGACGGGGTCTCTTCACGTGGTGCGATGTCGAACAACAGGCGCGTCGGCGGAAACTCGATCCGGCGCGGCCGCGGCGGCATCACGCGCAGCAGCCACCACAGCACCGGCAGGCTGACGAGGCCGATCAGGAGCAGCGGTTCGGTGAACGCGAGCGGCAGTCCCATCATGCTGCCGGCCCCGCCTTGATCGTGGTGGTGCGGGCGCCCGATTTGCTCACCTGCATGCCGGCATGCAGGAACAGCAAGAGCTCAGCGGCCGAGCGGTCGGTGGCGTGCGTCGTGAACAGCCAGTCGAGCTTGTTGGTCTCGGCGCGGATCTGGTCACGGTGCAGCGCGAGCCGCGCGGTGTAATCCTGCGCCCAGCTCTCGGCGCGGCCGGCGGTGATCACGCCGAACCCTTCCGGCTCGACGAACTCGACGCGGCCGGAATAGGGGAATGATTCCTCGGCGGGATCGACCACCTGCACCAGCGTGCCATGCGCACCGGAGCCGGACAGGCCGGCGAGCGTGGTTCTGATCTCGGAGATCGGCGACCAGAAGTCCGACAGCACGATCGTCTCGGCCAGCGCCGCAGGCACGAAGGACGGCGGCAGGCTCAAGCGGTCGGCATCGTCATGTAGCATCGCCTGCGCCATCTTGTCGATGACGCTGCGGCTCGCGGTCGGCGCCATCAGCCCGGGAATGCCGACGCGTTCGCCGCCGGAGACCAGCAGCTCGGCCAGCGCGAAGGCGACGATCAGCGTCCGCTCGAGCTTGGATTCGCGCGCCTGTTTTGAAGCGAAGGCCATTGAGGGCGAGCGATCGGGCCAGATCCAAACCGTGTGCGAGGCTTCCCATTCGAGCTCGCGGACGTAGAGAAGATCGTCGCGCGCCGAGCGCCGCCAGTCGACGTTCTGCGACGGCTCGCCGGAGACGAAGCGGCGGTACTGCCAGAAATTTTCGCCGGAGCCGGCGCGGCGGCGGCCGTGCAGGCCGTGGATGACGTTAGCGGCGATACGGCGAGCCTCGAGCACCAGGCGCGGCAAGGAAGCTGCGAGCGTGCGGCTTTCGCCATCGGCTCGTCGGATCGCGATGATCTCCTTTGCTGCGTGCCCGTTCTCCGCCGCCATCAACCGATCCGTGTCTTCAAGTGCCGGATCACGTCCGGAATCGTGCGGCCCTCGGCGCGCGCCTGGAACGTCAGCGCCATGCGGTGCTTCAGCACGGGCTCGGCGAGGTCGAGCACGTCGTCGATCGAGGGCGCGAGGCGGCCGTCGATCAGCGCGCGTGCGCGCACCGCGAGCATCAGCGATTGGCTGGCGCGCGGGCCTGGTCCCCAGGCGATGAACTTGCTGGTGTCGCCGCCGTCCGGACCCGGACGGGCCGAGCGCACCAGCGACAGGATCGCCTCGACCACGGAATCGCCGACCGGCAGGCGCCGGATCAGCCGCTGCGCGGTGATGAGTGCGTCAGGCGTCATCGCGCCCTTCGCCAGCGTCTCGTCGGCGCCGGTGGTTTCGAACAGGATGCGGCGCTCGGCGTCGCGGTCGGGATAATCGACGTCGATCTCCATCAGGAAACGGTCGAGCTGGGCTTCAGGCAGCGGATAGGTGCCTTCCTGCTCCAGGGGGTTTTGCGTGGCGAGCACGTGGAACGGCTTCGGCAGATCGTGACGCGCGCCGGCAACGGTGATGTGCTGCTCCTGCATCGCCTGCAGCAGCGCCGACTGCGTACGCGGGCTGGCGCGGTTGATCTCGTCGGCCATCAGCAGTTGTGCGAACACTGGGCCGGAGATGAAGCGGAAGGCACGCTTGCCGGAGGTGCTCTCGTCGAGCACTTCGGCGCCGAGAATATCGGACGGCATCAAATCGGGGGTGAACTGGATGCGCTTGGCATCGAGGCCGAGCGTGATGCCGAGCGTCTCGACCAGCTTGGTCTTGGCGAGGCCGGGGACGCCGATCAACAGCGCGTGGCCGCCGGAGAGAATGGTGACCAGCGTGTTCTCGATCACGCGGTCCTGGCCGAAGATGACGGACGCGATCGCATCCTTTGCCGCGCGAATCTGACTCGACACCTGCTCGGCCGAACGCACGATACCGTCTTCGAGCTTCTCGACACTCTCCGCCATCCGTTAGCTCCTTCAGCCTGCCATGCGGCTCGCTTGCGTCGTCATGTCATCACGTCCTCAACTCAAGACGTGGGCCCTATGCTAGACTTGCAGGAAGGCCATGTATTCGTTGAATTAACCTATCCCCACCTTATCGGCTTAGGGATATGTAGGGCATCACGAAGTGGCGACCTCCACACCGGATGAATGCGGGTGGAACCGAGCACCCGGATACAACGTAAACCTGCACCAATCGTGCCAAATGACCGATCGTGCCAAATGACAAAGTCAGGGCAAACCATGGCGAACCAAGGGCAGAGCGCCGATCGCGGTCTCGAGGGGCTGACTGCCGCTGCCAAAACTGCTGCCGATGCCGAAGGCGCCAAAAAGGGCCTGCCTCCGGTGCATTTGTGGAATCCGCCGTTTTGCGGCGATCTCGACATGCGAATCGCCTCCGATGGTACTTGGTTCTATTTGGGGACGCCAATCGGCCGTCATGCTTTGGTCCGCCTGTTCTCGACCATCCTCAAGCGTGAAGGCGACAAGCATTTCCTCGTTACGCCGGTGGAGAAGGTCGGCATTCGCGTCGACGATGCGCCGTTCATGGCGGTCGAGATGCAGACGGACGGCGAGGCCAACCACCGCGTGCTCCGCTTCCGCACCAATGTCGACGACTGGGTCACCTGCGATGCGGCGCACCGGCTGCGCTTCGAACAGGCCAAGGACGGCGGGCTGACGCCCTATCTGCACGTCCGCGCCGAGCTCTGGGCCAAGGTCACCCGCGCGCTCTATTACGATCTGGTTGACATGGGTGAGGAGCGGATGGTCGATGGCCAGCCGATGTTCGGTGTCGAATCGGCCGGCGAGTTCTTCGCCATGGCCGATGCGGAGCAGGTGAGGGCCGCGCTTTGAACAAGCCTATCTCCAGGAACGATCCCGCCGTGATCGGTGCGGCCGATTTCTTCGCGCGCTCCTCCGCGCGGCTCGGCTTCGACGTTCCGCCCGGCCTCTACGATCCCAACATCATTCCAGCCTCGGGCGATCCCGGCACCGACAAGATGCTCGAGATCATCGCGCGCGAGCAGCCGGTGCGGCCGGCGGCGGTCCTGATCGCGGTGGTCGATCATCCCGAGCCGACCATCCTCCTGACGCAGCGTTCGGCGCATCTGAACGACCACGCCGGCCAGATCGCCTTTCCCGGCGGCAAGATCGACGCGACCGACCGCTCGCCGCTCGACGCGGCGCTGCGCGAGGCCGAGGAGGAGGTCGGGCTGTCCAGAGACTTCGTCGAGCCGATCGGCTATCTCGATCTCTACGGCACCGGCTTTGGCTTCCGCATCCTGCCGACGGTTGCCAGGGTGCGCCCGGGATTTGAGCTGACGATCAACCATTCCGAGGTTGATGATGCGTTCGAAGTGCCGCTATCCTTCCTGATGAACCCGGCCAACCACCAGGTGCACAGCAAGGAATTCCGCGGCATGGAGCGGTCCTACTACGCGATGCCGTTTGCCGAACGCTACATCTGGGGCGCGACGGCCGGCATGCTGCGTGTGCTCTACGAGCGGATCTACTCATCATGATCCGGCCGATCCTGACCGAGATCGGAATCTTCCTCGTTCCCTTTGCCGTCTATGCGCTGTTCCTGGCCGCCACGCGTTCCGGCCTGTTCGTGCAATCGTCCTGGCCGACCACCATCGTCGCGCGTCTCATGCTGGCGGCGCTCGTGCTGGTGATCGCGGGGCTGATCGGCTTTGCGCATTACTCCGGCGCTGCGCCGGATTCGACCTATGTCCCCGCCCATGTCGAGAACGGCAAGCTCGTGCCGGGCGTGGAAAGATAGGGCCGGCCGATGAGCGCGGTGCCCATGCTCGCCGATGCGCCCTGGCTGATCTCGGGCGGGACCGCGCGCGTCCTGCAATTGCTCAACGCGGATGGCGAGGAGGCGCGGGTGGTCGGCGGCGCCGTGCGCAACGCGCTGCTCGGCCTCGTGCCCGGTGACATCGACATCGCGACCACGGCGCTCCCGCACGAGGTGATGCGTCGCGCCAAGAGCGCCGGCATCAAGGCCGTGCCGACCGGCATCGACCACGGCACCGTCACCCTCGTCATCGACAGCCAGCCGTACGAAGTCACGACGCTGCGCGAGGATACCGAGACCTTCGGCCGCAAGGCCAAGGTCGCGTTCGGCCGCGACTGGGTGAAGGACGCCGAGCGCCGTGACTTCACGATGAACGGGCTCTCGGTCGATGCCGACGGTGTCGTCCACGATTACGTCGGAGGCATCGCGGATGCGGCGGCGCGGCGCGTGCGCTTCATCGGTGATCCCGACCAGCGCATCGCCGAGGATTTCCTGCGCATCCTGCGCTTCTTCCGCATCCACGCCGCCTTCGGCGCCGGCGATCCCGACCGCGACGGCTATCTCGCCTGCATCCGGGGACGCGCCGGCCTTGCGAGCCTGTCGGCCGAGCGGCTGCGCATGGAGATGCTGAAGCTGCTGGTCGCTCCCGGCGCCTCCGCCGCCGCGCTTGCGATGGCCGATGGCGGATTGCTGCAGGCGCTGACCGGCGGCGTGGTCTACACCGGACCGCTCTCGGCGATGATCGCGATCGAGCGCGCGCTTGGACTCGCCGCGAGCAGCACGCGTCGCCTCGCCGCGCTGACGGTTGCCGTGACCGAAGACGCCAAGCGCGTCGCCACGCGCCTGAGGCTCTCGAATGCGGAAACCAAGGCGCTGGATTCGATGGGGCACCGCTGGTGGCGCTTGGCCACCAAGGGCGAAGCCGATGCGCGGCGGCTGCTCTACCGACTTGGCCCGGAGCGCTATCACGATCGCGTGTTGCTGGGTTGGGCGCGAGCCGGTGGCGACGTCGGCTCGTCGCGATGGCGTGCGCTCGCCGAGCTGCCGCAGCGCTGGATTGCGCCGAAATTTCCGCTCCGCGCCGCCGACTTCATCGCGCGCGGCATGGCGGAAGGACCCGCGCTCGGACATGTCTTGACGCTCGCCGAGGACGCTTGGCTTGCGGCGGATTTTCCCCTAGAGGAAGCCGCACTCGCTTCCATCGCCGATCAAGCTGCGGCACGCATCAGCCGCGACGAGAGAACGTGACCATCGTCTCAGGCTTCGCCGACATCTCGATCTTTCAGCTCCTGCTGGTCGCGTTGATGGCGTTGTTTGCTTCGATCATCGGTGGTCTCGCCGGCTACGGCACCGGCGCCTTGATGCCGCTGGTGCTGGTCCCTCTCGTCGGCGCCGAGCCGGTGGTGCCGATCATCGCGATCTCCGCGATCTTCACCAATTCCAGCCGCGCGATCGCCTATCTCCGTTATGCCGATCGCCGCCGCGCGCTGATCGTGCTGGCCTGTGCGGCGCCGACGACGGCGCTCGGCGCCTACGGCTATACCCGCCTCACCAATGCGGGCGCGGCGCTGGTGATCGGCTCCATGCTGATCCTGAGCGTGCCGCTGCGCCGTGTGCTCCGCCGCCGCCAGGTCAGGATCGGCGACACCGGGCTTGCGGCCGGCTCGGTCGGCTATGGCGTGCTGGTCGGCGGCACCTCCGGCTCCGGCGTGATCCTGCTGTCGCTGCTGATGGCCGCGGGCCTCGAGGGCGCCGCCGTGATCGCGACCGACGCAATGATCTCGCTCGGCACCGGCCTCATCAAGATCTCGGTGTTTGGACTGGCCGGCGCCGTGACCGCACAGGTGCTCGCCTTTGCGCTTCTGATCGGCGCGATTGCGATTCCCGGCGCGTTCCTGGCCAAAGCCTTCGTCGAGCGGATGCCAGTGCACATCCACACCGCGATCCTCGACGTCGCCGTGATCACCGGTGGGCTGGTGATGATCTCGGCGGCGGCGAGGCAGCTGATCGGGTAGATGGCGCCGGCCCCAATCACCGCAAGCTTGACTTCGTCTGACATTTGATCATTTTTCAATCACAAGCTGTGGGGCGGGCAATGATCGGATCACGACTGACATGCCTTCTCATGCTCGTCGTCGCGATGGCCGTTGGGACCGATGCCCAAAACCAAACCGCTGACGTTCAGGGGGAATCGCGGTGCTGCGGGTGACAACGCTGGTTGCTGAAGGACGCCTGCCGGCAGGCGGGCTTGAAGGGATCTACTTCGCCGATGTGAGTAAGAATAAGAAATTCAACGCTTATCGAATGGAATTGCAGTGAAGGCGCGGTGCGGCCTTTCGTTGCAAGACCATCCGCCCCTGATGTCGCGAGCGCGTGCCTTTCCTGGAGAGTTGGGAATGTCGACCGATCAACTTGTTCTTCTCAAGTCGCGCAACCAGCGTCTGGCAGAAATGCTTATCTTTCCGCTCGTAGCCCTCCTGGCTGGGCCGATCTTGCGTGCGCTGCTCGGCGACAGCTATGTCATATTCTACGGGCTCGCCGCGATTGTGCTCATTGGCGTGGTCATGACGCGCGTGAGCAGCGAATGGGGCGCCCGGCATGGGGGCGAATGGGTCACCAAGGCCGAACGCCTCCAGCGGCTCATGGCCGAAACCACGCACACGCCTTGGCTGAATGCACTGGCGACAACAGCCACGATGGCGATGACACTGCTTGGCCTGCTGCTCGTCATCGATCCGCTTGACCGTCTCGGCGAAAGCTACGGCGGACCGATCGCCACGGCTGTTGCGGTCGCGGCGGCGTCGATACTGGCCGGAGCCAGGGCCTTGTTTGCCGGACTCTCGAAGAAGCAGCCGGTTATCGTCGACGAGGCGCCGCCGCAGGGGCATTTCTGGTCCGAACTTCGCTCCGCACTACCGCTGGTCTACGCAGCCTATGCGCTAGCGTCGGCTGCTGCCCTTCTTGTCGCGATGCAACTGAAGGAGTCGATGCAAACCACGGCCTTTATCGTCGTCTTCATCGCCGTGTCGCAGTTGATCCTGACCCTTCGCCGGCGGGCAGGACGGCGAATTTACCCGCGGTCGTTCGATGCCAATTTGGGCCGGCAAGTCGTGGCCGGCGTTCTAGTGTGGGGCATTCCCATGGGCATGATGTTCAGTGCCGGCATGGTTCTCGACGCGATGGGGCGTCCCGCCCAAATGGCACTGATGATCGCTGCGGTGCTGGGTATCAGCCTGATCGGCGGGGCAGCGTTCGGTGTTCTGATCTACGTCATGCTGCGCGTTGCGGAAGCCCGAAGGGCGCAGTAGCGTTTCCATCCCTATCAAACCTTCGGGCACGCTTGCAGGTGCTCGCCTTTGCTTCTGATCGGAGCAATCGCGATCCCTGGCGCGTTCCTGGCAAAAGCCTTCGTCGAGCGGATGCCGGTGCACATCCACACCGCGATCCTCGACGTCGCCGTGATCACTGGTGGGCTGGTGATGATCTCGGCTGCGGCGCGGCAGCTGATCTAATCAAGTCGGATGTGGCACGCGTCCCGCTGCGGGATCACGCCGCAGGTCTAGCGTGAGGGACTGCAGTCCAGTTCCTTGATCCTGCCGGCGGCGTCAAACGCCAAAAGTGCACTCATGACGCCGGCACTGGTGAGGTACGAGATAATGGTACCGTCGTTGCGCCAGGGATTGAGATCATCCAACGTGCCTGCCGGATATTTTCGGAGGTGATCGACCCAATAGGCACGAAGTGCCTCGCGGCCGGTGATGGTTCGGCCGCCGGCGCAGCCGCAGTGGACCACGGCGTCCTCGGCATGAAGTTCCAAAATCGCTTCGATATCGCCCGCGCGATAGGCATCAAGCCAGTCGACTGCAACGGCCATGGGGTCAAAGGACATATTTTTCACTCACATGCGTCCAAATCTGGTTCAGGCCGGGGAACCACCAAGCCTCCTATGATTTTAATATCCCACCCGGCCACGGCCATATGCCGAAGGACATAGAGGACCGGGCCGAGGGCAAGATCGATGTTGGACGCGTCCGCGAGGCAGGGGATACTCAAGCCCATCCGGCTTTTGCTCGTCGATCCACAGCCGATCGTTTTGCAGGGACTGAGGTCGGTCCTCGGGACGCAGCCGGATTTCGACGTTGTCGCAGCGTCCAGCGATCGGACAAGCTGCCTCGAAGCAATTCGGAAGCTGACACCCGACGTCGCGCTTCTCGCCGACAGGGTGCCGGATCTCACGGTCTCCGAGATCCTCGCGATTGTGAAGGCTGAGAAGCTCTCCACGCGCCTGGTGTTCTTTACCGAGTCCGACACCGACCACGATCTGGCTTCCGCCATCGCAGCCGGCGCCTGCAGCGCAATTTCGAAATATGCCTCTCCCGCCACGATGCTGCGATCACTGCGGCTGATGACCAAGAGCGGCGTGGCGCTGGCGAAGTCCGATCTCTCGGCAGCCGGCAAGGAGGCGGACGGCGACGGCAAAGTCGAAAAGATGCTGGAGCTGTTGACGCAACGGGAACGTCAAATCGCACGACTCGTGGCGGAAGGACTGTCGAACAAGGAGATCGCGCGTCAGCTCAAGGTTTCCGACGGGACGGTCAAAGTCCACCTCTACAACATTTTCCAGAAGCTTGAGATCACCAACAGGACTGTGCTCGCGACCATTGCGTTGCTGCAACGCCCCTCCGGCCTGGCCGCGCTCTCCCTGGCCTTTCTGGCGTTCGCTATTGCGGACGAACTCAAGGCGTCGGAAGCGAACGGCATCTTTCCGGATGATAACGGCGTCGGCCACGCGGACGAGCACGCCGCGTACGAGCCCTGGAAAAAAGGAATTCTCCGGCACCTCGTCGTCTGGGAATCCGGCGAGACGCCGACGCAAGCCCAGAGAGATCTGTTCGCCAAGGCGGTCCAAATCACGAACCCGGCGGCGGCAATGGAAGCGCTGCGCGCGGCCGAGCACTCCGGAGGCTCGAAACCGTGGACACACCACGCTCCTGCTGGATCGAGCGCGCCCGATCTTCCGCGCCTACTGCGAGAAGCCATCGACATACAGACCGGTGACGACCCAGCCCCGGAACATCAATTCCCGCGGCTTCTTTCCAATGCGACGTCGATGCATGGAGGGTATGGCAACTTTGCTATCCTCACCGGTGCGTTGATCTACGCACTGCAGGACCCCCATCTCGCCGTCCACGCGCATGAACTCCGTGACGCCTCGATCGACAGCATCCTGGCCGTCACTGAAGAGAGTGCGACCACAAAGCTGGCTGCGATCACTCATGCTGCCGCCAATCCTGACGACCATTCAGCCCCAAGTTTTCTTTCGCACGATGTCCACCTGTCTTCCGCCGTTGTGACCGCTGGACACGACAATGCGGTTCAAGAAGGCGCTCTGGTTCAAAAAGGCGCAGGCGATACGGGTGACAATCTCCATACACCTGTTGGCGCGGACCTTGGTCACGATGCCGGTATCGGCGTAGGCGGCAACGTTGAAAAAATTGTTTATCGCTCCCCGATCGATTCCGAGTCTAACCATTCCAAGCCGACCTCTTCCGACGCTGTGTTCGATTTCGCATCGGGGCCGGGCAGGATCAATCTTGCGGCTTTCGGAGCGCTTGCCTGGCTGCATATGACGGCGGCAACCAAGTCTATACCGCCACATACACTCGCTTGGGTCTACGACTCCGCAAGCAACGAAACGATCGTCTATGTGAATGCGACCGATCGTGTCCTTGATGTCGGCGATCGCGGCCTGCTGGAAATTCATCTGGAGGGGATTGTATCCATTGCAGAGGCGGACGTCGGCTCCGAGCCCGATGGCGCCGTTATCGCGACCACCTTGGAGCAGCTCGAAGCCGCGGTGACATCGGCGACCGAAACCGATGAGACTGTTTTGAGCAAGGACCATGTCCAAACCAGTATCGAGGGGAGCGAGAGCACGCTCGGGACGTCTGGAGCCTGGGCCCTTCTGGCCAACAACGGCTCGGGTTTCCATTTCGGGCAGGCCCGGACCGGTTTGGGAACGTCGACGAGGCTCGGAAGCTCCACCGACCCGTCCGCGGATGCAACGGAAGAGAGCGATGCTGCGTCTGCGGCGTCGGCTCACGGATCATCCATCGAGCTTACGCATAGCGCGACGGCCCCGGCAGTCGCCAATGTCACATCGAACAGTGGTCCGACCAATACGGGCACCGGCGCTTCGTCGACGGCACCGAACGAGATCGGCCAACCCAATATCGTAACCGCCGACAATACGGGCCACGGCAACTCGCAGCACGCTTCGGACCCGTCGACTGAAGCAGACTCCAAGCCGGGCAACGGCGTCGGCAATGGCGCCGACCATCACGATAAGGGCCCGGAGGCTCCGGGAGGGCAAGCGAAGAAAGCAGAACCAGACGGCGCGGCACACGGCAAAGCCGGGCACTCAAAAGCTGCAAAAGCACCGGACGCAGCTGAGACCGATCCGGACGTCGCAACGGCCGCTAACGCGGGTCATGGCAACTCAAAGCACGCTTCGGAGCCGGGGTCTGCAAAGGCGGCAGCCGGCGAACCGACTGAAGCTGGCTCCAAACCGGGCCACGGCGTCGGCAATGGCGCCGAGCATCATGCTTCGGTTTCGGAAGCTCCGGAAGGGCCAGCGAAGAAGGCCGACGCAGGGGGCGGGGAACACGGCAAATCCGGGCACTCCGCCGCCCCAAATGCACCAGATGCAGGCGAGATCGATCCGGGCGCAGCGATAGCCGCCAGCGCAGGCCACGGCAACTCGCAGCACGCTTCGGAGCCGGGGTCTGCAAAGGCGGCAGCCGGCGAACCGACTGAAGCTGGCTCCAAACCGGGCAACGGCGGCGAGCATCACGCTTCGGCTTCTGATGCGGCGCACGGACCAGCGAAGACGGCAGAACCAGGGGCTGCGGAACACGGCAAATCCGGGCACTCATCTGCTGCAAACGCACCGGACGCAGCTGAGACCGATCCGGGCGTCGCAACGGCCGCCAGCACAAGCCACGGCAACTCGCAGCACGCTTCAGAGCCGGGCTCTGCAAACGCGGCAAGCACGGAATCGACTGAAGCTGGGGGCAAACCGGGCGATGGCGGCCAGCATCACGCTTCGGCTTCGCACGCTGCGGGGGCAGTGAAGACGACAGAACCAGCCACGGTGGACCACGGCAGCTCGGAGGACGAGTTGCACTCAACCTCTGCCAACGCATCGCAAGCAGCCGACGTCATAGAGCCGAGCGTCGCAGCCGGCGGCAACGCCGGACGCGGCAACTCGCAGCACCCTGCGCAATCTGCTGCAATCGCATCGGAAGACGCGCACCCTGCCAAAGCTGCGTTGGGGATCGGCGGCCTGGACCAAGGACCGGTGTTCCGCTTCGATAGCGGACCAACTCCTTCTACTCTCGTCGCGACAGTTGAGCTGAAACAGCTCAATAATCCGCTCGATCCGCACGTTCCGCACGTTCCGCACGTTCCGCATGGTCAAGCGGAGGACCTCGCCAAGCCCGTCCCTCATGCGCTGAACGGACACGCGGACGATCACGGCAATAACGGCGCGCATCAAGCCATTGTACCTGCGCATCATGATTTGCTGATTTGAAATTGTGATCGCGACGGAGGCGATGAACTCGCTCGCCCCATATACCTCGGCAACTATCATCGCTCGACTGTTTGACGGAACTAGCCATCAAACGCGTTGGCAGATGTGGAGTCGCGAGGAACGATCGAAGCAAAGCCGGATTGGGCCCTAAACTTTTTGGAAAGGGCCTCTCATGCGTGCAATCGCGTTCAGCTCCTGCTTGGCAGTCGTGCTATCCATTTCGTCCGCGGTTCACGCGCAATCCGCAACAGAGGATATCAAGTCCAAGGCCCAGCGGCTTGTCGCGCCTCTTGTCGAAAGTCGCGACAGCCGGCTGCAATCGCTCGCGACGTTCGACCATCAGGTGACCGGCGTCACGGTCGCCCCGGACGGCCGCATCTTCGTGAACTTCCCGCGCTGGACGGAGGATACGCCGGTCTCGGTGGCCGAACTCATGCCGGACGGCTCGACCAAGCCATATCCCAATGAGGAATGGAACGGCTGGCGCAACGCGCGAATGTCCGAGGTATCGCCCAAGGATCACTTCGTTTGCGTTCAAAGTGTTGTTGCGGACCGGCGCGGATCGCTTTGGGTCGTCGATCCCGCGGCTCCCAATGCCGAGAAGACGGTGAAGGGTGGACCCAAGATCGTCGAGGTCGATCTGAAATCGAACACTGTGAAGCGGACCTTTCCGATCGGGCCGGACGTCGCTGGTCCGGCCAGCTATCTCAACGACATCCGTATCGCTCCCGACGGAAAATTCGCCTATCTGACCGATTCCGGTTCGCCCGGCGGCCTGGTTGTTCTCAACATCGAGTCCGGGCAGGCTTGGCGTGTGCTGAGCGAGGATCCTTCGACCCAATTCGATCCGAGCGTCACCGTGATGACAGATGGCCAGCCCTTGCGGCGGCCGGACGGACGGCAGCCCTTGTTCAATGCCGATAGTCTGGCGCTCTCGAAGGACGGCAACACCCTCTACTGGCAGGCCCTGACCGGAAAGACGCTCTACCGGATCGCCACGTCCAGTATCCAGAGTGCGGACGCGGCGGCTCACGCTCGGCCGGAAACAGTGGCAACGACGGAGCCCGTCGATGGGCTCTGGACCGGCGAAAATGGCGAAATCTATCTGAGCTCGATCGCCAACAATGCCGTCAAGGTCCTCAACCCCAGCGATGGGACCGTGCGACAGCTGTTGACGGATTCGCGCCTGCGCTGGCCGGACACCTTCTCGCAAGGTCCTGATGGCGCAATCTATGTCACCGCGTCGCATATCCAGGATTCGCCCTGGTTCCACATGGCGTGGACCGACAAGAACTTCACGCTGTTCAAGTTCATGCCCGGCGACGCGAACACCGTCGGGTCAAGCCGCGACCCGAACCGGCAGTAAGCGCAGGGCTCCGGAAACGCCGCAGGGCGAGGAGGAATGATGGCCTACTGGCTTGAGCCTTTAGCCGGCGCGCTGCTGATGGCACTGATCCTTGCCGACGTATTCCTCACGGTTCTCTACGCACGCGCCGGCACCGGAATTATCAGCGACCGCCTGGCCAGACTGGTTTGGCTCGCGCTGCGCCGGCTTTCCTCGGCCGGCAACGGCAACCATCTGCTTTCATTCTGCGGCCCGTTGATTCTGGTCGCCTTGCTGTTCACCTGGTCTATTCTGCTCGCGCTTGGGGCTGCACTGATTGTGCACCCTCAGCTCGGGACCAGCATTACCAGCAACCAGGAGACCCCAACCGACTTCGTGACCGCGCTTTATGTCGCCGGAAGCAGCCTGTCGATCGTAGGCGGCAGCAACTTTGGTCCGCAGAGTGCCGGAGCGAAGCTGTTGTTTGTTCTGAATTCGGTGATCGGGACGTCAGTCATATCGCTCACGATCACCTACCTGATGCAGATCTACGGCGCACTCAGGAGCAGGAACACGCTCTGCCTCAAGATTCACGCGCTTTGCGGTGAGACCGGCGATGCCGCGGATCTGCTCGGGCATCTGTTCGCAAATAACCAGCTGAGTGCGGGTTACAACAATTTGTCCGAGTTGGCCGCAGAGGTTACAGGCACCAAAGAAGCTCACCACTTCTATCCCGTCCTGTTCTACTTCCGCTTCCCTGAACCGTTCTACTCCGTCTCGCGGTCGTCACTGATCGTCCTCGATGCAGTCTCGCTGATCAGAAGTGCATTGCCGAAGGACGCCGATTGGCTCAAGCAATCCGGCGCAGTCACCCAACTATGGTCCTCCGCGCTGCTGCTCCTTTCGACCCTCAACAACGTTTTCCTGCACGAGAAAGCCTCGGATGAGGCCGACGATGGAGATCGGCAAGTCTGGCGGGTCCGGTTCGACAATGCGCGACGGCGGCTGCGGCAAGCCGGCATCAGTGTCACCGACGACCTTCCGCATTCGTGCGAATCCTACATGGAACAACGAAGAAGGTGGGACTCTCTCGTTTGCGTGCTTGGCAATTCGATGGCTTACCGGCCTTCGGACATCGATCCGGCGATACAAAGGGCGTAAACTCCTGGCGGACTTCTCGCCGAGTGCACCTGGCCTGGTCTTGCGTCTCAGGAACACGACGCCTTCGGCGGATCAGCCCCATTGAGCGGAATTGTTTCAGGGCTGCAGCCGTGAGAGCAGACGTTGCCGATCCTGATCGCGACCTCGCTGCTCCATGCGCATCCGTTCGAGTTCGCCTTCAGCTTTGGCTGTGTCCAGGTTCTGGCGCTTCATCTCGATGATCAGCGCCTCCTGCTCTGCGAGCCGCCGTTCTCCCTCGACGACGTCGCGCTCGATCTGCCTCAGCTCATCGTATATCGCCGTCGTGTACATCGCGATCCTCGCGCGGCCGTGCCGCGAAGCACGCCGCAGAGTAGCTTTCGCCTCTTCCAGAGCCTTATCCGGGCCGTGCGGTGCGGCCATGACCGCAGCGCGACGCGCATGACTTTTAACTCAGCCAGCTTCGTGAACGTTCCGGCTGATGCCACTTTTTCCCGGGCTTTGTCCGGCCGAACGAATGGCCGTGTAATCATTTTGGCGGAAGCGGCTCACCCAACACGCGACTGCTTGGAACGGATCTCGTCACGGGGACAATGCGCTCGGCTCACGGCGGCGCTTCAGCCAAGTTGCAAACAAGCGGTCGGCACAATATCGTCGATCATCCGCGCCCATGTCTTCCGCGCCGATGTCTGACGTTCAATCTCCCTCAGGAACCAACACTATGAATGTGGTCTCAGTGCCCGGCGGGATCCATCGCCCTCCTGGGAAGGTCGATATCCCGTCCGCCTGGCAGGGCGCTGAGATGAAAGCCAATCCCGATCGATGGTTGATATCGCTTGCGGCCGGCGAGATCGCCGAGCTCGAGGGCGCGGCTGAAAGATATCTCGGCAGAAACAAGAAAATCGCCGAGATCACGAAGGAAAGCTTTCCGCTTCCCCGCCTCGGCGCGCATCTGGAAGAGCTTAAGACAACGCTCCTGGCTGGCCTTGGCTTCGAGGTGATCCGCGGCCTGCCGGTGGCAAAGTATAACCAGGAGTTCGCCGCGACGATATTTTGCGGGGTGGGCGCGCATCTTGGATCGGCGCGGTCTCAGAATGCAGCGGGCCACATTCTCGGTCACGTTCGTGACACCGGCGCCGATGCGAAGGATCCGAACACCCGCATTTATCAAACTTCGGAACGGCAGACATTCCACACGGATTCGTCGGACGTGGTTGGATTGTTATGCATTCGCGAGGCGATGGAGGGAGGGGATTCTCTCCTCGTCAGTACGACGACAATCTACAACGAGATGTTTGACCGTCGTCCCGACCTTGCCGCTCTCTTGTTTGATCCGATCGCGACAGACCGGCGAGGCGAGGTGCCGGAGAACGAAAAGCCATATCTTGAAATCCCGGTGCTGAATTGGCATGCGGGGTTCCTGACCGGGTTTTATCAGCGCCAGTATATCGATAGTGCGCAGCGCTTTCCCGATGCGCCGAGACTGACGCCTGTTCACGTCGAGGCGCTCGATCTCTTCGACGCGCTCGCAAATGATCCCACTCTGCATTTCGGCATGCGGCTTCAGCCGGGTGACATGCAGTTCGTTTACAATCATGCCTTGCTGCATGACCGGACCGGATTCCGCGATTGGCCCGATGCAGGCCAGAAGCGTCATTTATTGCGCCTTTGGCTCAGCATGGAAGGCGACCGGCCGTTGCCCGATTGCTTCAAGCAGCGCTATGGCTCGATTGAGATCGGCAACCGCGGCGGCATCATCACCAAAGGTACCAGCTTGAACGTCCCGTTGGATTGACGTTCCGGATGGGTTGAACCGGAAGCCCGGACCCAACTTGGCCTCGCAAGCTCTAGTCGCAGGAGCAGGCCGGACAATCTTTTCGACAGCGCCAAGCTGAAACTCTCAACGTGGCTCGACGCGACCAGGGCGAGTACCCATAAATGCCGCTTCTCGGCCTAAAGCGGACTTACGCATCACCCGAGCTACTTGAATGCCGCGGTCTCCGCCAGGGCGGGTGTACTTGGCCGCACGAATACAATGGTGGAGTTCACTGGAATTTCCGCGTTCTCGCGGGTGCCCTGGCCGATGAGAATGAGGCCTGCTCCACCATTGGCCACCGTCAGGATGACCGGTTCACCCGCCCATGTCCTGATCGGCTCCATGCCGATGATGAGAAACTCACCGATTGGCTGGTCCAAGTACTGAAGTCTCAGCTGCGGAGCGATTTCTGCGGGCGCAAGTCCGAAACCCAGCCGTTGCGCGCGCGCATAGATTTCGGTCAACGATGCTGTCTCGCCCTCGAAGCCGAGCTCAGCGGCCGAGACAGGGACGAGCTCCACGTCCGTTTTCTTGCCACTCAGAGTAAAAGCCGGCCGCGCAAGGACTTCAGCAGCGGCGCTTCCGACGTCGCAGCCCATTGCACTCATCGCCTTGCGAAGGGCGCGCATGTCCCTGAACGTCCCTATCGCAATCGTCTTCCACAGCCGAACATCGGCGGCCGAACTGACGGGAGTCTGCGATCGCGGCACCGGAGGAGCGGTCTTGAGGTCCAGGTGATTGCGCAGAACGTCCTGCGCGGTGCATTGAGCTTTGGCCTCGCTTGCGAAAGCGAGGATAAGCGCGCCACAGAGCAGCAGGGCAATGACGCCGCTGTCCCGGTCTGTCGAACGATTCGGCCTCGCGATGTTTCGGTGCGAGGCGATGTAGTCGATCTCGCCACGCGTCGTGCCGATGTCCATGAGTTCCCTGTCGCTGAGGCCGCACAGGGTTGCTTGTGCACTCCGGCGTCTGCGGCGCTCCCGCCATGTGCTCAAGAATTGCCGGACCAGGCTGACAACGCGCTGCGTTGATCCGAAGGGCCGTCGCATCCCCGCGGCGCCATAGATCGCGCTCATCGCAATCTCCTTTGGCTTGCTTCTCACCGAGGGCTAAGGTGCCAATGCTTGGTCCGGCACGCTTGACGAGGGGCTTACATTTTTCTTACCGGCGGCTTATTCTTTGCGTCCAGCCGGTGCGGGGGCGTTTCCGTGCGGCTGACGTCGGCCGATCCCGCGACGCTGGGCAAGGCACACTTGATATTCGGCTTACATTTTTCCGTTCGAAGGCCTATCCTCCGCCGGACAATCGCTGCGGCGCTCTCGGCAGTAGAGGGCAAGCCTGGGGAATGGTGCCATGCGCTATTTCTTCGAGGACTGTATGCTGGATACCGACCGGCGCGAGTTGCGGCGCGGGGCTGATGCCGTGCCTACGACGCCACAGGTACTTGATCTGCTCGGCTATTTGATCCGCAGCAGGGATCGCGTCGTCAGCAAGGATGATCTCATAAACGCGATTTGGAATGGTCGGATCGTGTCCGATGCGGCCCTGACGACCCGATTGAACGCGGTCCGACGCGCGATCGGTGACTCAGGCGTGCAACAACGTCTTATCAAGACATTTCCACGAAAGGGCTTTCGTTTCGTGGGCGCTGTCCACGATGACGAGCGATGTCCCGAAACTGCGGTGACATTAGGCGCCCTCGCAGAACCGTCGAATCTTGCGCGCGCAGCCGCGGAGGCAGCGGTTTTGGTCCCGGAGTTCTCCGAAAAAGTAGCTTTCAAATGGCGGCCCAAGAACTGGGTGCGTCACATCAGAGGCCCTCTGAAGTTCGTCGGCGGGACGCTGGCGTCGGTGGCTGCCATCGGTGCAATTGCCGGCGGCCTTGTCGGTTATTGGAATGTCTGGAAGACGCTCCGTACCGACGCGGTTCAGGAAGCTCGAGAGCTTCACGGACAGCCGATAGTCAGGCCCGAGATCGCGCATCGTCTCTCTCTCATCGTGTTGCCCTTCGCCAACCTCACCAACGATCCAGAGCAGGATCACCTTGCCGATGCCATCACGACAGATTTGACGACCGATCTTGCGCGAGCGCCCGCCACTTTCGTCATCGGACGCGAGGCCGCCCGCACCTACAAGAATAAGTCGATCGATCTGAAGCAGCTTGGAACGGATATCGGCACCCGCTGGGCGGTGCGCGGCGCGGTGAAGCGCAGCGGAGATCAGGTGCGGATCAGCGTATCGCTGACTGATCTTCAGACTGCGCACGACGTATGGTCCGACCGGTTCGACGGCGATCGGACAGATCTAGCCATCTTGCAGAAGAATATCACGGTGCGGCTCCTCTGTGTTGCGCACCTGCAGCTCCGCCAATACGAAGAAGCCATCGAACCGTGTAGCCGATCGCTAAATATCGGCGCGGGCCTTCAGGCTTACACAAGCTGATCTCGGCCTACGGCCGACGGGACAAATGGGAATTGCCGTGACAGTGCTGGCTGCACCACTTACGTGAGACACGATGATCCTGAAAGTATCCGCCGAGGAATCCCGTCAGCAAGGTAACGGATGCTGACAAGAGGACGAATCCGGACAACGTCCTCGTCGGCCGTTCTGCCATGCAGCGATGTCCGCTATCGCGCCATTGTTGGCGAAGAAGCGGACATCATGCGCGCCGGAGCTGTGCGCTCCGATCAAACTAGATGCGGCCTCAGCCGCGCTTACTCCTCGTCTTCGTCGTCTTCATCCTCGTCTTCGTCGTCGAGCTCTTCCAGGTGCTCGAGCACCGCAAGCGGGAGCGTCTCGCGAAACAGATCGCCTTCCGCGCCCATCCAGAGACAGATCACGTCGTCGCCTTTCACGTCCGCGACGGTGAGCGGCTGCCCGCCGGATTTCAGCATGACGATATCGCCGGCTTTTAGTTCCATGGATGGTCCTTTCGGGTTGATTGACGGTGAAGCTAGCAAACCGGCATGACATGCCAATCACGGGCTACTCGGTCAGTTTATGTGTTGCGGTAGCGCGCATCCGCCGGCCGGACTGCTGAAACGTCGATCAGAGAGCTTTAGGCCGGAGCGATCCCATCACGAGAGGCAATGGCGCCTGCTCGATGGATGGCGCAAGGGCTCTTCCGTCCCGTGCGTCGCGACCATGACACCATGCGCCTGTTTTGCCCGACGGAGCAAACGATTTTGTCAGATACGCAGTTTACGCTTGCCGCAAGTCCTTGATTTTGCTGCGGCCGTCTACTGTGCATGGGGTTGTTTTCGATGTTTTTGTTTGCGCACCCTGATTGCAGTCAGCCCGGCACCAGTTCTGTCAGCGAGCGGATGATGCGGTCGGGCTTGACGATCGAGCCTTCGGGCAGGCCGTCGCCATGCACGTCGATCCAGATCGAGTAGATGCCGAGACGCTGCGGAGTCACCACTTCCCATTCCAGATTGTCGCCGATCATCCAGGTATCCTCGGCGGTGACGCCGAGCGCGTCCATCGCGTGCAGATAGGCGCGCTCCTCGGGCTTGCCGAAGCCGTGCTCGCCCTCGATCTGGATGTGATGGAAGCGATGCGCCAGCTCGAAGCGCTCCACCTTGGCGCGCTGGGTGTCGGCGGCGCCGTTGGTCACCAGCGCGAGCTTGATGCCGAGCGCCTTGAGCCTGTCGATGGCGTCATGCGCGCCCGGGAAGACGAACATCTCCTCCTCGCGATAGGCGGTGAAACGGTCGGCGAGGCGAATGGCGAGGTCGTCGGGCAGGGCGCGATGACCGGCGGCCGCGAGCGCGGCAAAACCGCCCTTGACAGTGAGATGGCGGGCCTCGGCGAGCTTCATCCGCCAGGAGGCGTCCGCATTGGCCCAGAAGTTTTTCGCGAAGGCCAGGACGGTGCTTGCGACCAGTTGCGGCGGCAGCGGCGCGAGCTCATCGGCGAACTCTGCTGTGATCGTGTTCCAGGCGATCTCGGGCCGCGCATAGGCCGACAGGATGGTGTCGTCCATATCGATCAGCATGGCGCGCGGCAGCGGCTTCATTGCGGGCTTCATCGTCGTCATGGCCACTTCACCTCCGGCGGCAGCGACGACAGGATCGAATCCACATTGCCGCCGGTCTTGAGACCGAAGATGGTGCCGCGGTCATAGAGCAGGTTGAACTCGACATAGCGGCCGCGCCGGATCAACTGCTCCTCGCGATCCTCTGGGGTCCAGCTTGTCGCGAAATTGCGCCGCACGATGTCGGGATAGATCTTCAGGAAGGCGCGGCCGACGTCCCGGGTGAAGGCGAGGTCGGCGTCCCAGTCGCCGCTGTCATGCCAGTCGTAGAAGATGCCGCCGATGCCGCGCGCCTCTTTGCGGTGCGGCAGGTGGAAATACTCGTCGCACCACTTCTTGTACTTGCCGTAATCGGCGACGCCGTTCGGCTGCGTGCAGGCCTGTTTCATTGCGGCGTGGAAGGCGATGCTGTCGGCATCGTCCTGCGTGCGCCGGCGATCGAGCACCGGCGTGAGATCGGCGCCGCCGCCGAACCAGGCTTTTGTGGTGACGACGAAGCGCGTGTTCATGTGCACCGCCGGCACGTGCGGATTACGCAGATGCGCGATCAGCGAGATGCCGGAGGCCCAGAATTTCGGGTCGTCCGCCGCACCGGGAATCTGCGCGCGAAACTCGGGCGCGAATTCGCCGTGCACGGTGGAGCAGTGCACGCCGACCTTCTCGAACAGGCGGCCTGACATCATCGACATCACGCCGCCGCCGCCGGCCGCGCCGGTATGATCGGTACGCTGCCACGGCGTGCGTTTGAAGCGGCCCGGCTCGCCCGGATAAAGGCTTTGCGGGGCATCGTCCTCCAGCCGCTCGAAGCTCGCGCAGATGTCGTCGCGCAGGGCTTCGAACCAGGCGCGAGCGCGGGTCTTACGGTCTTCGATCAAGCTCGGGTCCAATGTGGATGTCATTCTCTCAACCCTGCGGACCGTAATAGGTGCAGCTCTCGTTGCAACTGTCGCGGTGGATGCTGACGCGGGTGAGCTTGCCGATAGGGGCGAGCCGCTCCCAGACGAAGCGCGAGAGGTTTTCCAGCGTCGGTGTGCCCAGCGCCTCGATCTTGTTGAGGTACTTATGGTCAAGCGTCATGCGCACGTCCTCGATGGCGCGCTGGACCAGGCCGAGATCGACCACCATGCCGGTTTTGGGATCGGGCGTGCCGCGCAGCGTCACCTCCGCGCGAAAGGAGTGGCCGTGGATCTCTTCGCTATCAGCGCCGAACGTCGTTCCCGACAATGAGTGCGCCGCCTCGAAGCGAAACGATTTCGTCAATTCCCACATCTGTTCGAAAACCAATCCTATCTGATGCCGAGCGACTTATGCGTCTGCACGCTGAGCCGCCATTGCGGATGATTGAGGCAATAGTCGATTGCGCCCGCGGTGTTTTGGGCGACCTCGGGCCCGTCCATCGGCTGCAGCGAGAAGCGCTCGAAGGCGAGATCCGCGAAGGCCTCCGGCATGGCGAGCGGCTGCGGATAGACCAGCTTCAGCTCGTGGCCGCGCCGGATCACCAGATCGCTGCCGCCCTTCGGACTGACGCAGATCCAGTCGAGCCCTTCGGGCGGGGCGATGGTGCCGTTGGTCTCGACCCCGATCTCGAAGCCGTTTGCGTGGAGCGCATCGACCAGCGCGGCATCGACCTGCAACAGCGGCTCGCCGCCGGTGAGCACCACGTAACGGTTGTCGGCCGACGCCGTCCATTGCGCCGCGATGGTGCCGGCGAGTTCCGCGGCCGAAGCATAGCGTCCGCCGAGCGTGCCGTCGGTGCCGACGAAATCGGTGTCGCAGAATGTGCAGGTGGCCTCGCTGCGATCCGTCTCGCGCCCGCTCCAGAGATTGCAGCCGGCAAAACGGCAAAACACGGACGCGCGCCCGGCATGGGCGCCTTCGCCTTGCAGGGTCAGGAAGATTTCCTTGACCGCGTAACTCAACCGTCTCTCCTCAACAATCTCAAACTTGCGGGTTCCGGAGCTGCCGCAGTGCTTCGCCTGCGGCCATCGCCGCGGTCATGGCGACATTGAGCGACCGCAGCCCCGGAGCGATCGGGATCACCAGCCGGGCGTCCGCCGCCTCGACCACGGCCTCGGTGACGCCGGCGCTCTCGCGCCCGAATAGCAGGATGTCCGCCGTCTGGTAACGGAAATCGCGGTAGTCGGTCGCTCCCTTGGTGGTGAACAGCAGCAGGCGGGCGCCCTGCGTCGCGCGCCATTGCTCGAATTTCGACCAGGAGTCGTGCCTGACGATGCTGACCTGATCGAGGTAGTCCATTCCCGCCCGGCGGAAATGCCGGTCGGAGACCGGGAAGCCGGCCGGCTCGATGATATGGGCGGCCACGCCCAGACAGGCGCAGAGCCTGAGAATCGTGCCGGTGTTCTGGGGGATGTCGGGTTGGAAAAGCGCTATCTGCATGGGCTGTGCATGGGCTGTCTCGGTTCGGTGCGGGCCGGAAATGTCTCAATAAAACATCGCTGGCCGCGGAATTCGTGCATTGCACGCTCCCGCGCCGATAGCGGGCTTGCGCTCGCCCGGCAAGGGTGCCAATAGAACGATTCTGGACTGCTGTTTTCGCCTTGTTTTGGTGGGGGCACGTGAAGTTCTGCCGCCGCGGGGGGCCGCGGGCGCCGGCAGGCTGTTCTGGGGACCTTGGGGGCTCCTGGAGCGGTTCCGCCGGCTGCATAAGAAGAAAGGGTTGGAATCGTGACGACAGCGTCTTCGGCGGACCATCCGACACGCCGTGATTTCTTATTCGTTGCAACGGGGGCAGCTGCAGCAGTAGGGGGCGCAGCCGCGCTCTGGCCCTTCATTTCCCAAATGAATCCTGATGCGTCGACCATCGCCGCCGGTGCGCCGATCGAGGTCGATCTCAGCCCGGTCGCCGAGGGGCAGGACATCAAGGTGTTCTGGCGCGGCAAGCCGATCTATATCAGCCACCGCACCAAGAAGCAGATCGACGAGGCGCGCGCCGTCAACGTGGCGAGCCTGCCCGATCCGCAGTCCGACGAGGCCCGGGTCAAGTCCGGCCACGAGCAGTGGCTGGTCGTGATCGGCATCTGCACCCATCTCGGCTGCATCCCGATCGCCCATGAAGGCAATTACGACGGGTTCTTCTGCCCCTGCCATGGTTCGCAGTACGATTCGTCCGGCCGCATCCGCCAGGGGCCCGCGCCCGCGAACCTGCCGGTGCCGCCGTACCAGTTCGTTTCCGACACCAAAATCCAGATCGGCTGAGCCTCGGGCCCTCGTCCGAAGCTTCGCGCCGTCTCGTCGTACTATTTCCTCAGGATCGCATCATGAGCGGACCATCCGACTACCAGCCGAGCAATCCGGCCCTGCAATGGATCGAGCGACGTCTGCCGATCCTCGGCCTCATGCACTCCTCCTTCGTGGTCTATCCCACCCCGCGCAACCTGAACTATTGGTGGACCTTCGGCGCCATCCTCTCCTTCATGCTGGGGATCCAGATCCTGACCGGCGTGATCCTGGCGATGCACTACACGCCGCATGCCGACCTCGCCTTCAAGTCGGTCGAGCTGCTCGTCCGTGACGTCAATTACGGCTGGCTGCTGCGCAACATGCATGCCGTCGGCGCCTCGATGTTCTTCGTCGCCGT
This sequence comes from Bradyrhizobium sp. Kon58, assembly GCF_055807455.1. Taxonomy (NCBI): domain Bacteria; kingdom Pseudomonadati; phylum Pseudomonadota; class Alphaproteobacteria; order Hyphomicrobiales; family Nitrobacteraceae; genus Bradyrhizobium; species Bradyrhizobium sp. Kon58. Next base: position 54,090 of record NZ_JBVVOT010000039.1, read on the forward strand.
CTACGTCCACATGCTGCGCGGCCTCTATTACGGCTCCTACAAGGAGCCGCGCGAGGTGCTGTGGATCCTCGGCGTCATCATATACCTGCTGATGATGGCGACGGGCTTCATGGGCTACGTGCTCCCCTGGGGCCAGATGAGCTTCTGGGGCGCTACCGTCATCACCAATCTGTTCTCCGCCATCCCCTATGTCGGCGAGAGCATCGTGACGCTCTTGTGGGGCGGCTATTCGGTCGGCAACCCGACGCTGAACCGCTTCTTCTCGCTGCACTATCTGCTGCCGTTCCTGATCGCGGGCGTCGTCGTGCTTCACGTCTGGGCGCTGCATGTCTCCGGCCAGAACAACCCTGATGGCGTCGAGCCCAAGACGGAGAAGGACACGGTTCCGTTCACGCCGCATGCGACCATCAAGGACATGTTCGGCGTGTCCTGCTTCATGCTGCTCTACGCCTGGTTCATCTTCTACATGCCGAACTATCTCGGCGACGCCGACAATTACATTCCGGCGAATCCGGGCGTGACGCCGCCGCACATCGTGCCGGAATGGTATTACCTGCCGTTCTACGCAATCCTGCGCTCGATCCCGAACAAGCTCGCGGGCGTGATCGGGATGTTCTCGGCGATCATCATCCTGTGCTTCCTGCCCTGGCTCGACGCCGCCAAGACCAAATCGTCGAAGTACCGTCCGCTGGCCAAGCAGTTCTTCTGGATCTTCGTCGCGGTCTGCATCCTGCTCGGCTATCTCGGCGCGCAGCCGCCGGAAGGCATCTACGTGATCGCCGGCCGGGTCCTGACGTTCTGCTACTTCGCCTATTTCCTGATCGTGCTGCCGCTGCTCTCGCGGATCGAGAAGCCGCGGCCTGTGCCGAACTCGATCTCGGATGCCGTCCTGGCCAAAACCGGAAGCAGGTCGACGCCGATGGTGTCGAGCGCGATCGTGCTTGCGCTGGCGGGCGCGTTGTTTGCGGGCTCCGCCGACAACGCGCGTGCCTCCGAAGGCAGCGACAAGCCGCCGGGCAACAAATGGTCGTTCGCGGGTCCGTTCGGCAAGTACGACCGCGGCGCGTTGCAGCGCGGCCTGAAGGTCTACAAGGAAGTCTGCGCCAACTGCCACGGCCTGTCCTACATCGCCTTCCGCAACCTCGCGGAAGCCGGTGGTCCCGGCTATTCGGTCGCGCAGGCTGCAGCCTTCGCCTCCGACTACAAGGTCAAGGACGGCCCGAACGACGCGGGCGATATGTTCGAGCGCGCGGGCCGGCCGGCGGATTATTTCCCCTCGCCATTCCCGAACGAGCAGGCCGCGCGTGCGGCGAACGGCGGCGCGGCGCCGCCGGATCTGTCGCTGATCACCAAGGCGCGCTCCTACGGCCGCGGCTTCCCCTGGTTCATCGTCGACTTCTTCACCCAGTATCAAGAGCAGGGCCCGGACTACGTCTCGGCGGTGCTCCAGGGCTTCGAGGACAAGGCGCCCGAAGGCGTGACCATCCCGGAGGGGTCCTACTACAACAAGTATTTCCCGGGCCACGCCATCAAGATGCCGAAGCCGCTCAGCGACGGCCAGGTCACCTACGACGACGGCTCGCCGACCACGGTCGCGCAATATTCCAAGGACGTCACCACGTTCCTGATGTGGACCGCCGAACCGCACATGGAAGCGCGCAAGCGCCTCGGTTTCCAAGTCTTCATCTTCCTGATCATCTTCGCCGGCCTGATGTACTTCACCAAGAAGAAGGTCTGGGCCGACTCGCACTGAGCGGCCTGAGGCGAGAATGAAGAGGCCCCCGCAAGGGGGCTTTTTTGTTGGGCACGAGAGTGTGTTGTCAGGCGCGATTGCCTATCGCGCGCTCAAACGCCAAAATGGCCCCAACCGCTCCCCAAAAACTCGTCGGAGGACACCATGGGAACCGCCATCACCTTCAAGCGCCCGGACGGCAAGGACGCATTGGGCTATCTCGCCAATGCCGCGCGCGGCAACGCGCCCGGCGTGGTGGTCATCCAGGAATGGTGGGGCCTGTCAGACCAGATCAAGGGCCTCTGCGATCGCTTCGCGCTGGCCGGTTTCGATGCGCTGGCGCCCGATCTCTACAAGGGCAAGGTGGTGCCGTATCACGACACCGACGCCGCCGGCAAAGAGATGAACTCGCTCGATTTCATGGACGCCACCACGCAGACCGTGCGCGGCGCCACGCGATATCTGTCGCGCAACGGCGCCAAGGTCGGGCTGACAGGCTTCTGCCTCGGCGGTGCCGTCACCATCATCGGCGCGGTGCATGTGCCGGAGCTCGCGGCCGGCGTCGTGTTCTACGGCATTCCGCCGGAGCAGGCGGCCAAGCCCGCCGACGTCAAGATCCCGCTCCAGGCCCATTTCGCCAACAAGGACGATTGGTGCACGCCGGAGCTGGTCAACGGCTTCGAAAAGGCCATGAAGGCCGCCGGCAAGTCGCTGGAGCTGTTCCGCTATGATGCCGAGCACGCCTTCGTCAACGAGCAGCGCCAGGCGGTCCACGACCGCGAAGCCGCCGAGCTCGCCTGGGGCAGGGCGACGGAGTTTTTTAGGAAGCATCTGGGGTAGTCGCCCGTAGCCCGGATGGAGCGCAGCGTAATCCGGGGCTGTCTCATCGTGGTACCGGACCCGGATTGCGCTGCGCTTCATCCGGGCTACCGGAGACGACACCTTGACGCCGTCCCCGCGCCATGATGAGTATCCGCCCATGAGCACCGCCGTCCGCCCATCCCGTCTTTGGTGGCGCACCTCCTGAGAGGTGGCCGGTGCGATTTATTCTCCCAAAATCGTCTGAGGTCGCCCACGCAGTGCGGCGGCCTGATCGTTTGTCCTGTGTGGCGTTCCCTCGACAAGTTTCGTAAGAGGACCCCATGAACAGGACCGTCTTTGCCCTTCCGGCCCGAAGCGACTACGTGACCCGCGCCGGGCTTGCTGTCACGCGCGTGGCGGAACAGTTTTCCGGCGGCGCCAACCGGCTCGACGATCTCGTCAGCCTGCTCGACCGCCGCCGCGGCGTGGTGCTGTCCTCGGGTACGACCGTGCCCGGCCGCTACGAGAGTTTTGACCTCGGCTTCTCCGACCCGCCGCTCAAGCTCGAGACCACCGGCGTCAATTTCAAGCTGGAAGCACTGAACGCGCGCGGGGAGGTGCTGATCGCCTTCCTCGCCGACGTCTTGCGCGAACCCTGCGTCGTGATCTCCGAGAAGACCGCGACGCGCCTTGCCGGTCATATCATCCGCGGCGAAGCCCCGATCGACGAAGACCAGCGCACGCGGCGCGCCAGCGTGATGTCGCTGGTGCGCGATCTCGTCGCCGCGTTCTCCGCCAACGACGACGGCGTGCTCGGCCTGTTCGGCGCCTTCGCCTACGACCTCGTGTTCCAGATCGAGGACCTCGTGCAGAAGCGCGCGCGCGAGAGCGACCAGCGCGACATCGTGCTCTACGTGCCCGACCGCCTGCTCGCCTATGACCGCGCCACCGGCCGCGGCGTCGTGCTCACTTACGATTTCGCGTGGAAGGGCAAGTCTACCGCGGGCCTCCCGCATGAGACCGCCGAGAGCCCATATCTCAAGACACCGCGCCAGGGTTTTGCCGATCACGCCCCCGGCGAATATCAGGCCACGGTCGAGACGGCGCGCGCCGCCTTTGCGCGTGGCGATCTGTTCGAGGCGGTGCCGGGGCAACTCTTTGCCGAGCCTTGCGACCGCTCGCCGGCGGAAGTGTTCCAGCGGCTCTGCGTCATCAACCCATCGCCCTACGGCGCGCTGATGAATCTTGGTGAGGGCGAATTTCTCGTCTCGGCCTCTCCGGAAATGTTCGTGCGCTCGGACGGACGCCGGGTCGAGACCTGCCCGATCTCGGGCACGATCGCGCGCGGTACCGATGCGATCGGTGATGCCGAGCAGATCCGCCAGCTCCTGAACTCCGAGAAGGACGAGTTCGAGCTCAACATGTGCACCGACGTCGAC
>NZ_JBVVOT010000040.1:0-54992 GCF_055807455.1 Bradyrhizobium sp. Kon58
TCTCGACAACCCGTTCGGCACGAGGCTGTCACCTATGTCTTAGGTACGTTCCGTTACCCATGTCTTCGGGCCGGACACTGGGGCGCTGGTGCCGCAAGAGGGATTCGAACCCCCGACCCCGTCATTACGAATGACGTGCTCTACCAACTGAGCTATTGCGGCGAACCTTGCCGGGGCCCGCGCGAGGCCGGTCCCGTTACGCGCGCTCCTGATATCGGGCATGGCCCGAATTGGCAAGGTGGCGCCGGCTTGGAAATGCCGCTCACCCGCCCCAGCGAGACCAGAATCCGCGCCAGCCGCCGGCCTGGGCCTTTGCGTGGTCCCTGGGCGTGCCGATTTGTTCCGTAAATTCATCGCTCGGACCCTCGTCGTCGATCCCTGGATCGTCAGGGGCGCGGACGATCGGGATGACGGCGGGAATAGGTGCTGGTGTGGGCTTGCCGAGGTCGGCGCGGGTCCGGAACACCGGCGTTGCCGCCGCCGGCGACGATTCGACGATCTCAGGGGCCGGTTTGACCGGCTCGGCGGGCGTGACGACCGGCTCTTCCTTGACGGTTTCTTTGGCGGTCTCCTTGACGGTTTCCTCTAAGATTTCCTGGGCCTCGAGGGGCGGCGAATTGTCCTGCGCGGCAGGCGCAGGATCCGGCGCCGTGACAACCGGTTCCGCCGGGCCTTCGCTCGGGGCCGCCGTCACCCGCTTCGGCGGCGGAGCCGCCAGCATGGCTTCCTCGAAGGCTGAGGATTCGATCATCGCGCCCCTGTCGGACGGAAGACTAGCGACCGGCGTCTGCCACTGGAACGCGTCGAGCCGGCCGGTGACCGGGGAGACCGGACGCCAGCGGTCGCTGACATAACCGTCCGCGGTCCAGGCCGGATCATGGCGGGCGCGCACCGCGCGCAAGGTCCAGGCGCGGGCCCGGCCGCCGTCACCATGCTCGGTGCGCTCGATCTCGGCCATCAGCAGCGCGACGCGCTGGGTCGGATCGTTGACGTAAGGCGCCAGCACCGCGCGCGCACGGGCGAACTCGGACGCATCGATCGCGGCGCGCGCGATCGCCAGCTGGCCCTCGACATAACCAGCCTTGTCGGCAGGAATCTTGGCCGCGAGCGTCTCGACCCGCTGCAAACGCTGCCGCGCGGAATCGCCGAGCTTCACATGCGCATAGGCATCCGCGAGATCAGGATGCGGATTGGCGAGCCAGGCGGTTTCCACCAGCTTCATGGCGCGGCGCACCTGATGCGCCTCGCTCTCGAATTTTGCAGCAAGCACCGCGGCCGGGACCAGGGTCGGCGCGAGCTTGACCGCCTGCATCACGCTCTCGCGCGCGACGTCGCGGTCCATCGTTTCCAATTCCAGCGCGCGGGCGGCGAGCAGCACGCCGCGCTGGCGGCGATAGGCCTGCTTGTCGATCAGGCCCGCGGACAGATTCGAATCGAGGATCGCGAGCGCGCCGCTCCAGTCGCCGCGCGCGCAGCGGAAGCCGAGCACCGCATGCGAGGCCCAGGTCGAGGACGGCGACAGCTTGATCGCTTCCTCGGCGATCATCACCGCACCGACCGCATCGTCGGCGCGCTGCGCCTCGATGAACAGGCCACGCAGGCCGAGCAGGCGCGTGTCCTCGCGCTCGGCCATGGCACGGAAGACGCGCTGGGCCTCGTCGCGATTGCCCTCGAGCTGCGCCGATTGCGCATGCAAGAGAAGCGCGAGCGGATCGTTTGCGGCCAGCCGCCGCGCGGTATCGGCGTGGCGACGGGCAAGCGCGGTGTCGCCATGGCCGATCGCAAGCAGGCCGTGGGTGATGGCGTGGCGGCCGCGCGCATGACGCTTTTCGTGACGGCGGCGGCGCAGACGCCCCGGAGCGCGCCAGGCCATTGTCAGCAGACTCCAGACCAGCACGACTGCCGCGGCAAAGAGGCCAAGCAAGAACACGAATCTGGGAAGCGTCGTCGTGGCGCGGAAACTGCCCGCGGTCAGGACGAGGTCGCCGGGCTGATCGGCAACCCAGGCCGCGCCGGCCGCCGCCAGCGCGATCAGGACGAGGAAGAGGACGATGCGAAGCATGACGATCCCTATACGCGCTGATTGTTGCGCGAACCTTTATTGACCAGGCTTGACGAGATCCGCCATGGCGGCATCGGCGAATTTGCGTGAGGCGGCGAGCGCGGCGTCACGGGCATCGGCCTTGTCGAGCCAGGCTTGTGCCGGTGCACGATCGGCCTCGGGCAGCGTCTTCAACTCGCGCCGTGCCTCGGCGAAATCGTTGCGCAGCGCAGCCGCCGTCACCCGCGCGACGATGGCGCCGCGATCGTTGCCGACCCCGTCGGTACGCTCGATGCGGACGAGTTTCGACGCCCCCGCCTGAAGACGCTCGACGATGCCGGTGCCGCTGGCCGGAGCTTCCGCTGGCGGCGACAATTTCGGCACGATGTTGAGGAGCTCGCGACTGAGCGCGACCGGCGTCGGAATGCCTGACGAAGCAAAAGTGTCGAGCGGCTTCAGCATATCCGGCTTTGCTGCCAGCGACCGCGCGGCGGCGAGCTGCGATACGTAAGCATCGCCGTGGCGAACGGCGACGTCGAGCAGGGCTGCCGCCACCACATGGCGCAGCGGCTTGTCGTCCATCGCCTTGGCGTCCGCGATCTTCTCGCTTTGCTGCGCGAGTTCCGCACGTTCGGTCTTGCTGGCACGCTCGAGCTGCGCGAGGCGGTCGTTGAGAGCGGCAAGATCTGGCGCGGCAGCAGACGGCGCCGGTTTCGCGTCGTTCAGGGTGCTCGCGGCCTGGTCGGACTGCGCGCGCAGATTGGCGATCTCGCTGCGCAGGCTCGTTGCGGATTTCTCCAGCGCATCGATCCGCGCCATTATGGCCGGATCGGCGGCAGGCTTGCCCGCCTTGGCTTCGACTGCAGCAACGCGTCCGCTCAGCGCCTCGACGGCTGCGCCCGTCACTTGCGGAGCAGCGGGCGGCGCCTGCACCGCAGGCCATCCCAGCATCCAGCCGACCGCGATCACAATGGCGGCTGCCACGGCGCCGGAGAACGGAGCGATAACCCAGGGTGAAATCGACGGCGATACCGACGCGGACGCAACGGAAGATTCTTCCTCGGCAGGCTCGGGCTGCGGCTCGGCATGAGCTTCTTCGGACTTTGCCTCTTGAGACTTTTCCTCCTGAGACTTGCCCCCTTCGGATTTGGCTTGCTCATGCGCGGCCTGTTCGGTCGCTGCCTCAGGCCCGCCCGCCACCTCCTGCGGCTGGGTCGAGACCTCGGTTGCCTGGAGGTCGATGGTGGGCGGGATGCGCTTGGCGCGGCCGGACTCGGGAGCCAATCCTGCGTCTTCAGGCTTGTCGTCGGCCATCGTGACGGTTCCTCACACTTACATGCCCTGAACGAACGGATCCGATTGCGTCGGATTCGGCCCGACCTCTTACGCCAAACGGGTGCGCAAAGCACGCTCCAAGGTGTCAAATAAGGCATTTTCGTCCGGCGTCGCCGCCACCAGAACCTGCGAGGCACCCGCCTCGCGCAGCACGCCCGCGACCGTCTCGGACAGGCAGCATTGCGGGATCGCCAGAGCCGAGATTTCGACGCCTTCGCCCCGCGCGGCCTCCAGGAAAGCCCGCGCGCTGCGCCGGGAGTAATGCAGCACCGCCTCGATCCCATGGGCGGCAAAGCCCTCACAGACATCGCGCGGCAACAGCTTGACCGGCGCCATGCGATAGGTCGTCTGCGTGACGACGTTGAAGCCTTCGGCGCTCAGCTCGCCACCGAGGTCGCGCGACAGATCCGCGCCCGCGAGATAGAGCAACGTGCCCTTTTTCTTCAGCCGCTTGTCGCGCGCGCTCTGCATCACCTTGTCGCGCAGGCCCGCGGCGTCGCCGCCGGCGACGATCACCTCGGCAAAGCCGGCATCGCGCGCGGCGGCGGCCGTGTGCTCGCCGACGGCAAACAGCGGCAGCTCTAGGAGACCAAGTTCCTGCAATTGCGGCGCGACGGCACGGATCGCATTGGCCGATGTGACAATGACGGCGCTGTAGTTCGTTTCACTCTCGTCATGGAAGGCGACCGGCTCGAACTTGAGCACCGGCGCGAGCAGCACCCCATGCCCCCGTGCACGCAGGTTTTCCGATGTCGCCTCATTGTCGGGATGCGGCCGTGTGACAAGAATGGACATCGCTTGTGTTCCCGAACCACGTGGCGGTGGCGCTTTCACGAGGGACGGCCGCGCGTGACGATTGCGTTGGCCGACCCCGGAATGCTACCGGACGTACCAGAACTCTGCTTTGCGGATCAGCGCAAGGGGGGTGAGAAGGGCGCAAATTGGATAACAATTCGCCAATGCTGGTACTGGGCATCGAAACCACCTGCGACGAGACCGCCGCGGCGGTGATCGAGCGTGCGCCTGACGGCAGCGGCAAGATCCTGTCCAATATCGTGTGGTCGCAGGTCGAGGAGCATGCCCGTTTCGGCGGCGTGGTACCGGAGATCGCGGCCCGCGCCCATGTCGACCTGCTCGACGGCATCATCGACCGCGCCATGACTGAGGCCGGCATCGACTTCGCCCAGCTCGACGGTGTCGCGGCCGCCGCGGGCCCGGGACTGATCGGCGGCGTCATCGTCGGGCTCACCACCGCGAAGGCGATCGCGATGGTGCACGATACGCCGCTGGTCGCGGTGAACCATCTGGAAGCGCATGCGCTGACACCGCGCCTGACTGACGCACTCGAATTTCCCTATTGCCTTTTTCTCGCCTCTGGCGGCCACACCCAGATCGTCGCCGTCACCGGCGTTGGCCAGTATGTGCGGCTCGGCACCACCGTCGACGATGCGATCGGCGAGGCCTTCGACAAGGTCGCGAAAATGCTGGGCCTGCCCTATCCGGGCGGGCCGCAGGTCGAGCGCGCGGCAGCCAACGGCGATCCGGCGCGGTTTGCGTTTCCGCGGCCGCTGCAGGGACGCCCCGATGCCAACTTCTCGCTATCGGGATTGAAGACGGCGGTGCGCAACGAAGCGAGCCGGTTGGCCGAGATCACACCACAGGACGTCAGCGATCTCTGCGCGAGCTTTCAGGCTGCCGTGCTCGACTCCACAGCCGACCGGTTGAGCGTCGGTCTCAAACTCTTCCGCGAGCAGTTCGGTGCGCCACGTGCGCTGGTGGCGGCCGGCGGCGTTGCCGCCAATCAGGCGATCCGCGGCGCCTTGCATGAGGTTGCGAGCAAAGCCGGTACACAATTGATCATGCCGCCGCCGGCGCTCTGCACCGACAACGGCGCGATGATCGCCTGGGCCGGCGCCGAACGTCTCGCACTCGGCATGACCGACACGATGGAAGCACAGCCCCGCGCGCGCTGGCTGCTCGATGCGAACGCGACGGCACCGGCCGGATACGGCAAGACACGCGCGGGATTCTAGCAATGACAGCGTTCCGATCTGTCGCGGTGATCGGCGCAGGCGCCTGGGGCACGGCGCTGGCGATGGTGGCGGCGCGGGCCGGACGGAACGTGACGCTGTGGGCGCGCAATCCCGAGCACGCGACGCGAATCGCATCGAGCCGCGACAATCCGCGGCTGGCCGGCGTGCGGCTTGCTCCGGAGATCATCGTCACGAGCGACCTGGCGCTCGCCACGCGCGCGGATATGTTGCTGATCACAGTGCCCGCGCAGCATCTGCGCGGTGCTGTCAACATGCTCGCCTCGCATCTGGCTAGACCGGTGCCGATCATTGCCTGCGCCAAGGGCATCGAGCACGGCACCCATAAATTCATGACCGACGTGATCGTCGAGGCCGCGCCTCACGCGCAGCCGGCGATCCTGTCGGGTCCGAGCTTTGCCGACGATGTCGCGCGTGGCCTGCCGACCGCGGTCACGCTGGCGGCGAGGGAAGAAACGCTGGCCAACCACCTGGTGCAGGCGCTGGGCTCGCCGACGTTTCGGCCCTATCACTCCACCGATGTCCGCGGCGTCGAGATCGGCGGCGCCGCCAAGAACGTGCTCGCGATCGCCGTCGGCATCGCGGTCGGGCGCAAGCTCGGCGCTTCCGCCCAGGCCGCACTCACCACCCGCGCCTTTGCCGAGCTGACACGCCTCGGCCGCGCGCTCGGCGCACGCAGCGAAACACTCACGGGCTTGTCTGGCCTCGGCGATCTGATCCTGACCTGCTCGAGCCCACAATCGCGCAATTTCGCGCTCGGCCTTGCGCTTGGCCGCAGCGAGCAGCCGCCCGCCGGCAAGCTTGCCGAAGGCGAATTCACCGCGCCGGTCCTGATCGAGCTCGCGGCTTCGCAAAGCGTTGAAATGCCGGTATCGGAAGCCGTCGCGTCGATTTTGACCGGCAGAAGCACGATCGACGCCGCGATCTCGGGGCTGATGGCGCGACCTTTCAAGGCAGAGGAATGAACATGGCGTACTGGCTGGTGAAATCCGAACCATCGGTGTGGTCCTGGGACCAGCAGGTGGCGAAAGGCGCCAAGGGCGAAGCCTGGACCGGCGTGCGCAATTACACCGCGCGCCAGAATCTCGTCGCCATGAAGAAGGGCGACAAGGCGTTCTTCTATCATTCCAACGAGGGCAAGGAGATCGTTGGCATCGCGGAAGTTATCAAGGAAGCCTACCTCGATCCGACCGACAAGACGGAAAAATTCGTCTGCGTCGACATCAAGGCCGACAAGCCGTTGAACATTCCGGTGACAATGGCCGCGATCAAGGCCGAGAAGAAGCTCGCCGACATGGCGCTGGTGAAATATTCGCGCCTCTCGGTGCAGCCGGTGACGGCCGAGGAATGGAAGCTCGTCTGCAAGATGGGCGGGATGTAGGCTTAGGCGCTGTAGCCCGGATGAGCGAAGCGATATCCGGGACTACTGCTGCGATCCCGCATGTCGCTACGCTCATGCGGGCTACGATAGCGGAGCTTGCTTCTCCGGCAGTGCAAACACCTCACACGGCGCGGCGATGCCGCGCAGCGCATGCTCACCAAGCGCAACAAGAGGCATGTCAGTCTCGGCCGCGAGCGCGCCCGACACCAGCACGGTTCTGCCGAGCGGCTTGCACAATCCTTCGAGCCGGCTGGCGAGATTGACGGCGGGACCGATCGCCGTGAAATCGAGCCGGTTGGCGGCGCCGATATTGCCCCACAGCATCTCGCCGAGATGCAGCGCCGCGCCAAACGCGAGCGGCGGCAGACCCTGGGCACGACGCTCCGCGTTGAGATACGCCATCCCGGCTTCGGCTGCGCTCGCGGCACGCAGAGCTGCATCGCAGGCTTGGCGCGGTGACGCCCCGACCACCGGAAAGATCGCGAGCACGCCGTCGCCGATGAATTTCAGCACCTCGCCGCCGAAGGCGTGGACCGCGCCGGCGATGCGATCGAACCATGCATCGAGCGCCGCGATGACCTCGGCAGGTGGCGTGGTTTCCGACAGGAGCGTGAAGTTGCGCAGATCCGCATAGAGCAGCGCGGCCTGAATGGTCTCGCCGAGATCGCGCCGCAGGGGTGCCGCCAGCACCCGCTCCGCGCTGCGCTTGCCGAGATAAGCATCCAGCGTCGCGCGCAAGGTTGCACGCGCGGCAAGCACCGCAAGGGGCGTCGCGGCGAAGCGCGCGGCCTGGCGCAATTGCTCGGTCTCGTTTGCGGTGAACGGACGCGGCGCGATCCAGCCGAGCAACGGCCCGTCAGGCCGTCCGACCACATCTTCGTGCACCTCACCATCCGCGATGTCGCGCAGCCAGCGACGGCCGGCATCGTTGGGCGGGTCGGGCGCGAGGCCGCCTGGTGCGAAGCCGAGCGCTTCGATCACCCGGCCGTTCTCCGCGCGCCACAACCATGTCCGCTTCGCGATCAGCGGATGTGGCACCTCGAGCGTCAGGCTGCCTGCCGCAAGCGGCACGCCGTCGGCGACCAGATGTGCGCCGAGATCCGCGAGCAGGCGGTCGGCCCCGGTGCTATCGGCGGCGGCATCGACAAGCCAGGCGAGCGTCGGCGAGAGGTGCATGGGCCGATCATGACGAACGCAGGCGGTCTTTGTCACGGGCAATCCTTGACGGGCCGCCCGAGCGCCGCCATGTCCAACGGTCAGCCCAGGGATGATCGCCGATGACCGAACCGTTCATAGTGCGACGCGAGACCCAGATCGCCGCCCCACGCGCCACCGTTTTCGCTTACCTGACCGACCCCGAGAAGATTTTGAGCTGGATGGGTTCCGATGCGACCACGGAGCCACATCCCGGCGGGCTGTATCTGCTCAAAGGCATCGGCCCCCGCGGCGGCGTTGCCCGCGGCGCGTTCCGCGAAGTCGTGCCGGTGCATCGTCTCGCCTACACGTTTGGATGGGAGGGCGGCCAGGAAGTGCCGCCCGGCTCGAGCCTGATCGAGATCGACCTGATCGAACGCGACGGCGGCACATTGCTGCGCATGACCCATAGCGGGCTGCCGACCGAGGAACAGGCTGCCGCACACGCGACGGGATGGGCGCATTATCTGGGACGGCTCACGGCGGCAGCCGCGGGCAGCGATCCCGGTCCCGACAACGGCGTTTCCAACAAGACGTAGCGACGGGAGCGGATCAGACCGCCGCGGTCGCCACCACCTGCTGCAAAAGCTGCTCCCGCCTGGCCTGCGAGCGCTGGCCCTTCATGGTCGCGGCGAAGCGTTCGAGGATGCCGTCCTCGAACGCGGTGACGATGGTGTCGTGAACATAGCTCTTGCGGCAGATCGCCGGCGTGTTGGAGAGCTGGTCGGCCGCGCCGCGGATCGCCTCCAGCACCTGCTTCTTGCGGCCGCGCTGGCTGGTCGCCGGCGTGATCCGCGACAGCGATTCCACGACCACGGCTGAGGCCATCAGCGTGCGGAAATCCTTCAGCGAGATCTTGATGCCGGCGATCTCGCGCAGAAACGCATTCACCTGCGTGGTGCTGACGGCGCGCACGATGCCGTAGGCATCGCGATACTGGAACATGCGCTTGCCCGGAACGCCCTGCAAAATCCCGATGGCGCGCACGAGCTTGGCCGCGTCGCACTCTTTGCGCACCGCCTTGCCGCCCTTCGCCTTGAAGGTCAGCACGAAGCTGTCGTCTTCCAGCGAGACGTTGGACTTCAGCAGCGTGGTGGCCCCGCGGGTGCCGTTGAGACGGGCATAGGATTCGTTGCCGGGGCGGATCGCGGTGCGCGCGATCAATTCGATCACGGCCGAGAGCGCGAACTCGCGGGTCGGCTCGTCGCCCGACAGGAACGCCGAGACCTTGCGCCGGATCTTGGGCAGCGCGCCGACGAGCTTTTCCAGGCGATGCGCCTTGCGTTGCTCGCGGACCTTCTCCCAATCGGCGTGATAGCGATATTGCAGCCGGCCCGCGGCATCGCGTCCCACCGCCTGGAGATGCGTGCTCGGATCGGCAGAGTAGCGCACCTCGCGATAGGCCGGCGGCACCGCCATCGAATGCAGCCGCCGAATGGTGCGGGCATCGCGGATGTGGACCCCGTTGGGCCGCACGAAGGAATAGCCCTTGCCGCGCCTGATGCGGCGAATGGTCAGCTCGTTCTGGTCGCCGAGCCGCAGGCCCAGTTCCTTGGCGAGGGCCTCGACCGTCGCCGCAGGCGCCGTGTCGAACGCTTTTTTCGGGCTGGGACGGCCGGAACCGGCCGGTTTCGGCCATTGTCCGAGGGCTTTGGCCAGTGCAATGGCAGCAGGATCGGCTGAAGCGGGCCGCAAAGTCCCGAGATTCTGCTGATCCATCATAGTCTTATGCCTTAGCCCTGTTTGTTATCGGTCAATGCCGCTGTTCTGATTTTTGTTCCAAGGGGTCTCGTTGGGCCCGGGTTGGCCATTTAGGGTGTTCCGAACCGCATTGCGAGTCCCGAATCAGTGAGGGCGGTTTCTAAATGCCGCTGCCGGGAGCATGGCGCTCTGCGCCGGCCCATTCCGAGGATCCCGGTAAAGACCCGAAAGCCCCCGTCGCCCTGTTTCAAAACTGCGACAGTCGCACGAAGCGGCTTGATCCTCCGCATGGCCGGCTGCTCGCCGAAGGTCCAGCTTGTGCACCTTGTCGGGTCCGGTTAGCCCGACGCATAATCGGTTCAACGATCAAGTCGGCTGGCCTGTGCTCGGCTTGCCGTATGTGGAGGGAAACATGTCCGAGAAGATCTACGACGTCCCCGCAGAATGGGCGAAGCGCGCCTGGGTCGACCAGGCCAAGTACAAGGACATGTACGCCCGCTCGATATCGGACCCGAACGCCTTCTGGGCCGAGCAGGCCAAGCGCATCGACTGGATGCACGCTCCGACCAAGATCGAGAACGTCTCCTTCGCGCCCGGCAACATCTCGATCAAATGGTTCGAGGACGGCGTTCTCAACGTCGCCCATAATTGCATCGACCGGCATCTCCACAGCCGCGCCAACCAGACCGCGATCATCTGGGAAGGCGATGACCCCTCCCAATCCCGGCACATCACCTACAAGGAGCTGCATGACGAGGTCTGCCGGATGGCCAACATCCTGCGCACCCGGAACGTCAAGAAGGGCGACCGTGTCACCATCTACCTGCCGATGATTCCGGAGGCGGCCTACGCGATGCTGGCCTGCGCGCGGATCGGCGCGATTCACTCCGTGGTGTTCGCCGGCTTCTCGCCCGACAGCCTCGCCCAGCGCATCAACGACTGCCAGTCCAAGGTGATCATCACCGCGGATGAGGGCCTGCGCGGCGGCAAGAAGGTGCCGCTGAAGGCCAATGTCGACGCGGCACTCGCCAAGGCAGACGGCGTCGACTGGGTCGTCGTGGTCAAGCGCACCGGCGGCGCGGTCGAAATGAATCCCTCGCGCGACCTCTGGTACCACGACGCCGCCAAGATGGTGACGACGGAATGCCCGGTCGAGCACATGCACGCCGAGGATCCGCTGTTCATCCTCTACACCTCGGGCTCGACCGGCCAACCCAAGGGCGTGCTGCACACCTCCGCCGGCTATCTCGTGTTCGCCGCGATGACGCATCAATACGTCTTCGACTATCATGACGGCGACATCTACTGGTGCACCGCCGACGTCGGCTGGGTCACCGGCCACAGCTACATTCTGTACGGACCGCTCGCCAACGGCGCGACCACGCTGATGTTCGAAGGCGTGCCGAATTACCCGGATAATTCGCGATTCTGGAACGTCATCGACAAGCACAAGGTCAACATCTTCTACACCGCGCCGACCGCGATCCGCGCGCTGATGCAGAGCGGCGACGCGCCCGTGAAGAAGACCTCGCGCGCCAGCCTGCGCCTGCTCGGCTCGGTCGGCGAGCCGATCAATCCGGAAGCCTGGGAGTGGTATCACCGCGTCGTCGGCGACGACCGTTGCCCGATCGTCGACACCTGGTGGCAGACCGAGACCGGCGGCATTTTGATCACGCCGCTGCCCGGCGCCACGAAGCTCAAGCCGGGCTCGGCGACGCAGCCGTTCTTCGGCGTGGTGCCTGAGATCGTCGACGCCGACGGCAACGTGCTGGACGGCGAGACATCGGGCAATCTGTGCCTGACGCGGTCATGGCCGGGCCAGATGCGCACGGTCTATGGCGACCACGCCCGCTTCGAGCAGACTTATTTCTCGACCTACAAGGGCAAGTATTTCACCGGCGACGGCTGCCGGCGCGATGCGGACGGTTATTACTGGATCACCGGCCGCGTCGACGACGTCATCAACGTCTCCGGCCACCGCATGGGTACCGCCGAAGTCGAAAGCGCGCTGGTCGCGCATGAGAAGGTGTCCGAGGCCGCCGTGGTCGGCTTCCCGCACGACATCAAGGGCCAGGGCATCTACGCCTATGTGACCCTGATGGCCGGCATCGAGCCAACCGAGGATCTGCGCAAGGAGCTCGTCACCTGGGTACGCAAGGAGATCGGCCCAATCGCTTCGCCTGACCAGATTCAGTTCGCACCGGGTCTGCCAAAAACCCGCTCCGGCAAGATCATGCGCCGCATCCTGCGCAAGATCGCCGAGGACGAGCCGGGCAGCCTGGGCGACACCTCGACCCTGGCCGATCCCGGCGTGGTCGACGACCTCGTCAAGAACCGGCAGAACAAGAAGTCAGTCTGAGCCAGGTCTCGTGCCCCGGACGCAGCGCAGCGCTCTTTAGCGGTGCGCTGCAGAGCCGGGGCGCATGCAACAGCAGACTCTGTGGCTTTCTGGGTCCGGCTCTGCGTCGCACCGCTTCGCGCTTCGCCGTGTCCGGGACACGAGACCCATCCCCGCGTTAGCGCTCCCCCGAACAACAGCCGTTCATACCCTCACGCATTTGTCAGGGCGCGCCCCGGCGGCCGGGCATCTTTCCGGGCGAGTGTTGTTTTCAGGTCATTTACTTTGTTTCGAACATTTCCTTTGTTCCCCCTGCTGGCTGGCCCTTGGCGGCCGTGCGTGGAAACCATCCGGTTAACAAGCGCGGTTAAGAATGTCCCCTGACAAGGACTTGCAACAAGGACTTGCGAGCCAGCGATTGCCGGTTTTGCGTAATTTTGGACGGTCCGTTCGGGGCAAGGGGAAAATCGATGTCGATGAGGATTGCTGTGGCGCTGGCCGCCACCGTCGGGGCTGGGGTGATGATGTCGACGGCGGCGCAGGCGCGGCCGGAAATGGTGGGGACCCACCTGGCCGACTATTCGCCGGGCACCATCGTTGTCAAAACCAACGAGCGTCGGCTCTATCTCGTCCTCGATAACGGCCACGCCGTGCGCTACCCGGTCGGCGTCGGCAAGTCCGGCAAGCAGTGGGCCGGCACCACCCGCATCGATGGCAAGTACCGCAATCCGGCCTGGTCACCGCCTGCCGAGGTGAAGCGCGACAAGCCGAGCATCCCGGACGTCATCCCGGGCGGGTCGCCGCGCAATCCAATGGGCGTCGCGGCGATGACGCTGTCCGGCGGTGAATATGCCATCCACGGCACCAACGTGCCGGGCTCGATCGGCGGCTTCGTCTCGTATGGCTGCATCCGCATGCTCAACGACGACATCACCGATCTCTACGGCCGCGTCTCGGTCGGCACGACGGTGGTCGTGACGCGCTGATCGCCGGCATCAAGGCGAGACGGCAAGAGCCGCGTCTTTCGACGCGGCTTTTTTGCTACCAGAAGCGCCAGCTCCGCGCGCACCAGCCGTCGCGATGGCCGCCATTGTAGCTCCGCGCATAGCCGCCGGCGAGCAACGCCGCCGAGACATTGGCCGTGCGTTTGGTCGCGACGTCAGCGAGAACGCGTCCGTATTTGTCGGGTCCGAGATTGGTAATCGTCACGCCACCCTGCCCGAGCAGATCGCGCAATGCGCGGGCCGCGGCTTCGGCCTTGTCCAGTTCCTCCTGGCAGGAGGCTTTCATCTCAGGTGCATCGATGCCGCGCAGGCGAACGCGCGCGACGAGATCGCGGCCGCCCTGCTGATGCACGCGCGCGAGAAACGTGTCGCCGTCGATCGTGCGGATGACGTCGACGGGCTGGCGAGCATCGGGATGGCGGCCTTGCTGGAGCACAATTTCGGCGTCCCGCGATTGACCGTCAGTCGCACGAGGGAAGGGCCAGTTCATCCCGTGCCGAAACGTGAACACCACGGCCACCACGATTCCGACCACGAACATCCACGGCAACAGGCCTGAGAACCGGCGACCAAACGGCGAGCCGCTGTACGAAGGCCGATACGGATGGCTTGGATCGAAGCGCGACATCCGCGCACGCTAGGGCTGAGTCGGGCAGTCCGGCAAGCGAGCCTCGCAAGGCAAGCTTCAGAAGTCGGAAGCGATGCCCTTGCGCTCCCAATCGCCATAGCGGGTCGGCTCGGGTCCTTTTGGCCCCTGCAACTCCTTTGGCGCCGCCTGGGCGTCATTTTTGGCTCGGACTGCCGCAGCCTGCCGGCGCGCTTCGGCCTCGGCCAGCGCACGCTGGGCGGCCGGCGTGAGCTGCTTGCGGTCGGGAACGGAAGGCTGGTCACTCATCGTCGGCTTTCTAGCGCGTGACGTCCCGCGACGCGACGCCCAATAACGCATTCCTGAAATCGGGTCCGGAGGGCTGAAAAACCCGGAAGCGATTCTTACATTTGGCATATTCGCGTGCCAGAGATCGCCTTCTCAAGGCATGCGCCCATTACGGCGAACTGCCGCTCGCTCAGAACCTTGTTTCCGCATGCCTTCTCAACGTTTCGCTCCTCCATCCGAAGTGCCCGGTCTCGCGGCGCGGCGGATTGCCGCCGACATCGTCGATGGCGTGCTGCAAAAGCACCGCACGCTTGACGAGCAGCTCGACGGCAGCGGCGCCCATCCCGGACTGAAGACGCTCCCCGACCGCGACCGCGCGCTGATGCGCCGCCTGGTCGCCACCGTGCTGCGCCGGCTCGGCACGCTCGGCCATGTGCTGTCCCGCCTGCTCGACAAGGGCATTCCCTCCGACGCGCCGCGCGCGCAGAGCGCGCTGTTGATCGGCGCCGCCCAGATCCTCTGGATGGACGTGCCCGATCACGCAGCCGTCGATCTCTCCGTTCGCCTCGTGCAATCCGACCGGCGCGCCGCACGCTATGCCGGCCTCGTCAACGCCGTGCTGCGCCGCTGCGCCCGCGAGGGTAAGGCGCTGGTGGACGAGGTTGCGGCGCAGTCGCTGGACCTGCCGCCCTGGATGGTCGCGCGCTGGAGCGCGCATTACGGCGAGACGGTCGCAAGAGACATGGCGCTCGCGCTCAGCCACGATCCTTCGCTGGATCTGACCGTGAAGTCGGACGCCGCGCAATGGGCGAGCCGGCTCCATGGCGAAGTGCTGCCGACCGGATCGGTGCGTACGGTGCTGCACGGCGCGGTGACCATGCTTCCCGGCTTCGCCGAAGGACAATGGTGGGTGCAGGACGCCGCCGCTGCGTTGCCGGCCCGGCTGTTCGGCGACATCACGGGCAAATCCATCGCCGATCTCTGCGCCGCTCCCGGCGGCAAGACCGCGCAGCTGGCGCAGGCTGGCGCCCATGTCACCGCCATCGACCGTTCGCCCGCCAGGGTGGCGCGGCTGCGCGAGAATCTGACGCGGTTGTCGCTCCAGGCCGAGACCGTCGTCGCCGACGCCGCGGAATGGGCCGGCCCTGCCGATGGCTTCGACGGCATCCTCATCGATGCGCCCTGCACCTCGACCGGCACGATCCGCCGCCATCCCGACGTATCCTGGCTTCGGCAGGAATCCGACATCGCCGCAATGACCGCGCTCCAGCGGCGGCTGCTGCAAAAATCGGTCTCGCTGCTCAAGCCCGGTGGAACCCTGGTCTACTGTACCTGCTCGCTGGAACCCGAAGAGGGCGAGCATGCGGTCGCCGCGCTGCTGACCGCAGAGCCTGGGCTTCGCCGGGTTCCGATCGATGCGTCCGAGGTGTCGGGACTCAGCGAGATCATCACCGCCGAGGGCGATTTGCGCACCCTGCCCAGCCATCTGCCGAACGCTGATCCCAAGCTCGGCGGGCTCGACGGATTTTTCGCGGCCCGGCTCGTTAAATCCTGATTTTGCACTGGATTTTGCAACCACGGCGCTGATTCGCGTCGTTCAAGGTGGTGTCGGCCGTCCGATTTTGGGATTAATAAGGATTCGTCGGAATCCTCTCCCCCATCAAGGCAAGGCGTGTCGGTCGCTCAACGCAGACGTATCTCGACGCTGGTGATGAACCGCTTCGCGCGGAACATGCTCGCGCGCGCGAGCGGCGGTTCCGTTGCCCTGTCACGGGTCTGGCCCGGCCGCGCCGACCGGTTGATCATCGCGCCGCATGATCTGCGCACCGCGGATGCGACCCGCGCCGCCGAGATCTATGCCGGCCGCTTCGTCTTCGCCGGCAAGATCGTCAATTGCCACGGCCGCTCGATCTTCGATCTTGAGCCGCCGTCGGAGGATTGGGAGGTTGCGCTGCTCGGCTTCGGCTGGCTGCGCCATTTGCGCGCCGCCGACACCGCGCTGACGCGCGCCAATGCGCGCTCGCTGATCGAGGACTGGATCGGCAACCCTGCCAGCAAGCGCCGTCCCGTCGCGCGACGCGCCGACGTGCTGGCGCGACGCGTGATCTCCCTGCTGTCGCAGGCGCCGCTGGTGCTCAACGATACCGACAACAAATTCTACCGCCGCTATCTGCGCGCGCTGGCGCGCGAGATCCGCTTGCTGCGCTACACCATGGTCAACATTCCCGACGGAGTGCCGAAGCTCCAGGTGCTGATCGCGCTGTGCTATGCGGCGCTGTGCCTCGCCAACCAGGCAAGTCACATCCGCAGCACCTCGAAAAAGCTCTCGGATGAATTGCAGCGGCAGATCCTGCCCGACGGCGGGCATGTCTCGCGCAACCCGGGCGCGCTGATCGAGCTCTTGATCGACCTGTTGCCGTTGCGGCAGACCTTTGCCGCGCGCAACATCGCGCCGCCGCCCGCGCTGCTCAACGCGATCGACCGCATGATGCCGATGCTCCGCTTCTTCCGCCACGGCGACGGCAATTTCGCGCTGTTCAACGGCATGAGCGCGACGCCCTCTGACCTGCTCGCGACGCTGCTTGCCTATGACGACACCCACGGCGCGCCGATGTCGAACATGCCGCATACCGGTTTCCAGCGCCTCGATGCCGGCCAGACCACGCTGATCATCGACACCGGCCCGCCGCCGGCGGCCGGCGTCAGCCACGACGCCCATGCCGGCTGCCTGTCGTTCGAACTATCCTCCGGCATCAGCCGCATCGTCACCAATTGCGGCATGCCGACCACGGGCCGCGACAATTGGCGGCCGTTCGCACGCGGCACGGCGGCGCATTCGACGCTGACCTATCACGACACCTCGTCATGCCAGTTCGTGGAGATGTCGGCGATGAAGCGGCTCTTGCACGGTGCTCCGGTCACCAGCGGCCCCGTCGAGGTCGAGAGCTATCGCGAAATCGTGCAGAACGGCACGCTGCTGACGACGTCGCATGACGGTTACCTGACAAAATTCGGCGCGATCCACCGCCGCGTGCTGATGATCGCCAATGACGGCGCACGCATCGACGGCGAGGACACGCTGTCACCGCCGCAAGGCGGACGCTTCAAGGGTCCGGATGCCGATTTCGCGCTGCGATTCCATCTGCACCCGGCGGTGAAGGCGAGCCGGCTGTCCGATGCCCGCGGCGTCATGCTGGTGCTGCCGAACCGCGACGTCTGGACCTTCGAGGCGCTCGACGACAAGGTCGAGCTGGAGGACAGCGTATCCCTGGCCGGCAACGACGGCCCGCGCCGCACCGCGCAGATCGTGATCCGCCAGGATGCGCGGCAGGCACCCTCGATCCGCTGGAGTTTTGTCCGCTCCACCGCCTCGCCGGCGATCACGAATGCCCGCAGAAATGCGCGGCGGGAGCCGGAACTTCCGCTGTAGACGCATGTGATTCGGCCCGATCTGAACGTTGTGAAAGCGACCGAAAACTGCTATCGAGCCCTCGCTCGCGCGACTGGCGACCTTGGATGGAGCACCATCGGGAAGCGCGAGACTGAGAAGCCGCGCGCCTGGGCATAGACACTCCTTCAGACAGAGGATCTTGCTCATGACTGACCATCCCCGCCGCGTCACTCGCGCCCTTCTCTCCGTTTCCGACAAGACCGGCCTGATCGACTTCGCGAAGGCGCTTGCCGCGCACGATGTCGAGCTGGTCTCGACCGGCGGCACCGCGAAGGCGATCGCCGCGGCCGGCCTCGAGGTGAAGGACGTCTCCGAACTGACCGGCTTCCCGGAAATGATGGATGGCCGCGTCAAGACGCTGCATCCGAAGGTGCATGGCGGCCTGCTCGCGATCCGCGACAACAAGGACCATGCGGACGCGATGACGGCGCATGGCATCGCGCCGATCGATCTGCTCGTCGTCAATCTCTATCCGTTCGAGGCGACCGTCGACAAAGGCGCGGGCTTCGAGGATTGCATCGAGAACATCGATATCGGCGGCCCCGCGATGATCCGCGCCGCCGCGAAGAACCATGACGACGTCGCCGTCGTGGTCGAGGCGCAGGACTATCAGGCCGTGCTCGACGAGCTCGCCGCCAACAAAGGTGCGACCACGCTGAAGTTGCGTCGGCGCCTTGCCGCCAAGGCTTACGCACGCACTGCCGCCTATGACGCCGCGATCTCGAACTGGTTCAACCGCCAGCTCGAGATCGACGCGCCCGATTTCCGCGCCTTCGGCGGCCGGCTGATCCAGTCGCTGCGTTATGGCGAGAATCCGCACCAGACCGCGGCGTTCTATGCGACCCCCGACAAGCGGCCGGGCGTCTCGACCGCGCGGCAGCTCCAGGGCAAGGAGCTCTCCTACAACAACATCAACGACACCGATGCCGCCTATGAATGCATCGGCGAGTTCGACGCCAAGCGCACCGCGGCCTGCGTCATCGTCAAGCATGCCAATCCCTGCGGCGTCGCGGAGGGCGCCGACCTCGTCAGCGCCTATCGCAAGGCGCTGGCCTGCGATTCCACCTCGGCCTTCGGCGGCATCATCGCGATGAACCGCGCGCTCGATGCCGATACCGCGCGCGAGATCACGAAAATCTTCACCGAGGTGATCATCGCGCCGGACGCAAGCGAGGAAGCGATCGCCATCATCGGCGCGCGCAAGAACCTTCGGCTTCTGCTCGCCGGCAGCCTGCCCGATCCGCGCGCGCCCGGCCTCACCGCCAAGACGGTGGCGGGCGGTCTCCTCGTGCAGAGCCGCGACAACGCCGTGGTCGACGACATGACCTTCAAGGTCGTGACCAAGCGTGCGCCAACGGATGCCGAGATGCGCGACCTGAAGTTTGCTTTCCGTGTCGCAAAACACGTCAAGTCCAACACCATCATCTATGCCAAGGATCTCGCCACCGTCGGCATCGGCGCCGGCCAGATGAGCCGGGTCGATTCAGCGCGCATCGCGGCACGCAAGGCTCAGGATGCGGCCGCCGAGCTGAAGCTCGCCGAACCGCTCACCAAGGGCTCGGTGGTGGCGTCGGATGCGTTCTTCCCGTTCGCCGACGGCATGCTCGCCTGCATCGAGGCCGGCGCCACCGCCGTGGTGCAGCCCGGCGGCTCCATGCGCGACGAAGAGGTCATCAAGGCCGCCGACGAGCACGGCATCGCCATGGTGTTCACGGGCACGCGGCACTTCAGGCATTGATGGATTGGTGTACGGGCGATTCCATCGAATTCGTCATTGCGAGCGCAGCGAAGCAATCCAGAATCTTTCCGCGGAGAAAACCTGGATTGCTTCGTCGCTTCGCTCCTCGCAATGACGGGAATGGATCGCGGTAGTGCGGCTACTCCCGCACCCGCATCAACAGCGCCAGCCCCGCGACGAAGAACACCACCAGCACGGCCATGCCGGCCTTCTGGCTCGCCGTCACCGCGGTGATCACGCCGATCAGCAGCGGGCCGATGAAGGACGTCACTTTCCCCGTCAGTGCGAACAGACCGAAATACTGCGCGATGCGGTCCTTCGGTGCGAGACGGATCAGGAGCGTGCGTGAGGCAGCTTGCAGCGGACCGCCGGCTGCACCGATCAGGCAGCCCAGCACCAGATAAGCGCGCTCTGACGCAGCGGCGAACAATCCGCCACCGGGCGCGGGCGGCGCGACCTTGATGAAGAAGATCGAATCCTTGTCGACCAGCAGGATCGCCGCCAGCGCCAGCAGCAGGATCAGCATGCTGCCGGCGATCACGCGCTTCGGCCCGAAGCGATCGTCCAGCTTGCCGCCAAACCACGCGCCAAACGCGCCGGCGATCGCGAGCATGATGCCAAAGGTGCCGATCTGGATCGTGTGCCAACCGAACGTGCCGGCAGCATAGATGCCGCCGAAGGCAAACAGCGACACCAGGCCGTCGGTGTAGATCATGTTGGCAAGCAGAAACGCCGCGAGCGATTTCTGCTGCGGCAACCCCTTGATCGATTGCTTCAGCTCCGACAAGCCTTCGTGCAGCGCCTCGCGCACCGGGCGCTTCGCCGGATAATCCGGCGTGAACAGGAACATCGGCGTCACGAAAATGATGAACCAAAGCCCGGTCAACGGTCCGGCGGCGCGATCGCCCTGATGGCTGACCGGATCGAGCCCGAACAGAGGTGTGAGACCGAGCAACGTGCGGCCGGTCTCGGGATTGGCTGCGAGCAGGCCGAGCACGATGATCAGGCTGACGATGCCGCCGACATAACCCGTCGCCCAGCCGGTGCCGGAAAGCCGCCCGATGCGCTCCGGCGGCACCAGCGTCGGCATCATCGCATTGTTGAAGAGAGTGGCGAATTCCGCGCCGACGCTGGCGAGCGCGACCGCGGTGAGCAGCGGCGGAATGATCGAGGGATCGCCGGGCTTGCCGATCCAGAGCGTGCAGGATGCCAGCACCAGCACTGCGCCGAATCCGGCGATCCATGGCTTCCTGCGGCCCGAAGCATCGGCGATAGCCCCCAGCACCGGTGACATCAACGCGATCGCGAGGCCCGCGGCAGCCATCGCAAAGCCCCACAGCGATTGCCCGGCGGCGGGATTCGGCGCAATGCCGGTGGCGAAATAGGGCGCGAACACGAAGGTCGTGATCAGCGTGAAATAAGGCTGCGCGGCCCAGTCGAAGAAGATCCAGCTGACGACGGCGCTACGCGGCGGATAGGTCCGCTGCGCGCCGGCGATGCGCGCATCCGGGGCGATCGTCGTCACTCCATAATCCTCATCACGAACAGTTTTGCCTGTGTCGGGGCAAACCGTATAGCATTGCAGCGCTGCATGTGAACTGCCCATGGCCATTGCGGACGTTTGATGATGTCGTCTTTTTCGACACGGCGGACATTTTTCGCCTTCCTTGCCACTCTGGCGTTCGGACTTCCGGCCGCGACCGCGCAGGATGCGCGGCGGGCCTATGTGCCGCCGGCGCTCGACACGGTGCATGCCGTTCCCGCCGAGCACGGCATGGTGGTGGCGCAGGAGAAAATCTCCGCGCAGGTCGGCTCCGACATCCTGCGGCGCGGTGGCAATGCCGTCGATGCCGCGGTCGCGACCGGCTTTGCGATGGCCGTGACCTATCCACGCGCCGGCAATATCGGCGGCGGCGGCTTCATGGTGATTCATTCCACTGAGCGCAACGAAGACATCACGATCGATTATCGCGAGACCGCGCCGGCTGCGACCACGCCGCAGATTTTCCTCGGCGCCGACGGCAAACCCGACGCGGCGAAGTCGCGGGATTCCGCGCTCGGTGTCGGCGTGCCCGGCACTGTCGCGGGTCTTGCACTGGCCCTGGAAAAATATGGCTCGGGCCGGTTCACGCTGGCGCAACTGCTCGAGCCCGCGATCGCGCTTGCCCGCGATGGCTTCCTCGTCGGCGACGACATTGCCGACACGCTGCCGGGCTGGCACAAGCGGCTGGTGCGCTGGCCCTCCTCGGCCAGGATCTTCTCGCGGCCCGATGGCACGCCGCTCAGTGAAGGCGACCGGCTGGTGCAGGGCGATCTCGCCGAAACGCTGTCGGCTGTCGCCGCACAGGGCCCGCGCGGTTTCTATGAGGGGCCGGTCGCGGAAAAACTCGCCAAGGCCGTGGCTGACGCGGGCGGCATCATGACGCCGGCCGATTTGAAATCCTATCAGGCGGTGATCCGTGCGCCGGTGCGCGGCACTTATCGCGGCTATGACATCGTGTCGATGCCGTTGCCGTCGTCGGGCGGCGTGGTGCTGGTGGAGACGCTCAATATTCTCGAAGGTTTTCAGCTCGCCGATCTGAAACAGGGATCGCCGGCTTCGCTGCATCTGCTGATCGAGGCCATGAAGCGCGCTTATGCGGACCGGGCGCGCTATCTCGGCGATCCCGCCTTCGTCAACGCGCCGATTGGGACGCTCACCGCCAAAGACTACGCCGCGAAGCTGCGGGCAACCATCTCCGCCGATCGCGCCACGCCGTCGAAACAGCTCGTTTCCACCGCGACCTCACCGCATGAAGGCAGCAACACCACGCATTTTTCCGTCGTCGACGGCAGCGGCAACGCCGTCAGCAACACCTATACGCTGAACTTCAGCTACGGCCTCGGCCTTGTTGCCGACGGCACCGGCGTGCTGCTCAACAACGAGCTTGACGATTTCACAGCGGCGGTTGGCGCTTCCAATGCCTACGGCCTTGTCGGCTACGAGGCCAATTTGCCCGGGCCGGGCAAGCGGCCGCTGTCCTCGATGTCGCCGACCATCGTCCTGAAGGACGGCAAGCCGGTGCTGGTGACGGGCTCGCCCGGCGGCAGCCGCATCATCTCGACCGTGCTCCAGGTGATCGTCAACGTCCTCGATTACAAGATGGACGTCGCGGCAGCCGTGGCCGCACCGCGGCTGCATCACCAATGGTTGCCCGACGAGGTCCGGGTCGAAAGCGGCTTCCCCGATCATGTGCTGCTCGAGCTGAAGGCGATGGATCATCTCATCGTCGCGCCGATGGGACAGACATCGGCGAATTCGATCGCGGTGACCGCCAACGGTCCGCTCGGCGCGCCTGATCCGCGTAGCCGAGGTGCGGAAGCAGCGGGGCAGTAACTCTGTCCTTGCATGGCGCGAAGGCCGGCGGCCGGCTTGCGCGCGCCGCCGCGCGTGCTACCACCGCGAGGCCAGAAGAAACTGCCAAAGAAAACACGGTCGGGAAACGCACATGACCACAGTTGATCCGAACCAGCGCATCGAACGCGCCGAGATCGAGGACACCAGCCTTCTTGCCTTCTATCGCGACATGAACGCGCCGGAACGGCGGACGTTCTGGGCCTGCGCCGCGGGCTGGGCGCTGGACGGCATGGACTTCATGATCTATCCGCTGGTGATCGGCACCATCATCGCGCTGTGGAAGGTCGATGCGGGATCGGCCGGGCTCGCTGGCACCGTGACGCTGCTGGCCTCCGCCATCGGCGGCTGGCTCGGCGGCTATCTCTCCGATCATATCGGCCGGGTCAGAACGCTCCAGATCACCATCATCTGGTTCTCGTTGTTCTCACTGGTCTGCGCGGTCGTGCAGAATTTCGAACAGCTCCTGATCGCACGCGCGGTGCTGGGCCTCGGCTTCGGCGGGGAGTGGGCGGCGGGCGCCGTGCTGATGGGCGAAGCGATCCGGCCGCAATATCGCGGGCGTGCGGTCGGCTCGGTGCAGTCGGGCTGGGCCGTCGGCTGGGGCCTTGCAGTGCTGTCGCAGGCGATCCTGTTCTCGGCTTTGCCGGCGGAGACGGCGTGGCGCTGGATGTTCGTGATCGGCGCGCTGCCCGCGCTGCTGGTGTTCTACATCCGCCGCTCCGTGACCGAGCCGGAGATCGCGGCTGAGGCCCGCGCCAAACAGGCCGCGAGCGGCAATCGTCCGGCGCTCTGGGAAATTTTCTCGGGCCCGATCCTGAAGACCACGATTCTGGCGTCGCTGATGGCGACGGGCTGCCAGGGCGGCTACTACGCCGTCACCTTCTGGGTGCCACAGTTCTTGACCAAGGAGCGGCATCTGTCGATCGTCGGCTCGACCGGCTATCTCTCGACGCTGATCATCGGCTCCTTCATCGGCTATCTCACCGGCGCCTGGCTCGCCGACCGGATCGGACGGCGCAATCTGTTCCTGACCTTCTCGATCGGCGCGATGGCGGTTGTGCTGCTCTACACGCAGCTGCCGCTCACCAACGAAATCCTGTGGGTGCTCGGCTTCCCGCTCGGCTTTTTCGCCTCGGGCTATTTCTCCGGCGTCGGCGCATTCCTGACCGAGCTTTATCCGACGCGGCTGCGCGGCTCTGGCCAGGGGTTCTGCTACAATTTCGGCCGCGGCATCGGCGCGCTGTTTCCGTTCCTGGTCGGAGCGCTGTCGGCGACGACGTCGCTTGCGAATGCGATCGCGATCTTCGCGGTGGCGGCTTACGCGCTGTTCTTCATCGCCGCCTTCGCGCTGCCGGAGACGCGCGGGCGCGTGCTGCACGCGGACTGATGCAGGCTAGCTATCGTCCGACCTGATACGGCCCGCCCTTTTCGAGGGCGCGGCTGTATGCTGGCCGCGCATGAATGCGCTCCAGGAACGCCATCGCCTTGGGATGGCCGAGCTCAAGCCCGCCGCGCGCCTGGGCTGCTTCGAGCGGAAAGCTCATCTGGATGTCGGCGGCGGTGAACTCGTTGCCGGCGAACCACTCGGTCTTGCCAAGCTCGCCTTCCCAATAATCCATGTGCTGCTTGAGCTGCGGATTGACCAGCGCAGTCAGCGCCTGGTTCGAGACCTTGCGCACCAGCGGGCGGAGCAACGCCGGCGCGCGCTTCGGCATCAGCGTGAACAGCAGCTTGAGCAGCAGCGGCTGCATCGCCGAGCCTTCCGCATAGTGCAGCCAATAGGTGAAGCGCAGCCGCTCCGGCGTGTTCGGCGGCGGGACCAGCCGGCCGTTGCCGTAGGTGGCGATGAGATATTCGATGATCGCGCCTGACTCGGCGATGGTGTTGCCGTTGTCGGTGATGACGGGCGACTTGCCGAGCGGATGGATGGCGCGGAGCTCCTTCGGCGCGCGCATGTCCGGCTGGCGCTGATAGCGCACGATCTCGTAGGGCACGCCCAACTCCTCGAGCAGCCACAGCACGCGCTGCGAGCGGGAATTGTTGAGGTGATGAACGGTCAGCATCGCGTGGTCCCCGGGGCTAGGCATGGTCGATCGGCCGCGCGTTCGTGCCAGCCCGGGAACGCAATGTCGAGCCATCCGGTCGGGTATTTTCATCCGGGTATATTGACCTTTGTAATTCACCCGGGTATTAAAGTCGCCACCGTGACCAATATGGCAATGATTCCAATGCAGAAGATTTTCACCGCTTTCCAAGGGCATCGCCGTCTGGTCTCCGGGCCGGCCGGAGAGGTCGCGCTGGTCATCAAGCGGATGGCGGAGCGGCCGGACCAGCCCATCGTCATCTTCGAGGACGCCACGGGCCGGTCGATCGACTTCGATCTGCGCGGCGGGGACCGCGAGGTGCTGGCGCGGCTGGCGAAGCTTGTGCCGCCCCCGGTTGAGGAGACCCCGTCGCCGAGCGAACCGCGCGGCCGCGGCCGGCCGAAGCTCGGCGTGGTCGCGCGCGAGGTGACGCTGCTGCCACGGCACTGGGAGTGGCTCAGCGCGCAGCCAGGCGGCGCCTCGGTCGCGCTGCGGAAACTTGTCGAAGAGGCGCGGCGCGCCAGCGGCGACAAGGACCGCGAGCGGCAGGCGCGCGATGCGGCCTACCACTTCATGTCGACCATGGCCGGCAATCTGCCGCAGTTCGAGGAAGCATCGCGCGCGTTGTTTGCGGATGACCGGCGGCGTTTCACCGGACTGATCGCAGACTGGCCCGCCGACATCCGCGACCACATCGTCAAGCTCGCCTATAGCGACCGCGCTTAGGCGCGCGCCTTCTCACAACCTATCGACGGCCGGGCCGCGCGCCCTTCGCGTGGCGACGGTTTCGCACGCCCTGATGAAAGGCCGATCCATGTCCGCCGCCAAGCCGCTCTGGAAGACTTTTCTGCGCTTCCTCGCACCGTTGATGCTGAGCAACGCGCTGCAATCGCTGTTCGGCACCGTCAGCAACGTCTATCTCGGCCAGATGATCGGGATTGACGCGCTCGCATCGGTCTCGGTGTTCTTTCCGGTGATGTTCTTCCTGTTCGCCTTCGTCATGGGCCTGAGCACCGGCGCCACGGTGCTGATCGGCCAGGCCTATGGTGCTGGCGAGCAGGGCCGGATCAAGCTCATTGTGGGCACGACGCTCGCGATCGGCCTGCTGCTCTCGATTCCAATTGCACTGACCGGCGGCATCTTTAGCCGGCAATTGATGATGATGCTCGCAACGCCCGCGGACATTCTCGACCAGGCCAGCGCCTATGCCCGCATCATGCTGCTCACCATGCCCCTCGGCTTCGTCTTCCTGCTGATGACGGCGATGATCCGCGGCGTCGGCGACGCGCTGACGCCGCTGCTGGCGCTGGCCTTGTCGACCGCGATCGGCTTGATCCTGACGCCGATGCTGATCCGCGGGTCGTTCGGATTTCCGGCGGCCGGCATCACCAGCCCGGCCTGGGCGGCGGCGATCGCCAACGCGCTGACGCTGGTCGCGCTGGCCGCCTATCTGCTGCGAAGAAAACATGCATTGGCACCGGACGCTGCACTGCTGCGTCATCTGCAGCTCAATCGTGAGGTACTGGGGCAAATTCTCGGCATTGGACTGCCGAGCGCAATCGGCATGGTGGTGATGGCGATCGCCGAGCTGGTGCTGCTCGGCCTCGTCAACGGCTTCGGCTCGAGCGCAACCGCAGCCTATGGCGCGGTCAACCAGGTGATGGGCTACACGCAGTTCACGGCGATGTCGATTTCAATCGCGGTCTCGATCCTCGGCGCGCAGGCGGTTGGCCGCGGCGACAGAACGGGGCTCGACGGCATCGTGCGCACCGGACTTGCATTCAACATCGTCCTGACGGGCGGGCTGGTGGCGCTGATCTATCTCGCGCCGCGCGCCGTGCTCGGTATCTTCATCACTGATGACACCGTGCTCGATCTGGCGAAGGGCTTGATCAACATCGCACTGTGGAGCTCGGTGCCGTTCGGCCTGGCGACGGTGTTTTCCGGCGCAATGCGCGCCGCCGGCGTGGCACTGACGCCAATGCTGCTCGCGATCTTCGCCATTGGAGCAATCGAACTGCCGTCCGCGGTGATCCTGAGCCGCACGATCGGCCTTGAGGGTGTGTGGGCCGCCTATCCGATCGTGTTCTGCTCCATGTTCCTTTTGCAGATGGGCTATTACCTTCTGGTGTGGCGCAAGCGAACGATCCGGCGTCTGACCTGACGACATCATCAAGAGATTATGACCGTCATTAAAAGGTGGACCCGCGGCGCGCGCTGCGCCACAATGCGAAAAAGCGACGTCAGGGAGGATGATTTTGACCCGCACAGCCCCGCAATTCCTGTTCGATTTCGGCAGTCCGAACGCCTATCTCAGTCATCTCGCGATTCCCGCGATCGAGCAGCGCATCGGCGTCAAGTTCGAGTACGTGCCGATCCTGCTCGGCGGCATCTTCAAGTCGACCAACAACAAGTCGCCGGCCGAGACGCTCGCCGGCGTCAAGAACAAGCGGGAATTCCAGGCGGTCGAGACCGAGCGCTTCGTCAAGCGCTTCAAGGTGCAGCCCTATGTCTGGAATCCGTTCTTCCCGGTCAACACGCTGAACCTGATGCGCGCGGCGATCGCGGCGCAGCTCGAAGGCGTGTTCGAAATGTACGTCGAGGCCGCCTTCCATCACATGTGGCGCGAGCCGAAGAAGATGGACGATCCGGAAATCGCAGTGAAGGCGCTGGCGTCCTCCGGCCTCGACGCGCAAAAGCTGTTCACCCGCGCCGGGGAACCCGAGGTGAAGGGCAGACTGATCAAGAACACCGAGGAGGCCGTCGCGCGTGGCGCGTTCGGCTCGCCGACCTTCTTTGTCGGCGACGAGATGTTCTTCGGCAAGGAGCAGTTGCGCGAGGTCGAGGAGATGGTGTCGGGGAAGTGATTTTCTCGAAGTAGGGAAACCGAGCAATGTCGTCTTGGCGAAAGCCAGGACCCTTAACCATCGAATCGCGTTTGGCGATAGGCTGGGGCTCCGACTTGTCCGACAAGAGGCAGTCGGGGTAATGGGTCCTGGCTTTCGCCAGGACGACGAAAAAGAACGAACAACAAGGACGATCCCATGCGTATCCTCGTGGTCGGCGCTGGCGCCATCGGCGGCTATTTTGGTGGCAGGCTGTTGCAGGCCGGTCGCGACGTCACCTTCCTGGTCCGGCCACGACGCGCCAGCGAACTCGCGAGCGCCGGCCTCGTCATCAAGAGCCCGAACGGCGACGTCACGCTGAAAAATCCGCCGACCGTCCAGGCCGACGCGCTCAAGGACAAGTTCGACGTCGTGCTGCTCAGCTGCAAGGCCTTCGACCTCGACGACGCCATCAAGTCGTTCGCGGCAGCAGTCGGGCCCGACACGGCCATCATCCCCATGCTCAACGGCATGAAGCATCTCGACATCCTCGACGACAAGTTCGGTAAGGAGCGCGTGCTCGGTGGCCTCTGCGCCATCGCTGCAACGCTCAACGAGAAGCGCGAGGTGGTGCAGCTCCAGCCGATGCAGTCGATCAATTACGGCGAGCGCGATGGCAAGCTGTCGGATCGGGTCAAGGCAATCGACGAGGCCTTCAAGAGCGGCATCAATGGGGCCACCGCCAGCCAGAACATCATGCAGGACATGTGGGAGAAGTGGGTGTTCCTCTCCTCGCTGGCGGCGTCCACCAGCCTGATGCGCACCTCCGTCGGCAACATTCTCGCCGCGCCCGGCGGCAGGGATTTCCTGCTCGGCATGCTGGACGAGACCAGTGCGATCGCCGCCGCGTCGGGCTACACGCCGGGCGGGCCGTTCTTCGAGCGCGTGAAGGGCAACCTCACCACCGAGGGTTCACCCATGACGGCCTCGATGTTCCGCGACGTCAAGGCGGGTCTGCCGGTCGAAGCCGATCACGTCATCGGCGACCTCATCGCGCGCGCCGATGCCGCCAAGGTGCCGGTGCCGAAGCTGCGCATCGCCTACACGCATTTGAAGGCGTATGAGCAGCAGCGGGCGGGGTAAGGCCCCTCGCTCGATCGTCGTCCCCGATCTGCGCTCCGCTTGTCCGAGACGACGGTGGAGTTTTGCAGCTACATCGCGCGCTATTTGAAATACGCGAGATAGTGCGAGACGGCGGTGATTTCCTCATCGCTCATGTGATAGGCGACGTCGGCCATCGCGGCGCCACCGCCGCCGACGCGCTGGCTGCTCTTGTAGTCGTGCAGCGACTTGACCAGGTATTCCTCGCGCTGGCCCGCGAGCCGCGCGACTGCCTTGGTGCCGGCAAAGCTATCGGTATGACATGAGGCGCAGCGGCGGCCGGCGGCAACTTGCGCGCCGTTTTTCGACAGGTCCGGATCCTTGTCTTCCGCCGCTGTCGGCGGCGTCAGCGCGGCGAAATAGGCGCCGAGATTGCGGACGTCCTCGTTGGTGATCTCCTCGGCGATCGGCTGCATCTGGTCGTTCTTGCGCGAGCCGGCGCGGAAGAACACGAGCTGCCATTGCAGGAATTGATCGGGCTGGCCAGCGAGCGAAGGGATGTTCTCGGTCTGCGAGATGCCGTTCTCGCCGTGACAGCCGGCGCAGACGGCGGCCTTCTCCTTGATCGCGGCATTGTCGGCGGCGCTTGTAGGGAGAGAACCGAGCGCGAGAAGCGCAACCGCGCTGATTGCGTGCGAGATGAACTGCCGGCGCATGATTGGAATTTCCGATCTGTCGAACGCTCATTCCGGGGCGGCGAAGCGCGTGCCCGGAGTTCGATAATCCCCGTTCGCCGCTATGGGTTCCGGATATCTACGTAAGTAGGAACGACAGCGTGCGAAATTGAAATGAAAAGGCTGCGGTGCCCCTCGGCACCGCAGCCTCGCGTCGTCTTACGCTACTTCTTGCTGTAGCTGATGCGGTAGATCGCGCCGGCCCAATCGTCGGCGACGAGGATCGAGCCGTCCTTGGCGAGGATGATATCGTCGGGACGGCCGAGATAGCCCTGGTCGCCCTCGATCCAGCCGGAGGCGAACACCTCCTGCTTGGCGTTCTTGCCGTCGGGCCCGACGATCACGCGCATGATGCGTCCGCCCTGGTACTTGTGGCGATTCCAGGAGCCGTGCTCGGCGATCAGGATGTTGTTCTTGTACTCGGCCGGGAATTGGTCGCCGGTATAGAACTTCATGCCGAGCGGAGCGACGTGAGCGCCGAGGTTCAGCACGGGCGGCGTGAACTCGGAGCATTTGTGGCCCATCGCGAACTTGGTATCCGGCAGGTCACCCTGGTGGCAGTAGGGATAGCCGAAGTGCTCGCCGATCTTGCTGATCATATTCAGCTTGTCCGAGGGCAGATCGTCGCTGATCCAGTCGCGGGCGTTCTCGGTGAACCAGAACTTGCCGGTGCGCGGATCGACGTCGCCGCCGACCGAGTTGCGAACGCCGAGCGCATAGATTTCCGCATTGCCGGTCTTGGGATCGACGCGGCGGATCTGCGAGACGCTGGTCGGGGGCACGCCGATGTTGAAGGGCGGTCCGAACGGAATGTAGAACCAGCCTTCCTTGTCGACCGCGATGTACTTCCAGCCATGCGCGGCATAGGACGGCATGTCGTCATAGACGACCTTGCCCTCGCCGAGATTGTCGAGCTTGTTTTCGACATCGTCGTAGCGGATCAGCTTGTCGACCGCGATGACGTAGAGCGCACCGTCCTTGACGGCCAGCCCCGTGGGCATGTTCAGCCCCTTGAGGATGGTCTTGACCTCTTTCTTTCCGTTGTTGTCCTTGATGGCGTAGACGTTGCCGAGGCCGAACGAGCCGACGAACAGCGTGCCCTTGTCGCCCCAGGCCATCTGCCGCGCGGCCAGCACGCCGGAGGCGTAGACCTCCATCTTGAAGCCCGCCGGCAGCTTGACCTTCTTGACGATGTTGGCGAGCTCGGAATCGGACGCGCCGGTCGGCGGGCCCGAGGGCGGCGCCAGGCCCTTCTGCGCCTCGGTCTCGTCGCCGAGGAACCAGTCGTCCGGCGGATGGGTCCAGAACTCCTTGGTGCCGGATTCGTATTTCTTCAGCGGCTTGTTCTTGTCCTGCTGCTGCGCGTGACCGGCGCTTGTCCCCGCGAGAAGGGCAACCGCTGCAAGCGCCAGAACGGATTGAAAGACGGATCGATGGAATTTCATCGCGTCACTCCCCTAAGGCAGCCATCAGGGCTGCACATTATTTTGTTTTGCTAGTCGAGAGGCGAAGTTTGGACTCTGTCGAGAGGACAGGCGAAAAAGGTTAGCACATCTGCCAGCGGAGAGAAGCGCGCCGCGTGCGCTGCGATAGCCCTCAATAAAAATTGAGACGTAAAGTCAACGATGGCGAATGCCGCCACGACAACGCTCTCGCTGCAGCGCGGAATCAAGATCGCGCGCGGCTAATTTGCAGGCAGCAGGAGGTCCGGAACAAAAAAACGCGAAAACAACCCCATGCACAGTAGAAATGCTCTGGCCGTCTTGCTGCCGGTGACTCCGGGTAGACATCTGACGCGTCGAGCGAATTAGCAAAGGTGGCGGCTACGGGGCGACGGGGTAGGGACCATCGTCGAAAATCGTCTCATGATAGCCTTTGGATCCGACATCGCGCGCCAGCGTGCTGCGAAAATCGCGATCATCGCGAAGACAGTTCAGGACATGCGCGAAGTCGAATTCGGGCCGCCAGCCCAGCTCGCGCCGTGCGCGCGCGTTGACATAGACGCGGTCGATCGCGGGGAATAGCCGCCAGCCGCGCGCAGCGTAGAGCTCCGCACACTCCGGATAGAGCTCGCGCACCACACCAGCCGCGTCGCGCGCCAGCGCAGCGAGGTGGCGTTGCTCGAACGGGCTCGTGGCCGACACGATATAGCGGGCAAACCCGATGTCCGGCGCGCGCTCGGCGGCGAGCAGATGGGCGCTTACCGCGTCCGCGATATCCAGCCGGCGATAGAGCAGCTCGTTGGCCTGCGCGTTCTCCGCCGCGTAAGCCGACCGCATCGCCGGATCGTCATCGTCTTCCGGGAAGAAGCGCGAGGTCCTCAAGACCACGACGGGCAGGCCGCGCTCGCGATGGAACAACTCGCAGAGGGTCTCGGCCATCAGCTTGGTCGTGCCGTAGATGTTCTTCGGGATCGGCGGAAGGTCCTCGGTGACCCACACAGCGGCTTGGCCCGCCTCGGAGCGGAGTTGCGAGCCGAACGCGCTGGTGGTGCTGGTGAAGACAAAACTGCGCACGCCGGCAGCCACGGCTGCTTCGAGCAGGTTGAGCGTGCCGGTGACATTGGTGTCGATGAAGGATTGCTTGCTGTGGGTCGCCACATGCGGCTTGTGCAGCGTCGCGGTGTGGATCACCGCGGTGACGCCGTCCATCTGGCGCCGCACGAAATCGGAATCGACGATCGAGCCGACGGCATCGGTGAAGGGCGATGGCTTCAGGTCGATGCCACGTGCAGGCGACCCGCGCCCACGGAGCGTGCGGAGAAGGGCCTCGCCGAGATGGCCCGCGCTGCCTGTGACCAAAATCGTCATTCGCGACCCAATACAGCCGCCAGCGGCGTGGAAGACCACGTGCTCGTCCTGTTCGGCTGGATGCTTTGGGAAAAATTGGAGCGGGCGAAGGGGCTCGAACCCTCGACCCCGACCTTGGCAAGGTCGTGCTCTACCACTGAGCTACACCCGCATCCTGTGTCGGTCGCATGACTGCGCCGGCAACGGCTGTCGTATGCCAAAAGCGGGCGGGGAATGCAACAGCTACCGGCGGCATAGATTCGCAATCGGAGGCCCGATATCGACCCGAACGCGGCCAAATGACCCAAAAAGGTCTCGGAACCGGCGAATCGGCACGCACGGATTGAAATTCGGCCGTCCCGGCCCAATTTAGGGCCAACAGCGAAGCATATGAATTGGCGACGTGCTAAAGACCCGCCAATTCCAGATATCAGACGAGGGGATCCCGTGACGATCATCGACCAGGGTAACGGAGCAGCGGGCCCGGCTGCCGCCGATCTGATCAAGGACACGACCACCCAGACCTTCGTGAAGGACGTCATCGAGGAATCGAAGCGCCAGCCGGTGCTGATCGACTTCTGGGCGGAATGGTGCGGCCCCTGCAAGCAGCTCACGCCCTTGCTGGAAAAAGCGGTCAAGGCCGCCAAGGGCAAGGTCAAGCTGGTCAAGATGAACATCGACCAGCATCCGGCGATCCCGGGCCAGATGGGCATCCAGTCGATTCCGGCGGTGATCGCCTTCGTCAACGGCCAGCCGGCCGACGGCTTCATGGGTGCGGTCCCTGAGAGCCAGCTCAACGCCTTCATCGAGAAGCTGACCAAGGGCGTGACCGCGCCGGGTGAGCCGAATATCGCGGAAATCCTCCAGGAAGCCGAGGCCGTGCTCGCCGAGGGCGATGCCGCCGCGGCCGCGCAGATCTACGCGGAAGTGCTGCAGCTCGAATCGACCAACATCGCGGCCCTGGCCGGGCTCGCGAAATGCTACGCCGTCTCCGGCGCGATGGAGCAAGCCAAGCAGACGCTCGCCATGGTGCCGGAATCCAAGCGCAACGACCCTGCTGTGAAAGCCGTGCAGACCGCGATCGATCTCGCCGAGCAGGCTGAGCAGCTCGGGCCCGTCGCCGAGCTGGAACAGAAAGTCGCCGCAAACCCGCTCGATCATCAGGCCCGATTCGACCTCGCGATCGCGCTCAACGCCCAAGGCAACCGGGCAGCGGCCACCGAGCAGCTGCTCGCGATCATCAAGCGCGACCGCAAATGGAACGACGACGGCGCCCGCAAGCAGCTGGTGCAGTTCTTCGAGGCTTGGGGCGGCACGGACGATGCAACCGTCGAGGGACGCAAGCGCTTGTCGATCATCCTGTTTTCCTGACACGCGCTGGCAAGGCCAAGGGACCCGGCAGATGCCGATCAACATCGAATATCGCGGGCCCGCCGACCTTCCGGAGATCCTTCCGGTGTTTCCGTTGCCGGGCGCGCTGCTGCTGCCGCGCGGCCAGATGCCGCTCAACATCTTCGAGCCGCGCTACCTCGCGATGATCGACGATGCCTTCCGCGACGGCCATCGCCTGATCGGCATGATCCAGCCCGACATCGCGCATTCGGCCAAGAACTCCGACAAGCCCTCGCTGTTCAGCGTCGGCTGTGTCGGCCGCATCACCCAGCTCGCCGAATCCGGCGACGGCCGCTACATCCTCGAGCTCACCGGCGTCTCGCGCTTCAAAGTGCTCGAGGAGCTCGAAGTGCTCACCGCCTACCGCCAGTGCAAGGTGGATTTTTTCGCCTTCGTCGACGACTTCACGCCGCGCATGGGCGAGGACGAGGTCGATCGCGAGGCACTGTTGACGGTGCTGGCGGATTTTTTGAAAGCCAACAACCTCAAGGTCGACTGGGAGGGCGTCGAGACCGCCCCCAACGAAGCGCTCGTCAACGCGCTTGCGATGATGTCGCCCTATGGCGTGGCCGAGAAGCAAGCGATGCTGGAAGCGCCCGACCTGAAGACCCGCGCCGAAATTTTGATCGCGGTCACCGAGA
Organism: Bradyrhizobium sp. Kon58; assembly: GCF_055807455.1. Taxonomy (NCBI): domain Bacteria; kingdom Pseudomonadati; phylum Pseudomonadota; class Alphaproteobacteria; order Hyphomicrobiales; family Nitrobacteraceae; genus Bradyrhizobium; species Bradyrhizobium sp. Kon58. Next base: position 34,072 of record NZ_JBVVOT010000040.1, read on the forward strand.
TGGATCTCGCGAAGAAGCGCACCAGCGGCGATCCGCCGCTGCAGTGACAGGTCCCTGCGCGCCTGCTCAGGAATGATGCCGGATGCGCTTGCGTCCGGTGATCATCGCGCTGATCAGGTTCTCGCGCTGGAGACGTCCCATCATCAGCACGCCCAGGACGTGCAGCACGACCAGGACGATGACCGCGTCGGATGAATAGTGGTGGGTGTCCTCGACCCACCAGACGCCGAAAAAGGTCACGGTCACCGACATCGCGCCTGATATCGTCGAGACCGCGAGCGAGACCAGCAGCGCCACCAGCATCAACGTGCCGGCGGGATTGAGCCCGATATAGCGACCGGTGATGCCGCGGCGCAGATTCCAGAGATAATTCGGCGCGGCCCGAAGCCTGACGCCGACCATGCGGAAGCGCGAATAGCGGCTTCCCCAAAGACCCCAGACCAGACGGAAGGCAACAAGCCCGAGCACGGTATAACCGACGATGCGGTGAAGTCCGTCATAGACAGTGGGCGTGAACCACGCGGCCAGGACGCAAGCCGCGAGCGCCCAGTGCCACAGCCGCAGCGGGAGGTCCCAGACCGCGACTGTCCGCGAAGCGGTGCGATCCGCGGGGGTCCGGTTGGACTCCCCGCGTGCGTGCGGTACCGTTTCTTCGATCAAGCGAGGACCACCCTCAGGCATGACTTTGCGCAGACCATTTGCGCGCAGACCATCTGGCGCGGTCTACTTCGCAATCGTGTGCTTCAGGCTGAGATCTTCGGGGCTGTAGAACAGCTCGTAAAGCTTGCCTTCCTTGACGCCGTAGACCTCGTAGCACGAGCCTTCGATCTTGGAGCGCCGCACCTCGTAGCCGAGCGCCTTGGCCTTGGCTTCGGCTTCGCTCGCCGGCTTCCAGGACGCCTTGTCGAGCTTGGTGCAGTCCTTGAAACCGTCGGCCAAGGCGGCCGATCCCATCCCAATCCCGATCGTCAATGCAACGGCAACAACACGAATAACCTTCACGAACGTCTCCTCTTCTGTCGTGGGCGCTACGCCCTGGGGCGAAGCGGGACCGAAGGAAGCAAAGCACATGATGAAGTCAATGCGGTTCGCGGCCCGCTCGCTTTAGAGTTATTCTAACGATCCGAAAAAGATCAGCGCTCTCCGTGTGCAGCGCGCATTTGAGACGACGCTGCGGCCTTACGTCTCACGGTTTGATGGCCAGCTGATCGGGCGCGTCGCTCAGTAGCCGGCGACTGCCATGACGACGACGGCGCTGAGCGCCATCCAGCCAAAATGCCGGCCGCGGGTGGCCCATGCGTTGGCGAGAGCGGAGAAGCCGAACACACCGGCCATGGTGACGACGATCCAGTGACGCGCCGGCTCCGATTGCATCCAGGGCGCCGCGATCAGGAGCACGCCGCCGCCGATCCAGGCGACGGTCGAGGCCTGCCAGACCAGGCGGATCAGGGTGCGGAGCCGTTCCGGCTCGATGCGGGCGCGGGCAAAGACCTTGGTCTCGCCGAGAATGCCATGGATGAGGGCCACGGCGATGGTCACGACCCCGGCGCACTGGAGCAAGAGATCACGCATCGTCAAAGCTCCCTGCAAATCTCGTCCATACAGTTCTGTATGGTGAGATAGGCGCTGGCCTGCCGGCTGTCAATACACTAGTGTATGGTTTGCATCCGGAACCCGCCATGGCCGAACAGCTGACCGCCGACGACTGGATCAAGCAGGGCCTGAAGGCGCTCGCGCGAGACGGCTTCACCGCGCTGAAAGCCGATCCGCTGGCGAAAGCCATGGGGGTCTCGCGCGGCAGCTTCTATTGGCATTTCGCCGATCTCGGCGCGTTCCATGCTGCTCTCTTGAAGCGCTGGCGAGAGATCGCGGCCGAGCAGATCATCGCCGATGTCGAGACGGACGGCGACGAGCCTCTGAAAGCGCTGCTGCGCAGGACTTTTGGCGCGCGGCTCGACCTCGAGCGCGCGGTGCGGAACTGGGCGGCCTTCGATGCGGCGGCACTAACGGCGGTGCGTGCCATCGACCGGCGCAGGCTCGACTATATCGAGGAGCTGCTGAGGAAGCGCGGGTTCGAGGCGGCGACGGCGCGAGCCCGCGCCCAAATCCTGTACTGGACGTTTCTCGGCTTCGCCCTGTCCGGCTCGCCATTTCCGGCCGCGCGGCTCGAGGGCCTGCTCGACGAGATCCTGCGGATGGTTTCCGCTTGAGGCGACGCGATGGGCTGCTACGATTTTTTATGCTAGAGGCAACCGACCGCCGGAGACCCCCATGAACGCGCCCACCGAACGCCCCGAAGCCAGCGTCGATCCCAAATTGCTGGAGATTTTGGTCTGCCCGCTGACCAAGGGTCCGCTGGAGTTCGATTCTGCAAAGCAGGAGCTGATCTCGCGCAGCGCGAAGCTCGCCTATCCGATCCGCGACGGCATCCCGATCATGCTGCCGGAAGAGGCCCGCAAGATCGATTGAGGGCGTGTAGCGCGCTGCCAGACTTGTAGCCCGGATGGAGCGCAGCGAAATCCGGGGTTCCTCGTATGACGCAGCGGCCCCGGATTACGCTGCGCTCCATCCGGGCTACGAAAATCCTACAGCGCTTCGCCCTTCAACAACCGCGGTATCTCACCGGTCAGACCCGCGGCCTGGCGGATGAACAGGTTCTTCAGCGGCGGGGCGCGATCGACCAGGCCGAGGCCGATGTCGCGGACGGTGCGCAGCAAGGTCGACTGGTTGGAGAACAGGAAGTTGAGCGAGTTGGTGGCAACGCCCATCGCCATGGTGTCGAAGCGGCGCCAGCGCTGGTAACGTTCCAGCACGTCGGCGCCACCGATATCCATGCCGAGCCGCGCCGCATCGACCACGACCTCGGCCAGCGCGGCGACGTCCTTCAGCCCCATGTTGAGACCCTGGCCCGCGATGGGGTGGATGACGTGGGCGGAATCGCCGACCAGCGCGAGGCGCTGGGCAATGAAAGAGCGTGCGACGAAATAGGACAGCGGAAACGCGCGCGGCTTGTCGAGCGCCTTCACCTCGCCGAGATGCAGGCCGAAGCGTTGCTCGAGTTCGCCGTGAAATTCCTCGTCGCTCAACGCAACGATACGCGCGGCTTCGCTGCGGCGCTCGGTCCACACCAGCGAGGAGCGCTTGCCTGGCAGCGGCAGGATCGCGAACGGACCCGCCGGCAGAAAATGCTCTTCGGCACGTCCCTCGTGATCGCGCTCATGCCCGACAGTGACGACGATGCCGGATTGATCATATTCCCAGCCATGGGTGGCGATGCCGGCGCGCTCGCGCAGTTTCGACTTCGCACCGTCAGCCGCGACCAGGAGGCTCGCTGCAATCACGCTGCCGTCGCCGAGCGTCACGTCGATACCTTCGGCCCGCGCGTCGTAAGATGACACGGTGGTCGCGCGGAGATCGATGCCCTCGGCCTCGGCGCGCACCACCAGTGCATCGATCAGGCGGCGGTTCTCGACCATATGCGCGAAGGGCTCGCCCGGCGCGACATCGCCGGCAAAGTTGAGGAACGCCGGGCGGGTGGCGTCTTCCAGCTTGGAATCGGTGACGACCATGTCGAGGATCGGCTGCGCCTCGCCCCTGACGTCGTCCCAGGCGCCGATCGCCTCGAACAGGCGGCGGCAGGCAGCCACGATCGCGGTGGCGCGCGGGTCCCGGCTCGGCCGTGTGCCGAGCGCGGGGTCGGCGACGATGACGGGGATCTCGGGGCCGAGCCCCTGGCGCAGCGCCAGGGCCAGCGCCAAGCCCGCAAACGCGCCGCCACCGATGACAATGCTACCCTGTACCGACATACCCAATTCCCGGCTAAGTCTTCGCGTTTTCTTGGTCTTGCTACCAGACTTGAGGTGGGCGAAACAGTGCGGTGAAACAAGGGCGGAGAGCCCCCATTGTGTCATTCCGGAGCAGCGAAGCCGGGGCGGCAAGGCGAAAGCTGAATTCCATGTCCAAGAGCCTGATCGACCTCATCTCGATCCTCGACCTCGAACAGCTCGAGGTGAATCTGTTCCGCGGCAACAGTCCGAAGACCAGCTGGCAGCGGGTGTTCGGCGGCCAGGTGATCGGGCAGGCGATGGTTGCGGCGTGCCGCACCGTCGAGGGCCGGCTGCCGCATTCGCTGCATTGCTATTTCATCCTGCCGGGCGATCCGCAGATCCCGATCATCTACCAGGTCGAGCGCCTGCGCGATGGCAAGAGCTACTCGACGCGCCGCGTCACCGCAATTCAGCACGGCAACGCGATCTTCTCGATCATGGTGTCGTTCCACGCGGAGGAAGAGAGCGCGTTCGATCACCAGGACAAGATGCCCGACGTGCCGCCGCCGGAAAAGCTCACGGCGGAGGAGGTCGCGAAGCAGCCGATGTTCAAGGAGATGCCGGAGTTCATCCGCCGCTACTATGAATCCGACCGTCCGATCGAGCTGCGCCCGGTCGAGCTCGGCCGTTATTTCGGTGAGAGGATCGAGGACGGCCGGATCCATGTCTGGATCAAGACCGCGGCGACGCTGCCGGATGATCCGGCGCTGCACATGTGCGCGCTGGCCTACGCGTCCGACTTCTCGCTGCTCGACGCGATCATGGCGCGCTACGGCCGCACCCTGTTCGACAAGCGCATGATGCCCGCGAGCCTCGACCACGCAATGTGGTTTCACCGCCCGTTCCGCGCCGACGAATGGCTGCTCTACGCGCAGGATTCGCCGAGCGCCCGAGGCGGCCGCGGCTTGACCCGTGGTTCGATCTTCAAGCCCGACGGCACGCTGGTGGCCTCCGTCGCGCAGGAGGGCTCGGTGCGCGAGCGGAGAGCTTAGGAGGCATAAGCACGATCGATCGCGCGCTTATGCCTCTCGAGGTCAGGCCCGAGCGATCCTCGCGGAGCCAGGACCGTCTCCGACGCGAACCAGTTCATGATCCAGCGATACACCCACGGGATCGGGATGATGAAGCCGCACAGGAATGCGGCCACGATGCCCCGCCACAGAATCCCGAGACCGCTGCCATTGAAGACGATCTCGCGCCGCGTGCCTTCGATGCTGCGGCAGAACCAGCGCATCTGAGCCGCGGCGACCCAGGCCCAGCCGATGATGGTGATGATGGAGATCGCAAACAGCAGGCTCCAGCCGACATAGGCCCAGACCGTGCCGGTGAAGCTCAGGCCGAGCGGCTGCCCGTTGGAGGCAAGGTTCGCGACCATCCATTTGATCAGGAGCCAGTAGAGAACGATCTGGGCGATGAACAGCAAATTGCTCAGCAAGGGGACGCCGATCAACCCGATCACGATCGCCAGAACGATGAAGCCGAAATACCAGGGCACCAGCGCCATCGCATTCCCGGTGAAGCTGAGATTGGGCCGCCCGGGGACCTTCACGCAGGACACGATCCATTTCGTGTACCAGACGAACACCCACGGCACCGGGATGATGAAGCACATGCCGATCAGCATCACGATGCTGCGCCAGGTGAACTCGAGAATGCCGAAATCGACCGCCAGCGATCCTCCGGCGCCACCGCCGCCGTAACCTCCGGAGCCCATCATCGGCGGGCCGCCAGCGGGCATCATCGGGGGCGCACCGCCGCCGCCGATCAGGCCGGGGATTTCGGCGGCCTTCTGCCAGCCGGCCATGCCCTCCGACCACACCAGCGTATCCGGACGCACGACTCCCTGGGCAACGAGGTCGCGGAATTGCCCTTCCTGATAGGGTCCCTGCTGCTTACCCTCGGATGCGTAGAACCAACTCGCCATGAAACGTCCCCCTCGAACCTAGTTTTGTACCGGGCGCGACGCTTGGGTTCATCGCATCCATTCCAAAAACGCATTGTGGAGGATGAACGGCTGCCCTGTACAGAGGCGGCCGTTCACATCGCCCAACGATTTTCCGCTTCAATCTGCAAGTTTTTTATGCCATTTGCCCGGAAAGATGCCAGATTGACGCTGCGCCGGGGACATACGGCGCGGCGCATCCCGGGGAATAGGCCTGACCATGAAACTCGTCGTCGCGATCATCAAACCCTTCAAGCTCGATGAAGTCCGCCAGGCGCTGACGGCGATTGGCGTCCACGGCATGACCGTGACCGAAGTGAAGGGCTATGGCCGCCAGAAGGGCCACACCGAGATCTATCGCGGCGCCGAATATGTCGTGAATTTCCTGCCGAAGCTGCGGATCGAGATCGCGGTTGCCTCCGATATCGCGGAGAAGGCCGTCGCCGTCATCACCGCGACCGCGCGGACCGGCCAGATCGGCGACGGCAAGATCTTCGTCACGCCGATCGACCACGCGACCCGCATTCGCACCGGCGAGACCGACAGCGACGCGCTCTAGATTTTTGCCTTGACGCGTTTTCTTTTCGCGAACCGGTATCCGCTTCGCTCGAAAACGCTCTTCTTCGATCGCACCGGGCAACGGCGCCACGGCGTGCGACGCAATCAATAGCTGGGGGAAACGACATGGCGGGATTGTTGCGCCGCGCGGCTGCTATCGCCGCGCCGATCGGGCTTGTGTCGATCATGGCTTCGCCTGCGCGTGCCGCGGGCTCCGAGATCAACACCGCCGACACCGCCTGGATGATCGTCGCCACCGCGCTGGTGCTGATGATGACGATCCCGGGACTCGCGCTGTTCTATTCCGGCATGGTGCGCAAGAAGAACGTGCTCGCCACCATGGCGCAGAGCCTCGCCGCGGTGACCATCATCTCCATTCTCTGGGTCGCGTTCGGCTATTCGCTGTGCTTCGTCGGCGACGGCCCGTGGATCGGCACGCTCGACCGCTGGTTTCTCGCCGGCATGACCATGGACAGCGTCAACCCGGCGGCGAAGACGATCCCGGAAGCGCTGTTCATGCTGTACCAGATGACGTTTGCGATCATCACGGTGGCACTGGTCGCGGGCGCGGTCGCCGACCGGATGCGGTTCTCCGCCTATCTCCTCTTCTCGGTCGCCTGGTTCATCTTCGTCTACATTCCGCTGGCGCATTGGGTGTGGGGCGGCGGCTTCCTCGCCAGCATGGGCGTGCTGGATTTCGCCGGCGGACTCGTGGTGCATCTGTCGGCCGGCACCGCCGGCCTCGTCGCGGCGAAGGTGATGGGACGCCGTCATGGCTACGGCACCGAAAATCTCTCGCCGTTCGATCTGTCGCTCGCGGTGATGGGCACCGGCCTGTTGTGGGTCGGCTGGTTCGGCTTCAACGGCGGCTCGGCGGGCGCAGCCAATTCGCGCGCGGTGCTGGCGATCATCGCGACCCATCTCGCAGCCTGCTCCGGCGCGCTGACCTGGGGCGCGATCGAATGGTCGACGCGGCGCAAGCCATCCGTGCTCGGCATGATCTCCGGCGCGGTCGCCGGCCTCGGCACCATCACGCCGGCCTCGGGTTTCGTGGCGCCCTGGCACGGTATCGTCATCGGCGTGATCGCAGGCCTCGTCTGCTACTGGGCCTGCACCTGGCTGAAGCACCGCTTCGACTATGACGATTCGCTCGACGTGTTCGGCGTCCACGGCATCGGCGGGATGACCGGGACCCTGCTGGCCGGCGTGTTCGCAACCAGCGCGATCGGCGGCACCGCCGGCCTGATCGAGGGCCATCCGCAGCAGCTTCTGATCCAGCTGTATGGGGTCGCGGTCACCTTCGCCTGGTCGGCCGGCGTGAGCTTCGTCCTGCTCAAGCTGGTCGGCCTGTTCGTACCGTTGCGCGTCTCCCGTGAGCACGAGCTCGAAGGACTGGATATTTCGCAGCACGGCGAGGCGCTGCAGTAATTGGGCTTGCGCAACACATAAGCACATGCTTATGTGTCACCATGATCGAAGCCGACATCTTCAAGGCGCTGGCCGACCCGACCCGCCGCAAGGTCTTTGAGAAGCTTGCCGGCGGAAGCCTGAATGCGAGCGCCTTGCGCGACGGATTGGAGATCAGCCAACCGGCGATGTCGCAGCATCTCGCGGTGCTGCGCGGGGCGGGCCTGGTACGCGAACAGCGGCAGGGCCGCTTTGTGAATTACGAAGTCGATCCCGAAGGAATCTCCGCCATCGGGACCTGGCTTGCGCGCTACCGCGCCTATTGGCCGAAACGCATGGATGCCCTCGCCGATCTCTTGAAGGAGATGGATCAATGAGTGACGCCGTGAAGCCTGATCCCTCCGACGCAGCGCTCGTGCTCGAATATGAATTCGATGCGCCGCCGGCCAAGGTCTGGCGCGCGGTGACCATTCCGGCTTTGCGCGAGCGCTGGCTGCCGGATTGCGATCTTGCGGGCGCCGAGCCGGAGACGTCGATCCCAGGCCAAGAGGTGCGCTACCGGCTTCGCGATTCCGAACCGCCGTTTCGCGAAAGCCATGTCATCTTCCGGATCGAACCGAACGAGGACGGTGGCACCCGCTTCCGCATCATTCAGCAAGCCTGCGATATCGGCATGAAGCTGCCGCAGCCGGCCAACAGCAATGGCTGCCTGATGCGCGCAGCCGCCTAACACCGACACCACTTCATCACCCCACAGAAACGGAGGTCGCCGATGCGCGACATGCTTCAGCTCGTCCCTATGGTCGTCGAACAATCCGCTCGCGGCGAGCGATCCTTCGACATCTATTCGCGGCTGCTGCGCGAGCGCATCATCTTCCTCAACGGCGAGGTCAATGATGCGATGTCCGGACTGGTCTGCGCGCAGCTCTTGTTCCTGGAGGCGGAGAATCCGAACAAGCCGATCAATCTCTACATCAACTCCTATGGCGGCGTGGTCACCAGCGGCCTCGCGATGTACGACACCATGCAATTCATCAAGGCGCCGGTGCATACGCTGTGCATGGGCACCGCGCGCTCGATGGGCTCGTTTCTGCTGATGGCCGGCGAGCCCGGTCACCGCGCCGCCCTGCCGAATGCGAGCCTTCACGTGCATCAGCCGCTCGGCGGCTTTCAGGGCCAGGCGTCCGACATCCTGATCCATGCCACCGAGATGCAGGAAACCAAGCGGCGCATCATCCGGCTCTATGCCCAGCATTGCGGGCGCCCCGAGCCGGACGTGGAACGGACCCTGGACCGCGACCACTTCATGACCGCGCAGCAGGCGGTCGACTGGGGGCTGATCGACCGGGTGTTCGCGGAACGCAGCGCCGCCTGACGGTCTCTGCCGGCGACCGTCCGGCAAGCCGCGCCTCGCCCAAGCTGGCTGGCCGGTTGCGCGTATTCCGTGAGCACACGAAGCAGGGGTCCGATATTTCGCAGCACGACAAGCCCCACAATAGGCGTCCGCCCTACGGAAATACCTTTGTGCTGCCCGACGCGTGAGCACCAATGTGTCGGCAGCTTGACGTGCCTTTATTTTAATCAGCCATGGTCAGGTATTGAGCGCGGCGTAATAGCGCACTGCACCGCAATACGCGTCAAACGTGAAAACACCCGTTTTCATAGTCCGTTAGGCAACACGCCCGATCTGGCACGGCATTTGATTCTATGGGTCCTGGCTGTGCCCGCGTAGTGAACTTTCTCCCTCGTGGCGAACCAGTCGAGAAACGCCCGGCCACGTCCGGACCGGGCCCAAGCGGGGATAGGACCCATGAAAATTGTTATGGCGATTATTAAGCCATTCAAGCTGGAAGAAGTCCGTGACGCCCTGACCGCCATCGGCGTTCACGGTCTCACGGTGACGGAAGTCAAGGGATATGGCCGCCAGAAGGGCCATACGGAAATCTATCGCGGCGCCGAATATGCCGTGAGCTTCCTGCCCAAGATCAAGATCGAGGTCGCAGTCGCCTCCGACCAGGTCGACAAGACCATCGACGCCATCACGACCGCCGCGAAAACCGGGCAGATCGGCGACGGCAAGATCTTCGTCATCAATCTCGACCATGCGGTTCGTATCCGCACCGGCGAGGCCGATGCTGCGGCCCTTTGATTTCGCGCTCAATCAAAATTCAATCAGGAGTAAATGAAATGACGTTTAAGCGTCCCTATGGCGCGGGATTGGCGGCTCTCGCAGTCGGCCTGTTCGCTGCGACCGCAGCCTACGCCGAGCCAACGGTCAACAAGGGAGACAACGCCTGGATGCTGACATCGACAGTGCTCGTGCTGTTGATGACGATCCCCGGCCTCGCGCTGTTCTACGGCGGCCTCGTCCGCTCCAAGAACATGCTCTCGGTCCTGATGCAGGTGTTCTACACCGTCTGCGTCGTCACCGTGATCTGGGCCGTGTACGGCTACAGCCTCACCTTCACCGGCGGCTCGGACTTCATCGGCGGCTTCTCCAAGGCCTTCATGATGGGCGTCACCACCGACTCGAAGGCCGCGACCTTCTCGGTCGACGCCAACATCTCGGAGCTCATCTATATGTGCTTCCAGATGACCTTCGCGGCGATCACGCCCGCCCTCATCGTCGGCGCCTTCGCCGAGCGCATGAAGTTCGCGGCGCTCGCGCTGTTCGTCCCGCTCTGGGTCACGCTGATCTACTTCCCGATCGCCCACATGGTCTGGTACTGGCCCGGCCCGGACATGATCCAGGACGCAGCCAAGGCTCTGGCTGCTGCGGCTGATGGCGCGGCGAAGACCGCGGCGCAGGCCAAGCTCGACGAGATCAACGCCGACGCAGGCTGGATCTTCAAGAAGGGCGCGATCGACTTCGCCGGCGGCACCGTGGTGCACATCAACGCCGGCATCGCAGGCCTCGTCGGCGCCCTGCTGATCGGCAAGCGCGTCGGCTACGGCAAGGAGCTGATGGCTCCGCACTCGCTGACGATGTCGATGATCGGCGCCTCGCTGCTCTGGGTCGGCTGGTTCGGCTTCAACGCCGGCTCCAACCTCGAAGCCAACGGCGGCGCGGCCCTCGCCATGACCAACTCCTTCGTCGCCACCGCAGCCGCCGCGCTGTCGTGGATGTTCGCGGAGTGGATCATCAAGGGTCACCCGTCGGTGCTCGGCGTCATCTCCGGCGCTGTCGCGGGCCTCGTGGCCGTCACGCCTGCCGCCGGCTTCTCCGGCGTGATGGGTGCGATCGTCCTCGGCCTCGTGGTCGGCGTGGTCTGCCTGTTCTTCTGCACCGTCGTGAAGAACGCGCTCGGCTACGACGACAGCCTCGATGTGTTCGGCGTGCACTGCGTCGGCGGCATCATCGGCGCCCTCGGCACCGGCATCCTCGTCAATCCGGCGCTGGGTGGTGCGGGCATCATCGACTACACCGCGATCCCGCCGAAGGTTGCCGATTACGACTTCGCGGCGCAGATGATCTCCCAGGTCTGGGGCGTCGGCACCACGCTGGTGTGGTCGGGTATCGGTTCGGCGATCCTCTACAAGGTCGTCGATGTGATCGTTGGCCTCCGCGCCAATGTCGAGAGCGAGCGTGAAGGCCTCGACATCACCGAGCACACCGAGCGCGCCTACAACATGTAAGTCTCCTCCCGGGCGCGGCCTCCCCGGAGGCCGCGCTCACAACTACGGTTTGGGGCACATACCCGGCAATGTCCCGACCGTTGAGGGGCTCCAGCGCAAGTTGGAGCCCCTTTCTTTTTGTCCGGCTGGAGCTGAAGAAAAAGATTGCCATTCCGCAGCGCCCGCGCAGAAATATCGACCACAACAAACAACAAAAGGGAGGTCGTCATGCGTTTGGAAGGCGGATGCTATTGCGGCGAGGTGCGGTATGTCGCCGAGGGCGACCCGATGATGCAGGCGCAGTGTCATTGCCGCGAGTGCCAGTACATCTCGGGCGGCGCGCCCAACACCTTCATCGCGATGCCGGCGGCCGGCTTCAGCTACATCACCGGGCAGCCCAAGCAGTTCACGCGCAAGGACCTCGAACGCGCCGTCACGCGCGAATTCTGCGGCGAGTGCGGCACCCATCTGGTGACCAAGGTTCCCGGATTGCCGGCCGCGATCCTGAAGGTCGGCACGCTGGACGAGCCTGCGCAGTTCCATCCGCAGATGGCGATCTACACCTGCGACAAGCAGGACTTCCACGCGATCCCCGCGGGCATGGCGACCTTCGAGAAGCTGCCGGCGCACTAAGAGCCGCGATGACGGCGCGCTCCCTCCCCCGCATGCGGGGGAGGGCTGGGGGAGAGGGTGCCTCAACATCGGGACAGTCCCTGTTTGGAGAGAACCCTCACCCGGCGCTGCGCGCCGACCTCTCCCGCAAGCGGGAGGTGCAAGAACCAGCTCCGCCCTGGGGCCATGCATCCCGTTGTTATCCGGCCTCATTATTCCTGCTCTGGACGGAGCCGGCGACCGATGGTTAATCGCGTCTTAACCTCGCCCTATCTATGGTGAACTGAACCGCTTCCCGCCGGCGCCTTGGTCGCGACCGGCTGTTCCAAGAGTGCTGGCGTCCAGAATGGCTATGACCGCTTCATCCCGTGCGCCGCAGGACAGCGGAAGCTCCGATAGCGAACGCTCTCCCTTCGTCCGGCTCAACGAGCTGCTGGCGCCGCATCAGCCCGGCAAGCCTTTGATTTCGCTTGCCGTCGGCGAGCCGCAGCATCCCGTGCCCGACTTCGTCGGCCCGGTGCTGGCCAAGCACATCGCCGATTTCGGCCGTTACCCCGCGAACAAGGGCACCGACCCGTTCCGCAAGGCTGCGGGCGCCTGGCTGTCGTCGCGCTTCAAGCTGCCGCGCACCCTCGATCCCGAGAGCGAGATTCTCGTCCTCAATGGCAGCCGCGAAGGCCTGTTCCTCGCCGCGATCGCAGCGGCGCGCTATGTCGGCCCGCGTCCCGGCAAGCCCGCGATCCTGATGCCGAACCCGTTCTATCCGGTCTATGGCGCCGGCGCCCGCGCCGCCGCTTGCGAGCCGGTCTACCTGCCGACCACCGCCGAGAACGGCTTCCTGCCCGATCTCGACGCCATCGACGAGGCGACGCTGGCGCGCACGGTGGCGTTCTATCTGGCTTCGCCCGCCAACCCGCACGGCTCGGTCGCCTCGCGCGATTATTTCACGCGCCTGAAGCAGCTCGCCGACCGCTACGGCTTCGTCATCCTCAGCGACGAGTGCTATTCGGAGATCTACACCCGCGAAGCGCCCGGCAGCGCGCTCGAATGCGCCGGCCCTGATTTCACCCGCGTGGTTGCGTTCCAGTCGCTGTCGAAGCGCTCCAACCTGCCGGGCCTGCGCGTCGGCTTCGCCGCCGGCGACAAAAAACTCATCGGCATGTTCCTCGAGCTGCGCAACATCGCGGCGCCGCAGGTGCCGGTGCCGCTCCAGCATGTCGCGACCGTCGCTTACGGCGACGAGGCGCATGTCGAGGAGAACCGCAGGCTCTACCGGATCAAGTTCGATCTCGCCGACCAGATCATCGGCGGTCGTTACGGCTATCGCCGGCCCGACGCCGGCTTCTGCGTCTGGCTCAACACGTCCGAAATCGGCGACGACGTGTCCGTGTGCCTGAAACTCTTCAAGGAAGCAGGCGTGCGCGTGGTGCCCGGCAGCTATCTGGCGCGGCTCCAGCCCGACGGCTTCAATCCCGGCGCAGGCTACATTCGCCTTGCGCTGGTGCAGGATGGCGAGACCACGGCGCAGGCGCTGCACCGCCTGGTCGAGACTCTGGGTTAGGCGGGGCCCGTGAGCATGTCGACAATCGAACGTGTCATTCCCCTGGTCGGCCATCTGCCGCCCTCGATCCGCGAGGGTCTGGCGCGGCGCGTGCGCGAGCTCAGCGGGCTCGGCCTGATCGCATTGTCGGGCGTCGCCTCGGCGGCGCTGATGACCTGGTCGGTCCAGGACCCCAGCCTCAGCCACGCAACGTCGCGGCCGATCCGCAACATTCTCGGCTATGCCGGCGCGATCGGCGCCGACCTTGCGATGCAGATCCTCGGGCTCGGCGCGATCATGCTGGTCCTGACGGTCGCGGTCTGGGGCTGGCGCATGCTGACCCATCGCCCGTTCGACCGCGAGGCACTGCGGCTCGGCTCCTGGGTTCTCTGCACGGTGATCGCGGCGGGCTTCGTCAGCTGCTGGCCACATGGCGGCGCCTGGCCGCTGCCGACCGGCCTCGGCGGCGTGGTCGGCGACGCGCTGGTTCGCGCGCCTGCGGTGATCTTCGGACCGCCGGGCATGATCTATCGCATCGTGCTCGGCACGATCCTGTTCGCCGCGATGGCGGCGACCTTCCTGATCGCCTGCGGCCTCGGCGCACGCGAGCATGACGACGAACTCGCGGAGATCGAGGACGACGACAAGCCGCTCGACCAGGACGATGAGGGCGATCGCGGTTCGGTATCGCTGGGCTGGCTGTTCCACGCCTTGATGAGCACGAAGGCGCGGCTGATCTGGTTGCTTGGTGCTGCCTACCGCTCGCTGGTCTCCAGCGGACCGAAGACCAAGGCCGTTGCATTCAGCCGCCAGGAGCCGAAGCTCGGTGGCGGCCGCGCCGCGCCGTCGATCTCGCCGCAGGCCCAGGACGAGGACTACGACGACGAGCATGAAGAGGGCGAGGAAGACGAGGAAGAGGAGGAGGAGCCCGCCGCCCGCGCGCCACGCAAGAAGGCTGCGCCCAAGGCCGCTTCCAAGAAATCCTCCGACAAGTTCGAGCTTCCGTCCGTGTCGGTGCTGGCCGCGCCCAAGGCCGGCGATCGCCAGCCGCTCAGCAAGGCCGAGCTGGAAACCAATTCGCGCGCGCTCGAAGGCGTGCTGCAGGATTTCGGCGTTCGCGGCGAGATCGTGAAGGCCCATCCGGGTCCCGTGGTCACGCTGTACGAGCTGGAGCCGGCGCCGGGTATCAAATCGTCGCGCGTGATCGGACTGTCCGACGACATTGCACGTTCGATGAGCGCGCTGTCGGCGCGCGTCGCCGTCGTGCCCGGCCGCAACGCGATCGGCATCGAGCTGCCGAACGCGCATCGCGAAAAGGTCTATCTCCGCGAGCTGCTGGTCGCCAAGGAGACTGTCGATTCGGTTGCGAAACTGCCGCTCTGCCTCGGCAAGACCATCGGCGGTGATCCCGTCATCATCGACCTCGCACGTACGCCGCACATGCTGATCGCCGGTACCACCGGCTCCGGCAAGTCGGTCGCCATCAACACCATGATCCTCAGCCTGGTCTACCGGCTGCGCCCGGACCAGTGCCGACTGATCATGGTCGATCCGAAGATGCTCGAACTCTCCGTCTATGACGGCATTCCCCATCTGCTCACGCCCGTCGTGACCGACCCGAAGAAAGCGGTGGTCGCGCTGAAATGGGCGGTGCGCGAGATGGAAGAGCGCTACAAGAACATGGCCAAGCTCGGTGTGCGCAACATCGACGGTTACAACACGCGCTTGCTCGAATTGAAGGCCAAGGGCGAAGAGCCGACCCGCACGGTGCACACCGGCTTCGACAAGGAAACCGGCAAGGCGATCTACGAGGAAGAGAAGCTCTCGCTCGACCCGCTGCCCTACATCGTCATCATCGTCGACGAAATGGCCGACCTGATGATGGTTGCCGGCAAGGACATCGAAGGCGCGGTGCAGCGCCTCGCGCAGATGGCGCGCGCCGCCGGCCTGCACGTGATCCTCGCAACGCAGCGTCCATCGGTTGACGTCATCACCGGCACCATCAAGGCGAACTTCCCGACCCGCATCGCCTTCCAGGTGACGTCCAAGATCGACAGCCGCACGATTTTGGGCGAGATGGGTGCCGAGCAACTCCTCGGCCAGGGCGACATGCTCTACATGGCCGGCGGCGGTCGCATCAGCCGCGTGCACGGACCTTTCGCGTCGGACGAGGAAGTCGAGAAGGTGGTGCGCCACCTCAAGACGCAGGGACAGCCGGAATATCTCGAAGCCGTCACAGCCGAAGAGCCCAGCGAGGACGAGGACGGCGCGGTGTTCGACGCGTCCGCTATGGGCGCGGATGGCGGCGGCGATTTGTTCTCTCAGGCCGTTGCGATCGTCAAACGCGATCGCAAGGCCTCGACCAGCTACATCCAGCGCCGCCTGCAGATCGGCTATAACCGCGCCGCATCGCTGATGGAGCGCATGGAACTGGAGGGCATCGTCGGACCCGCCAACCACGCCGGCAAGCGCGAGATTCTGGTCGAGGAAGAAGACAGCCATATGTGAGGCGAGCCGCCTCAAACCATCATTCACGCAAAAACGTTATCTGCTTTTGGCCGAAATCACGCTAAAAGGGCGCCCAGCCACACAGGACGACGCGTTGATCAGACATAAGGACATTCGATTCGCTGCCATCATCGCCGCGCGAAGCGCGCGCATGGCCGGCGTGATTCTCGTCACCGCCGCGATGGTGATCACGGCGTCGTTCGCGCAGACTATTCCCGTGCCGAAGCCTGCACCGAAGGGCCGCGACGGCGGTCCGGCCGGTGGAGGGCCCGCGGTCACCGGCGCGACCCAGACGCCGCCGAATCCGGTGATCCCGGATCCGCGCCGCAACGTGCCCAGCAGCATCTTCCAGACCTTCGATGCGAACCAGAAGGCCCAGGCCGCCAAGGTCAGCGCCTATTTGTCGTCATTGTCGACGCTGGTCGGAAATTTCGTCCAGGTCGGCCCCGACGGCAGCAAGACGCAAGGCGACTTCTACATCCAGAAGCCAGGCAAGGTGCGCTTCGAATATGACGCGCCGAGCCCGATCGACATCGTCGCCGACGGATCGTCGCTGGTGGTGCGCGACCGCAAGCTCGCGACGCAGGACGTCTATCCGCTGTCGCAGACACCGCTGCGTTTCCTGCTGTCCGACCGCATCGACCTGATGAAGGACACCAACGTCGTCAACGTCTCGGCCGACGACGTCTTCGTCAGCGTCACCATCGAGGAGAAGCAGGCGCTGGTCGGCACCAGCCGCCTCTTGCTGATGTTCGGCGCCAAGGACGGCCAGTTGAAGCAGTGGACCGTCACCGACCCGCAGGGCTACGACACCACGATCGCGGTCTATAATCTGGACACGAGCAAGAAGCTCGATCCCGGCATGTTCAAGATCGATTTTACCAATTACGGCCCGTCGCCGGGCTAGCTGCCGTAGGGTGGGTTAGCCGAAGGCGTAACCCACCATCTCGGTCGGCAAATGTGGAAGCATGGTGGGTTACGCTGCGCTAACCCACCCTACAATTCCACTCCTGTGGACAAGCATTTTCCTCGCGCCAATCCATGCTAAGACGCATCCCTCATGCGTTTTTCCCTGACAACCTGGAACATCAATTCGGTGCGGCTGCGCATCGATCTGGTGGCAAAATTTCTCAAGAGCGCGCGGCCGGACGTGCTGTGTCTCCAGGAGACCAAGTGCATCGACGACGCCTTTCCGCTGAAGCGCTTCAAGCGGCTCGGTTACGAGCATGTCGCGCTGAACGGGCAGAAGGGTTATCACGGCGTCGCCATCGTCTCGAAGATTCCGTTCGAATCGAAGGACATCCGCACCTTCTGCGACAAGGTGGATTCACGCCACATCTCGGTGTCGTTCGGTGAGAGGGCCGGGATCGCAAAGCCGTTGGTGGTGCATAATTTTTACGTGCCGGCCGGCGGCGACATTCCCGATCCCGCGCTGAACGAGAAATTCGACCACAAGCTCCGCTTCCTCGACGAGATGAAGGCGTGCGAGCCGTTGCATCCGCGCGGCGAGGATCGCCACATCCTGGTCGGCGATCTCAACGTCGCCCCGCATGAGAACGACGTCTGGTCGCACAAGCAGCTTCTGAAGGTGGTGTCGCACACGCCCATCGAAACCGAGAAGCTGCAAGCCGCGCTCGCCGCCGGCGAGTGGGTCGACGTCGCGCGCGAGCGCATTCCGATGTCGGAAAAGGTCTACACGTGGTGGAGCTACCGCTCCGCCGATTGGACCGTCGGCGATCGCGGCCGCAGGCTCGACCACATCTGGGTCTCGCGCGCGCTGAAAGATGCGGTCAGTGATTTCAAGATTTTGCGCGAGGCGCGGAGCTGGGAGCGCCCGTCGGACCATGTGCCGGTGACGGTGACGCTGGATCTATGATCTTGTAGCCCGGATGGAGCGCAGCGAAATCCGGGGCAGTTTTTCCGTAGGCCAGAATCCCGGATTACGCTTCGCTCCATCCGGGCTACGAAGTTACGACACTCAGGACGTCAGCTTCGCACCCGCCATCAATATATCGCTGGCGATCTGGCTGGAGCGCACCGCGAATTCATCGCGCAGGCGGACGGCGGCGGCGGGGTCGCTTTCGAGCACGCGCTGAAACAGGCTGCGCGCGACGCGGATGACGGAGGCGTGCTCGATCGCAATCGCGCTCGACGGCCGCTTCATCGGCACGATCAGCGCGAGCTCGCCGATCAGCGCACCGGGACTTGCGATCATCTCCGCGCCGGCGCCGTCATCGACCCGGAAGGCGCCGCGCTGGACCACGAAGCCGGCATCGGCATCGTCGCCGAGATTGAACAAGACATCGCCGCGGACGAAGTCACGCTGCTCGGAGCCGATCGCCAGCATGCGCAAGGAAGCGTCTCCCAACAGGCGCAGTGTCGGGACACGCTCGAGAAGCGCTACATCGTCGTCGATTGACATTCAGGTCCGGGGCTCAAGGGCATGCAATCTAAAACGATTCGCAGGCCCCAGAAGCGTATCACGGCACCAGCTTGTAGCCACCGGCTTCCGTGACCAGGATTTCCGGGTTCGCGGCGTCCTTCTCGATCTTCTGGCGAAGCCGGTAGATGTGGGTTTCCAGCGTGTGGGTGGTGACGCCGGAATTGTAGCCCCAGACCTCCTGGAGCAGGGTCTCGCGCGAGACCGGCATCTGGCCGGCCCGGTAGAGGAAGCGAAGGATGGCGGTTTCCTTCTCCGTCAGCCGGACCTTGCGCGCGTTGGCGGCGGTCAGCATCTTGGAGCCGGGCCGGAAAGAGTAGGGGCCGACCGAGAACACCGCGTCCTCGCTGGCTTCGTGCTGCCGGAGCTGGGCGCGGATGCGCGCCAGCAGCACGGCGAAGCGGAAGGGCTTTGCGACATAGTCGTTGGCGCCGGATTCCAGCCCCAAAATCGTGTCGGAATCGGTGTCATGCCCGGTGAGCATGATGATCGGAGCCTTGAACCCGCCCTTGCGCAATGAACGGACCACTTCGCGGCCGTCCGTGTCGGGCAGGCCAACATCCATCAGGACGAGATCGGGGGCATTGGCCTTCGCGGCACTCGCGCCCTTGGCGCCGGTGTCGACCGCGGAGGCTTCAAATTCTTCGTGCAGCGACAATTGCTCCACCAACGTATCGCGCAGATCGGTATCGTCATCCACGATCAGGATCTTGCGGGCATTGGCCATAGGGGGTCATCCTTTTGGGGTCCGGCGCGGCGCGCATCCATGCTGCACCCAGCCGAGAGGGAAGTTTAGGGGTCGCAATTATTATTGTTGTTCGTCTTGAAGTAGTGGGCTGTTACCGATTCACAAGCCAGAACCACTCTAACCCAGAATAGCAGGCCGTCTTGATGAATGTCCTGTAATGAATTCGACATCGCACGTTCACATGAAAAATAAAGCTGCGTCAGCTAGTTACACCATGAACCGGAGCGCCGGACCGCTGTCGGCGATCCGCGTTAAGGCTGCCGCCGGGAATCCGCGCCGGGGCTGGCTGACCGCCGGAGCGCTGACGATTCCGGTGGCGCTCGGACGCGGCGGCATTCTGGCGAACAAGCGCGAGGGCGATGGCGGCACCCCGAGGGGCAGCTTCCGTCCCAGGCGATTGTGGTGGCGGGGCGACCGGCACAGCCGCCCGCAGACCTTCCTGCCGGCCCGGATCATCACCGGCGAGGACGCCTGGTGCGAGGATCCCAAGGATCGCCATTACAATCAGGGAATCCGGCTCAGCGAGGGGCAGGGCGGCGACCGGCTCAAGCGGGCCGACCATCTCTATGACTTCATCATCGAAATCGACCACAACACGAGGCCGCGGATCGCCGGCCGGGGCAGCGCGGTGTTCTTGCATCTGGCGCGCGACAATTTCGGCCCGACCGCAGGCTGCGTCTCGATCACCAAAGCGGCGATGCGACAATTGCTGCGGCGGCTGGGACCAAAAACAAAAATCATCATCGGGTGAGGACACATGCTCGACAAGGATCAGATCGCCGCCGCTTCGCAGGTCCTGGTCAAACATTGGCGCGACGGCACCAAGCTTGATGCGCTGGAGCCACGGTTGCGGCCACAGAGCCGCGCCGAGGGTTACGCCGTGCAGGCGGCGCTCAGCGGGACATTGTTCGGCTGGAAGATCGCGGCGACGAGCGAGTCCGGACAGAAGCACATCAATGTCGCGGGACCGCTGGCCGGCCGGATCATGAGCGACACCGTGATCCCCGATGGCGGCACCGCCTCGATGAAGGGCAACGCGATGCGCGTCGGCGAACCCGAGTTCGCTTTCCACATGGGGCACGATCTGCCGCCGCGCGCGGCGCCGTATACTGTCGACGAGGTGCTCGCCGCCGTGGACAGCTTGCATCCTGCGATCGAGATTCCCGATTCACGCTTTGCCGATTTTGCCAGCGCCGGCGAGGCGCAGCTGATCGCCGACAATGCCTGTGCGCATCTGTTCGTGCTGGGCGCAGCGACGCATGCGGACTGGCGCGCCATGGATCTCGTCGAGGAGCGGCCGCAGATCACGTTGCGCGGCCAGCGTTATCTCGGCCACGGCAAGAACGTGCTCGGCGATCCCCGAATTGCCCTGGCCTGGCTGGCCAACGAACTGCATGGCCTCGGCATTACCCTGCAGGCAGGAGAGGTGGTGACCACGGGCACGTGCCATCCACCGCTGCCGATCCAGGCGGGTGATCGGTTCACGGCGGATTTCGGCGTGCTGGGGACGGTGTCGGTGGGGTTTGAGTGATCTCTGTCGTCCCGGCGAAGGCCGGGACCCATAACCACAGGGAGAGGTTTGGCGAAGACTAGGAGTTAGCGAATGTCGCCGATACCAACACCGCGCGCCAACAAGAGATCACGCGGTATGGGTCCCCTGAGTTCACAAACGAAGTGCAACACTTCCATCTGGAGGTGTTGCCATGGGGCGGACTTACAAACAG